>NZ_CP034086.1:1587500-1930036 GCF_003855495.1 Methylocystis rosea | reverse complement strand
GCGTGCTAAGTGAGCTCGCCGCGACGGGCGCGCCCGCCGCCGCGTGATAAAAGCCTCAGTATGATCGATTCGCCGATTCTCCTCGCCGCCGGCGGCACCGGCGGCCATCTTTTTCCGGCCGAGGCGCTTGCGCATGCGCTCGCCGCCCGCGGGCTGGCGGTGGAGCTCGTCACCGAGGAGCGCGCCCTGCGCTACGGCGGCGCCTTTCCGGCGCGAGCCCTGCATGTGATTCCTGCCGGCACGCCGCGGGGCGGCTCGCTGCTCGCCAAGGCTCAGGCGGTCGCGCGTCTTGCCCTTGGAACTGCGCAGGCTGTCGCGCTGCTGCGCCAGGTCAAGCCGGCCGCGGTGATCGGTTTCGGCGGCTACCCGACCGTTCCGCCCTTGCTTGCGGCGTCCTATATCGGCGTGCCGAGCGCTTTGCATGAAGCGAATGGCGTCATGGGCAAGGCCAATCGCTTCCTCGCCGGCCGCGTCGACAGGATCGCCGCCGGCCTGCCGACTCTGGCCGTGCCCGCAGCCTTGCAAAGCAAGGTCGTCGTCACCGGCAATCCCGTGCGTCCCAATGTGCTCGAGGCCGCCAAGACTCCCTATCCTTCGTTCGACGATGGAATGTTCCGGCTGCTCGTCGCCGGCGGCTCTCAGGGCGCCCGCGTTATGGCGGACATCGCGCCGGCGGCCGTCGCGGCGCTCCCCGACGCGCTGCGGGCGAAAATTTCTGTCGTTCAACAGGCGCGTCCCGAAGATATCGCGCGGGTCGAGGCGATCTACGCCGGCGCTGGGGTCGACGCCGAGATTGCGCCCTTTTTCGCCGACTTCCCGGCGCGGCTCGCTGCGGCGCATTTCGTCATCACCCGCGCCGGCGCGTCGACGGTCTCGGAGCTCGCGGTCGTCGGGCGACCGGCGATGCTGGTGCCGTTGCCGCATGCGCTCGACCAGGACCAGGCGGCGAACGCGGCTTTTCTCGAAGCGGCGGGCGGCGCCGAAACCGTGCGCCAGAGCGACTTCACGCCGGAGTTTTTGACGCGGCGGCTTTGTGAACTCATCAATGCGCCGGCGCAACTCGCGACGCGCGCCGAAGCCGCAAAGAGCGTCGGCGTCGCCGACGCCGCCGATCGTCTCGCCGATCTGATCATCGACGTGGCGCGGACAGGCGCTACGAAACGGAGCTAGGATGAAACTGCCGAAAGAGTTGGGCCCGATTCACTTCGTCGGCATCGGCGGCATCGGCATGTCTGGAATCGCCGAAGTGCTGCTCAATCTCGGCTACAAGGTGCAGGGATCTGACGCGGCCGAGAACGCCAACGTCAAGCGTCTCGTCGAAAAGGGCGCGACGATCAGCATCGGACATGACGCGAAAAACCTCGGCGAAGCCGCAGTGGTCGTCGTCTCCACCGCGATCAAGCGCGACAATCCCGAACTTGTCTTGGCGCGCGAAAAACGTCTGCCGGTCGTGCGTCGCGCCGAAATGCTGGCCGAGTTGATGCGCCTCAAGCAATGCGTCGCCATCGCCGGCACGCATGGCAAGACGACGACGACCTCGCTCGTTGCGACGCTGCTCGACGCCGGCGGCCTCGATCCGACCGTGATCAACGGCGGCATCATCAACGCCTATGGCACGAATGCGCGTCTTGGCGCCGGCGACTGGATGGTGGTGGAGGCCGACGAAAGCGACGGCACGTTTCTCAAACTGCCGGCGGACGTCGCCATCGTCACCAATATCGATCCCGAACATCTCGACCATTTCCATACATTCGACGCCATCAAGGAAGCCTTCCGCAACTTCGTCGAGAATATTCCCTTCTACGGCTTCGCGGTGATGTGCCTCGATCATCCGACCGTGCAGGAGCTCGTCGGCCGCATCGAGGACCGCCGCGTCATCACCTATGGCGAAAATCCGCAGGCCGACGTGCGTCTGCTCGACGTCGATCTCGAGGGCGGCGTGTCGAAGTTCAATGTGCTGCTGCGCGACCGCAAGACGTCGCAGGCGATCTATCTCGAAAATCTCGTCCTGCCGATGCCGGGCCATCACAATGCGTTGAACGCGACGGCGGCGATCGCCGTCGCCAATCAGCTCGGCCTGTCGCCCGAACAAATCCGCAAGGCGCTTGCCGGCTTTGGCGGCGTGAAGCGGCGCTTCACCAAGACGGGCGAATGGAACGGCGTGCAGATTTTCGACGACTATGGACATCATCCCGTCGAAATCGCCGCCGTGCTGCGCGCGGCGCGCGCCTCCACCAAGGGCAAGGTCGTCGCGCTGATGCAGCCGCATCGCTATTCGCGGCTGCAGTCGCTTTTCGATGCTTTCGCCACCTGTTTCAACGACGCGGACGTGGTCATCATCGCCGACGTCTATCCGGCGGGCGAACAGCCGATTCCGGGCGCTGATCGCGATGCGCTCGTGTCCGCCATCAAGGCGCATGGCCATCGCCGCGCGATGGGGCTGCCCTCTCCCGAAGTGCTGGCGGCGATGGTTCGCGAGATCGTCGCGCCGGGCGATTATGTCGTGTGTCTTGGCGCCGGCAATATCACGCAATGGGCCTATGCGCTGCCGGAGCAGCTCGCGGCGGGGCAGGGGTGATGGCGTTGGTTTCGCCCCCTCCCTGTCCCTTCCCCGCTAAAGCGGGAGAGGACCCTGACGAGCGGCGTTCGCGGGGCTTGGACGAAACGCGTGGCCCGCTCCCTCTCCCGCGAAGCGGGGGAGGGTTGGACGCTTCGTAGCTCGTGACGAAGTGACGTGAATTATGTGGCATGATTTGACTTCCGCAGGATCGTTACTACAATTGACTACATCGTAGTCAAACCTATCTGGGTCATGAAATCCGCCTCACCCGCGCCGACATCCGTCCGTCTTACCGACGAAACGCGTAAAATCCTCGACGAGGCGGCGCGGCGCACGCGCCGTTCGCGTTCTTATCTCGTTGAGGAAACGCTAAAGCAGTTTCTTCCGCGCATCGTGCAAAAGGAAACCCAGCCTTCGCCGCAAGAGCGCATTCGTCGCCTGAAGGAGCTGGAGGGAATCGGCCACCGGCTTGTCGGACCGCAATCCATTGAGGAGATCGACGCGCGCATCCGTGAATTCCGCGGCGATGAATGAGACGCTTCCGGTCGAAGGCGGGCGGGCCTATTTCGATGCAAACTCGGTCATCTATTTCATCGAGGCGAATCCGGCGTTTTATTCGAAGGTCTCCAGCCTCTGGTACGCCCTCATCGAACGAAACACGACCTTTGTCACGAGTGAAATCTGCGTTGCGGAATGCTTTTACGGCGCCTTCAGACGTCAGAGTCAGGTGCTCGAAAACGGTTACGATCGACTGTTCTTTGAGGAGAGGACCTTCGACATTCGGCCCGTGGACCTCGATACTCTCGTCGGGGCGGCGCGCCTCGGCGCCGATCTCGGCCTAAGACTGATAGACGCGGTGCATTTTCGAACAGCGTTGGCCTCGCAATGCGATATCTTCGTCACGAACGATCGCCGCTTCCGCTCGGGTCATGGCGTGCGTGTCATCCAAATCGCGGAACTGTGACGTAGCGCCGATCAAGCCGAAAGCCGCACATGACCTTCCCCGATATCTCCGCTGATATAACGGCCACGATGCCGCAATTGCGCGGGCGCATCACGGCGAATGAGCCGCTCGCGCCTTACACATGGTTCCGCGTCGGCGGGCCGGCGCAGATCCTGTTCATGCCGGCCGACGAAGCCGATCTCGCCTATTTCCTCGCGCGATTGCCGCGAGAGATTCCCGTATCCGTCGTCGGCCTTGGCTCCAATCTGATCGTGCGCGACGGCGGCGTCGAAGGCGTGGTCATACGCCTGTCGGCCAAGGGTTTTGGCGAGATCGTCGTCGAGGACGGCTGCAGGCTGCGCGTCGGCGCCGCGGTCCCCGACGTGAAGGCCGCGCGCGCGGCCGCCGAAGCGGGCGTTGACGGACTCGCCTTCTATCGCGGCATTCCCGGCGCGATCGGCGGCGCGTTGCGCATGAACGCCGGCGCGCATGGCGGCGAGACCAAGGACGCGCTGATTGAAGCGCGCGGCGTCGACCGCGCCGGCGACGTCCGCGTCTTTGGCGTCGCCGACATGGGCTATTCCTATCGCCATTGTTCCGCCCCCGACGATGTGATCTTCACGCAGGCGCTTTACCAGGGACGTCCCGGCGATCCGGCGACGATCATCGCCGAGATGGATCGCATCACCGCGGCGCGTGAGGCCTCGCAGCCGATCAAGGAAAAGACCGGCGGCTCGACTTTCAAGAATCCTGACGGCCGCAAGGCATGGCAATTGATTGATGCGGCCGGCTGTCGCGGACTCGTCGTCGGCGATGCGCAGGTGAGCGAAATGCATTGCAATTTTCTCATCAATCGGGGGCGTGCGAGCGCCGCCGACATCGAGGCGCTTGGCGAAGAGGTGCGCCGGCGCGTGCGCGAAACGAGCGGCGTCGAACTACATTGGGAAATCAAGCGTATAGGCGTCGCTTGAGATGAATGGCGCCAGAAGATTGCGGAGTCGCTGCTGAGATCTTAGCGTGGACGCTTGAGGAGATTCCCGCCGTGCCGCCTCGAAATAGATCGCACAGATTCTCGGACGCTACTGAAACGGCGGCCACGTCGAAAGGCGGCGACGAGCAAGGACCGAAGAAGAGTCCTTCGGTCAAAGATCGAGTTTCGCCAGCGTCAGGCGCGTTAAGCGACTCATTCTGTCCTTTCGCCACATTCGCCGAATGGGCTTCGGAAGCCGACGAAGCCGCCTATTCGGAACTCTAGTTGGCATTTTTCAAGTCGAGAGCACATGACCAAGCACGTCGCCGTTCTGATGGGCGGACTCTCCGCCGAACGCGAAATTTCCTTGCGCTCGGGCGAAGCCTGCGCGAAAGCCCTCGAAGAGCAGGGATTTCAAGTGTCCCGCGTCGACGCGGGGCATGACGTCGCAAATGTTCTTGCGGCGCTCAAACCCGATGTCGCCTTCAACGCGCTTCATGGCAAGTTTGGCGAGGACGGCTGCATTCAGGGCGCGCTGGAGCTTCTGCGCATCCCCTACACGCACTCGGGCGTGCTCGCCTCTTCGGTGGCGATGAAAAAGGATATCGCGAAGACGGTGATGGCGGCGGCCGGCGTTCCGACGCCAAAAGGGCGCGTTCTGCACAGGCTCGACGCCGCCAAAGCGCACGCGCTGCCCCTTCCATATGTCCTCAAGCCCGTTTCCGAAGGCTCCTCCTTCGGCGTCTTCATCGTCAGCGAGGGCCAAGAGCATCCCCCGCAGGAATTATGGCGTGAGGATTGGACTCATGGCGACATGATGCTCGCGGAGCAGTTCATCGCCGGGCGCGAACTCACATGCGCGGTCATGAACGACAAGGCTCTCGACGTGATCGAAATTCTCGCTGCCGACGGCGGCTGGTACGATTATCACGCGAAATACGCCAAGGGCGGCTCGAAACACGTCCTTCCGGCAAATCTTAAACAGAATATTTACCAAGAGGTCCAACATTTGGCCCTTGAGGCTCACCGAGCTCTCGGCTGTCGCGGCGTAAGCCGCGCGGACTTCCGATACGACGACCGCCCCGGAGGTACGGGCGAGCTCGTCGTATTGGAAGTGAACACGCAGCCGGGAATGACGGAGACCTCGCTCGTGCCAGAAATGGCGGCATACGCAGGTTTTTCATTCGGCGAGTTGGTCAGATGGATGGTGGAAGACGCATCCTGCGATCGTTGAGAGAGTCATTTTCGGCTCGGCACTCGCTCGTCCCCATCGTTCCCGGAGAAGCCCCATACGCCTTGGCGGCGGCCGCCGTTGCGTCCTCCCCGCCGCCGGCAGCCGTTCCCGTCGCCGCGGCGGTCGCTCCGCGCGCGTCGGCGCGAAGAACCCGCGGTGAACGCCTCCTTTCGCGCCTCGCCTTGCTGGGCCGTCCCGGCGTCGGCGCTCTGGCGACGCTAGCGCTCTTCGCCGCGATCGGCGCGGCGGGATTCGTCGAGAACGGCGGCTACGCCGCTCTCGTCGCAAGTGAGGGCGAGCTCTACGACATCGCGGCGCGCGCCGCCGGGTTTCCGATTTCCGCCGTCACCATCACCGGTCAATCGCGTTTGACCGAACGCGAACTTCTCGACGCCGCGGGCGTCGGCCCGCGAAACTCCTTGCCCTTTCTCGATGCGACGGCGGTGCGCGACCGGCTGATGCAGGTCCCCCTCGTCAAAACCGCGCGGGTGATGAAGCTGTATCCCGATCGCTTGGTCGTCGCGATCGAAGAGCGGCAGCCAAGCGCCTTGTGGCAGCGCGACGGACGCGTCGCCGTCATTTCCGAAGACGGCGTGCCGATCGATGAGTTGCGCGACCAGCGCTATCTCGGTTTGCCGTTCGTCGTCGGCGAGGGCGCGCAGAAGCGGCTGCTCGAATTTCTCATGCTGATGACGAAGGCCGGCGACCTTGCGCATCGCATCAAGGCCGGCGTGCTCGTCGCGGGACGCCGCTGGAACTTCGAGGTGACGAATGGCGTCACGGTGAAACTGCCGGAGATTGATCCATCCGGCGCGCTGGAGACGCTCGCGCGGCTGCAGCGAGAGGCGCGGATCCTCGACAAGGACGTCATGTTCATCGACTTGCGCATTCCCGACCGCGTCAGCGTCAGGCTGACCGAAGAGGCCGCTGCGGCGCGCGAAGCGCAGCTTGCGCCGCGCAAGTCGACCAAGAGTGGTGGTTAGCTGCATGATTTCCCCTGGTGTCCCACCGCGCATGAAGCCGCTCTCGCCGCGTCGCTCCGCGACGTTCGCGGCGCTTGACGTCGGCACGTCGAAGATCGCCTGCCTGATCGCTCGGCTGACCCCGCTTGGCGCGGTCGCGCCCGGCGACTGGCGCACGCATCGCGTTCGCGTCGTTGGCATTGGCCATCAGCGCTCTCTGGGCGTGAAGAACGGCCTCGTGGTCGACATGGACGCCGCCGACGCCGCGATCCGGCAAACCGTCGACGCCGCCGAGCGCATGGCCGGCATGCAGGTGGAGCGCGTCCTTGTCACGGCGTCGGGCGGCCGACTGTCCTCGCAGCATTTTCAGGCAAAACGCGTCATCGGCGGCCGGGAAGTCGCCGAACACGACATTCATCGGGTTCTAGAGGCTTCGGCCGCGCATCATCTCGCTCGCGGCCGCGTCGCCGTGCACTCGCTGCCGACGGGCTTTTCGCTCGACGGCGTGTCCGGCATCCGAGAGCCTAAAGACATGATCGGCGAAGAGCTCGCGGTCGATCTCCACGTCGCGACCTGCGATCAGGCCGCCGCCCGCAATCTTCTCGTCGCCGTCGAGCGCAGCCATCTCAGCGTCGAAGCCATGGCCGCCGCGCCTTACGTCGCCGGACTCTCCACGCTCGAGCCGGACGAGGCCGAGATGGGCGTCGTGGTCATCGACATGGGCGCTGGATCCACGTCCGTAGCCGTCTTCGCCAGGGGCGAGATGATTCACCTTGACGCCGTCACGCTTGGCGGCGCCCACGTCACCATGGACATCGCGCGCGGACTCGACGCGCGGCTCTCCGACGCGGAGCGGCTGAAGACCTTTCACGGCTCGGCGATCGCTTCGACATCAGACGAGCGCGAAACCATTTCCTTCGATCACGTCGGCGAGAGCGATCACAAGGCGCATGCGCCTAAATCGCATCTCGTGCGCATCATTCGCCCGCGAATAGAGGAAACGCTGGAGTTCCTGCGCGATCGCTTGGCGAAGGCCGGCCATCCGAGCGGTCCTGGCCGTCGTATCGTGCTGACGGGCGGCGCGAGCCAGCTCACAGGCGTCGCCGAGGCGGCGCGCCGCATTCTCGGCGGACAGGTTCGGGTCGGACGTCCGATCGGTGTCGAGGGCTTGCCGGATTCCTCCAAGAGCCCCGCCTTCGCGGCCGCGGCCGGGCTGCTCGTCTATCCGCAAGTCGCCGCGCACGAATATTTCGAGCCGCGCCGGATCGAGCGCGCGGCGACGGGAACTGACGGATACATCTCGCGCGTAGGGAGATGGTTAAGAGAAAGCTTCTAGTATCGCGTGAAAGTGATTCTTTCGACCCGGCGCGCGCTTCGACACGCCGGGGATGATTGCCAAGGACGACGCGTTCGGCGACCGGGCGTCCAAGGGCGAAGGACAACGGGCGCCGAGTTGTGAACGCATTGGTGAGAGGCCTGGCAGATGACGATCAACCTTAAAGCTCCCGAACTCAGGGAATTGAAGCCCCGCATCATGGTTTGCGGCGTCGGCGGCGGCGGCTGCAACGCCGTCAACAATATGATCACCTCCGGTCTGTCGGGCGTCGATTTCCTTGTCGCCAATACTGACGCCCAGGCGCTCGCGTCGTCGCAGGCCGAGCGAATCATTCAAATGGGCCTGCAGGTGACGGAAGGACTGGGCGCCGGCGCTCAGCCGGAAGTCGGCCGCGCCGCGGCGGAAGAAGCGCGCGAAGAAATTCGCGAGCATCTCTCCGGCGCGCATATGTGCTTCGTCACCGCCGGCATGGGCGGCGGCACCGGCACGGGCGCTGCGCCGGTGATCGCCCAGATCGCGCGCGAAATGGGCATTCTCACCGTCGGCGTCGTCACCAAGCCGTTCCATTTTGAAGGTCAGCGGCGCCTGCGCATCGCCGAATCGGGCATCTCCGAACTGCAAAAATGCGTCGATACGCTGATCGTCATCCCGAATCAGAATCTCTTCCGCATCGCCACGGAGAAGACGACCTTCGCCGACGCCTTCGCCATGGCCGACCAGGTTCTCTATTCGGGAGTCGCGTCGGTTACGGATTTGATGGTCAAGGAAGGCCTCATCAATCTCGATTTTGCTGACGTCCGCTCGATCATGCGTGGCATGGGCAAGGCGATGATGGGCACCGGCGAAGCCACGGGCGAAAATCGCGCCAATCTTGCCGCGGAAGCCGCGATTGCCAATCCGCTGCTTGACGAAGTGTCGATGAAGGGCGCGCGCGGCCTGCTGATCTCGATCACCGGCGGCCACGATCTGACCCTCTACGAAGTCGACGAGGCGGCGAGCCGCATTCGCCAGGAGGTCGACGAGGACGCCAACATCATTCTGGGCGCGACATTCGACTCGTCGCTTGAGGGCGTGGTGCGCGTCTCCGTCGTCGCGACGGGCATCGACCTGACCGCCATCACGGCCGATGATCCGACGAGCGAATCGCGTCTCGCCGAGGCCGCCGAGCGCCTGCGCGCCCAATTGCAGCAGGCGCGCGCTCAGCAGGCGCCGGCCGTCGAGGCCGCGCCGGTCCTGCGTCATCGCGAAGAGCCGCAGGCTGCAGCCGGCTATTATTCTGAGCAGGCGCCGCCGCATGGCATTTATCTCGAGCCGGCGCCGCCGCGTCTCGCCTATGGCGAGCCGAGATTCGAAGCCGAGCGTCACGAAGCGCCGGCGGTCGCCTATGTGCCCCCGGCCCCCGAGCAGCCGCGTGCGCCGCGCATGCCTCAGCTCGAGGATTTTCCCCAGCCCATCCAGGAACAGCTGCGTCAGCAGATGGGCGCTGGCGATCCTCGGCGCAAATCGATCTTCGAGCGCCTCGCCTCCTTCGGGGCGAGCCGACAGGAAGATTCGATGCATGGCGGACCCGCCGCGCCGGCCCCGCGCCCGCAAATGGCTCCCACAGGCCAGCCTTCGGCGACCCACGCCGAATATGGCAAGCGTCCGGCCGCGCCGGCGCCGGTCGGCGCCGGGGGACATGCTGCGCTCGATTCGCATGGTCGTCGCGCCCTGCAGCCGCGCCCGTCCGAGGAGGATCATCTGGAGATCCCGGCCTTCCTGCGTCGCCAAGCCAACCACTGAAACATTCTCGACAATCGGAAAAGGCCCGCCTCGCGCGGGCCTTTTCATTTTGGCCGCCGGGTCTTGTAACAAACTGTAAGAAAGCGTGACTGGAGCGTCGGCGCCCGGATTTGCTATCGTTCGTCCGGGCTTTAGGGGAGGGTTGCGCCATTCGTTCGGATTCACGCCGACCTGCGTTGCGCGCGCGCCGCGCTGCGCGTCCCGGGAGCGCGGCCGCGCCGGCGGTTCAGCAGACGCTCGCACGAAGCTTCACGTTAACCGGCCAGGGCGTGCATGGCGGCCGTCCCGCCAGCATGACGCTCGCGCCTGCCGGCGCTGACGTCGGGATCGTTTTCAGCGTCGCCGGAGCCGATATCGAAGCGCATTGGTCGCGCGTCGACGCATCGACATTGCGCACCCAGCTCGCCGGCGACGGCGCGAGCGTGTCGACCGTCGAGCATGTGATGGCCGCGCTTGGCGCGCTTCGCGTCGACAATGCGCTGGTTTTGCTGGAAGGCGACGAGGTTCCAGCGATGGACGGCTCGGCCCGCGACTTCGTCTCGGCGATCGACGAGGCCGGCGTCGTGGCGCTTGCTGCGCCTCGGCGCGTGTTGCGCGTCGTCACTCCGGCGCGCGTATCCGACGGGGCCGGCTGGGCGGAGCTGCGGCCGGCAGAATCCGGCCTTCATCTGGATGTGGAAATCGCCTTTTCCCGTCCAGTCGGCCGCCAACGCCTGGCGCTTGATCTGACGCCCGAGACGTTCCGGCGCGAACTGGCCGGCGCTCGCAGCTTCGGATTCCTGCGCGACGCCGAGCGGCTGTGGCGTGAAGGTCTGGCGCTCGGCGCCAATCTCGACAACACGCTCGTCTTTGACGCCCGCGCCGCGATCAATTCGCAGGGGGAGCGATTCGCCGACGAATGCGTGCGCCACAAGATGCTCGACGTCGTCGGCGATCTGGCGCTGGCCGGGGCGCCGATCATAGGCGCCTTCCGCTCCTATCGCGGCGGCCATAGCCTCAACCTCGCGCTCCTCGAAGCTGCGGCGCGCGCGGGCGCCCTGGCGCTCGAACTCGACAGCGGGCATAACGAAGGCGTGAGTGCGACAGGCCGAAGCCTGTCGCCATAATCTCGCCAGATCGAAGGTTCTTCTTTCAGCCGACCGCAAAGGCGGGATCGGTGCGCCGCCCGCCGTCAGGGCAGGGCAAGGGCGTCCAGCAACGCCATTTGGCTTTATTGAGGTTAGAGGGCGCCGGGACCGCGCGAGCGTCGCGCAGCGCCGCAATGGGGCAACACATGTCGGTTTTCGATCGTTCAATCAGAGTGTTGGCTTTGGCGTCGGCCTTGTCGATCGGCGCGGCGCCGGCGCGCGCCGACCTCATGGACTCGATCACCAGCGGTTTCGGTCTCTTCGGCGGCGGCGGGACGAAATATCAGACGGAAGTCACGCCAGACATCCCCGCCGAGGATCTCTATAACGCCGGTCTGGCGCGGCTGAAGGCCAAGGACTACGAGGGCGCAGCCAAGAAATTCGGCGAATTGGAAAAGCAATATCCGTCATCGGATTGGTCCCGCAAAGGCTTGCTGATGACCACCTTCGCTCAATACGAGCACCCCAAATATGACGACGCCGTGCAATCGGCGATGCGCTATATCGGCCTTTATCCGAACTCCGCCGATACGCCTTATGTCTACTATCTCGCGGGCATGTCCTTCTATAATCAGGTGCCGGACGTCATGCGCGATCAGCAGTCGGCTGAGAAGGCGCTCGAGGTTTTCACGCAGCTCGTACAGAAATTTCCGAAGTCGGAATATGTGAACGACGCCAAATACAAAATGCAGGTGACGCGAGACCAACTCGCCGCCAAGGAGATGAACGTCGGGCGCTTCTATCTGCTTCGCAAGAACTACCCCGCCGCGATCAACCGTTTCCACGACGTCCTCGGCAAATATCAGATGACGCGTCATACCGAAGAGGCGCTCTATCGTCTCACGGAAGCCTATCTCGCGATGGGCGTCACCAACGAAGCGCAGACGGCCGCCGCCATCCTGGGGCATAATTACCCGGATTCGCAGTGGTATAAGGACGCCCACGCTCTGCTGAAAACGGACGGTCTCGAGCCGCACGAATACACGGATTCATGGCTCTCGAAGATCGGAAAGTCGCTCCACGCGAATCTGGCCGTCCTCCAATAATCGCGCCCGGATAAATGCGCCGGCATGGGCGAGCGCGCGTCGGCCCTCCTCAAGCCTTGCATTCCATAAGTGCCACGCGTGGATCATGCGCGGCCAAATCTCCAGCGTGACCGAAACGTCGGCGGCGCCGGCCGCCGCGGCAAGTCGCGTCGAATCGGCGAGCAGCGTTTCGTTTGAACCCACCTGAATCATGAGGGGCGGCAAGCCGCTCAGATCGCCAAACAGCGGCGAGACGCGCGGGTCATGGCGATCGACTCCGGTCGGGACATAGGCCTGCGCGAGTTCCTCCAGATAGGCCTTATGCAGCAGCGGGTCGGCGTCGTCTTTCGTCGCCAGCGTTTCGCCGGAGAGGGTGAGATCGGTCCAAGGCGAGACGAGCCAGGCGCAGGCAGGGAGCGCCTCCTTGAGGTCGCGCAGCCGCATCAGCAAGGCAAGCGTCAGGCCGCCGCCGGCGCTGTCGCCACCGACCGCGATCTGGCGCGCGGAAAACCCCTGTCCCCGAAGAAATCGCCAGGCCGCGAGCGCATCCTCATAGGCTGCGGGAAACGGATGCTCGGGCGCGAGTCTGAATTCGACGGCAAGCGTGCGGGCGCCCGCGGCGCGTCCGGCTTCAGTAGCCATGCGGCGGTGGCTGACGATCGAGCCGGAGCAGTAGCCGCCGCCATGGAAGAACAGCAGCGCGCGCGACGGGTCGCTCGTTGGCGCGCAAGACCATTCGGCGGCCATGCCGTCGATCGACGCCGGCTCCAACGAGATATCCGGCGCGCTCGGCCAAACGGCGCCGACTTCCTCGATGCGGGCGCGCCGCGCCGGCCAGCCGACGGGTCGCGGTTTTGCGCTCAGCAGCGCGCGAATGTCGTCGATGCCGAGATCGGCCATAAAATCTCCGTTTGGAAAAGGGCGCTGGCGACTATAATCGAGGGCCGTCCGCGCGTCGCCGGCGCGCGGCTTCCGGCGCATGTGCGCGCCCAGGGCATTTGAGCAACGCCCCATGCTGGTCCGTCTTTCCATTCGCGACATCGTGCTGATCGACGCGCTCGACCTCGAGTTCGCGCCGGGTCTGACGACGCTCACGGGAGAGACCGGGGCGGGTAAGTCGATCCTGCTCGACGCCTTCGTGCTGGCGCTCGGGGGGCGGGGCGACGCGTCGCTCGTGCGCGCCGGCTGCGAACAGGGCCAGGTGACGGCGGCGTTCGATACGCCGGCGAATCATCCCGCGCATCTCGCGGCGCGCGAATTCGGCCTCGCGAGCGAGGACGAACTGGTGTTGCGCCGCGTGCAGGCGGCGGACGGGCGCACCCGCGCCTTTGTGAATGATCAGCCGGCGACCGCGCAGGCGCTGCGCGCGATTGGACGCGAACTCGTCGAGATCCACTGTCAGCACGACGAACGCGCGCTCGTCGATCCGAACGCGCATCGCGCGCTCGTCGACGCGCATGGCGGCCTCGTCGCGCAAGCGAATGACGTGCGCGCGCGCTACGGGGCTTGGCAGGCGGCGCGCCGCGCGCTGGCGGAAGAAGACGCGCGCGTCGCCAAGGCGCGCGCCGACGCAGACTATCTGCGCCATGCCCATGCCGAGCTTTCGGAGCTGGCGCCGCAGGAGGGCGAGGAAGAGACGCTCGCCGAACGACGGCTCTTCATGCAGCGCGCCGAAAAGGTCGCTTCGGATATCTCCGACGCGCTCTCGGCGTTTTCAAATGACGGATCACCGGCGCGGGAAATCGCTCAGGCGGCGCGGCGATTGGAGCGGCGTCTGACGCAGGCGCCGCAACTGCTGGACGCGCCTGCGCGCGCCTTGACGCAGGCTGTCGATGCCTTGGGCCTCGCCGAGGAAGCGCTTGAACGCGCGTTGACTGAGACGAAGTTCGATCCGGCGGAATTGGAGCGGGTCGAGGAGCGGCTGTTCGCGCTGCGCGGCGCCGCGCGCAAGCATCAGGTCGCGGTCGCCGACCTTGCGAAGCTTGAAGAAAAATTCGCCAATGACATCGCCGCGCTCGATGCGTCCGAAGCGCGGCTGGTCGCGCTGGGGCGCGCGCTTGCAGACGCGAAGCAGTCCTATGACGAAGCGGCCTCGGCGCTGTCCGCGGCGCGCCGCGCAGCGGCGAAGAAACTCGATGCGCTGGTCGACGCCGAGTTGAAGCCGCTGCGGTTGGAGGGCGCGCATTTCTCGACGCAAGTGACGAGCGACGCCGAGTCCGCAGGGCCGGAAGGAATCGACCGCGTGGAATTCTGGGTGCAGACCAATCCGGGATCGCGTCCGGGACCGTTGACGAAAGTCGCGTCGGGCGGCGAACTCGCGCGCTTCATGCTGGCGCTGAAGGTCGTTCTTGCGGACCGCGGCTCGGCCCCGACGCTGGTTTTTGACGAGATCGACACGGGGGTCGGCGGCGCCGTGGCCGACGCCATCGGTCAGCGGCTGGCGCGTCTCGCCGCGCGCGCGCAGGTGCTCGCCGTCACCCATGCGCCGCAGGTCGCCGCGCGCGCCGGCCAGCATCTGCGCATCAGCAAGGGCGCGCCGGCGAAGACCGGCAAGGACAAGCGGGTCGCGACGAGCGTCGCCGTGCTTGCCGAGGGCGAGCGGCGCGAGGAGATCGCCCGCATGCTGTCGGGCGCCGCCATCACCGAAGAAGCGCGCGCCGCCGCAGCGCGGCTGCTGGAAGGGGCGGGGTAGGAGCCTTTCGTTGCCTCCTGTCCCGCGCTGGCCTAAGAGAGTGCGCCATGCAGAATGCGCCTTTGCTCATGCCCGCCGCGGACACGCTTGCCGAATTGCGCGACGAGATCGACCGGATCGATCGCGACATGCATCGGCTGTTGATGCAGCGCGGCGAGATCATCGACCGGCTGATCGCCGTGAAGCGCGCGCAGGGCGTCGGCTGCGCCTTTCGACCCGATCGCGAGGCGCAGATGATGCGCGCGCTGGTCGAGCGTCACCAGGGGCTCCTGCCGCTCGACGCCGTCGAAGGCGTTTGGCGCGTCATCGTCTCAACCTTCACCTATGTGCAGGCGAATTATTCGGTGCATGCCGACGACAGCGGCGGCGACGCGCAGATGCGCGATTCGGCGCGCTTCCACTTCGGGTTCACCGTTCCCTATGTCGCGCATCACGGCGCTGGCGCGGTGATCGAAGCGGTCGCCGCCTCGACCGGCGATCTGGGGATCTTGCGCGCGACGGGCGGCCTGTCGGATGGCGCCTGGTGGATGCGCCTCGTTGGCGAAGGCGCCCCCAAGATCATCGCGCGCCTGCCTTTCGTCGAGCGGCCCAATCATCCTGCGGGTCTGCCGATGTTCGTCGTCGCGCGGCTTCCGGCCGACGCAATGGCGCATGGCGTGACGCTTTATGCGGTCGGCCTCGCGCGCTGGACGCACGCGCTGCCCGCCGCTTTCCAGACGCTCAAAGGCGAAATCCTCGCGAGCGCCCCCCATCCGGAAGGGCTCGCGCTGCTTGTCGCGGCCGCCGGCGACGCTGACGCCCAGTCCTTCGCCAAAGCGTTGGCGGAAGCGGGGGTGGAGGGCGCGCGCGTAGACGTGATCGGCAGCCACGCGATGCGCTTCCAGCTCAACGACGCGCGCAGCGGCGTCTTCGCGCCAGGCGATTGATCACATGACCAAGCCCACCCCCCGTTCAACCGTTCTCGCGATCGACGCTTACGTGCCCGGCAGGAGCGCCGCGCCGGGCGCCGCGCGCGTGTTCAAATTGTCGGCCAACGAAACGCCGCTCGGCCCATCTCCGCGCGCCATAGAGGCCCTGCGCGGCATGGCGGACCATATGGCGCTTTATCCCGAAGGTTCGTCGCGCGCCCTGCGCGAGGCGATCGGCGCGCGTTACGCGCTGAACTCGGACCGGATCATCGCCGGCGCCGGCTCGGACAATCTTCTGGAGCTGCTTGCGCTCGCCTACATCGGGCCCGGAGACGAGGGCGTCTACAGCCAGCATGGGTTCCTTGAATATAAGATCGTCACGCTCGCCGCGGGGGGAACGCCGGTTGTCGCTCCCGAGACGAACTACACAGCGGAAGTTGACGCGCTGCTTGCCTGTGTGAGCGAGAGAACAAAGATCGTTTTCCTCGCCAATCCGAATAATCCGACCGGCACTTTCCTGACCGCGAATGAAGTCTCGCGGCTGGCGCGTTCGCTGCCCGCGCATGTGCTGCTCGTGCTCGACTCCGCCTATGCCGAATATGTCCTGCGCGAGGATTATGAAGCGGGCGTCGCGCTGGTCGATGCGCATGAAAATGTCGTGATGACCCGCACCTTCTCGAAAATCTACGGCCTCGCGGGCCTGCGCGTTGGCTGGGCCTACGGACCCGCGCATGTGATCGACGCGCTGAACCGAATCCGCTCGCCCTTCAATGTCTCGAGCGCGGGTTCAGTCGCGGCGATCGCCGCGCTGTCGGATCGCGCGCATCTCGAGGCGGCGATCGCGCATAATGACCGCTGGCTGCCGTGGCTCTCGCGAGAAATTTCCGCGCTCGGCCTCGACGTTCTGCCGAGCGTCGCCAATTTCGTCGCCATACGTTTCCCTAACGCGCCGGGATTGACGGCCCTCGACGCCGACCGCTTCCTCATGTCGCGCGGCCTGGTGCTGCGCGCCATCGGCGCCTATGGCATGGGGGAGTTCCTGCGGCTCACGGTCGGCGCGCAGGAGGCGAATGAGCGCGTCGTCGAAGCGCTTGCTGAATTCATGCAGAGCGCCCGCGTGCGGCAAGACGCGCAAGCAGGCGTTCATGGCTGATCCTGCTTGTGAACGCCTGGCGCTGATCGGCGTCGGGCTCATCGGCTCGTCGATCGCGCGCGCGGCGCGCCAATTCGGCGCGGCGCGGCATGTCGCGGTGATGGATTCATCGCCTCAGGTCGTCAGACGCGCCAGCGAACTCGGTCTCGCCGACGTTGCGACACAGGATTATGCGCAGGCGGTGGGTGGAGCCGATCTCGTCATCGTGTGCACGCCTGTCGGCGCTTGCGGCGACGTTGCGCAAAGCCTCGCGCCGCATCTGCAAAAGGGCGCCGTTCTTTCCGACGTCGGCTCGGTGAAAGGCGCCGTCGTCGCGCAGATGGCGCCGCATCTTACCGAACCCGCGCGCTTCATTCCCGCCCATCCGATCGCCGGCACGGAGTTCTCCGGACCGGACGCGGGATTCGCCACGCTGTTTCAAAATCGATGGTGCATTCTCACGCCGCCCGACAACGCCGACGCCGCAGCCGTGGAAAGGCTGACGAAGTTCTGGATGCGTTTGGGCGCCAACGTCGAGACGATGAGCGTCGCGCATCATGACGCCGTGCTCGCGCTCACCAGCCATCTGCCGCATCTCATCGCTTATAACATCGTCGGCACGGCGGATGACTTCGGCGATGAGACGCGTTCCGAGGTCATCAAATTCTCAGCGTCCGGCTTTCGCGATTTCACGCGCATCGCCGCGTCGGATCCCATCATGTGGCGCGACATTTTCCTCGCCAATAAGGACGCCGTCCTGCAGATGCTGGGACGCTTCAACGAAGATCTCAGCGTGCTGCAGCGGATGATCCGGCGGGGCGACGGGGAGGGGCTGCTGGAATTCTTCTCCCGCACCCGCGACATCCGCCGCTCGATCATCGAGCAGGGGCAGGACACGGCAGCGCCCGACTTCGGAAGGCGAGCGGAAGGGCGGTGAAAACCGTCTCTCCACGGCCGCGGTCTATACGGGAATCACATATGACCGAGTCGAATTTCGACGCGCTGCGCGCCGCTTTCGAAAACGCCGTTCCCGGCTATGACGCGCTGCGACGCAAACTCATTCCACATTTCGACGCCTTCTACGGGACCACGCTCGACCTTCTCGAAGAGGCCGTCGGCCAAGGAGAATTTCGATGCGTCGACCTTGGCGTCGGCACCGGTCTCTTGTCGGAAATGATTCTCAAGCGGTTTCCCCGCGCGCAGGTCGAAGGCGTCGATCTCGCGCCGAGGATGCTCGATGCGGCGCGCGAACGGCTCGCGGTTTACGGCGCGCGCCTGCGCCTGTCGCTCGCGGACTATGCAACCGCGCCGCTCCCTGGGCCGCTCGACGCCGTCGTCTCGGCGCTCTCCATCCACCATCTCGATCACGAGGCGAAGCGCCGACTCTTCCGGCGGATTCATGATGCGCTGCGACCCGGCGGCGTGTTCCTCAACGCCGACCAGTCGCTCGGCGCGATGCGCGAAATCGAGGACGCCTATCAGCGCCGCTGGGAAGCGGATGTCCGAGGGTCAGGAATCGCCGCCGATGATTTCGCGGCGGCGAGAAAGCGCACGGAGCTCGATCGCAGCGCGACCTTCGCCGATCAGATCGCCTGGCTCGAAGACGCGGGATTCCGCTATGCCGACATCGGCTGGAAGCGCCACCGCTTTACGGTGTTTTACGCGCGGCGCTAGCGTCGTTTTTCGGCGCTTGGCCGATGCGCAAGGCGTCGCCGGCGTTGCGCGAGATTAATTGCTGCAGCTTGCCGGAAATGGCCGCCAACACCCACGGCAGCTGAACGTCGATGCGCAGCAAATCCTTCAGCACCGTGATCTGCGCCGTCGCCGTCTGGCCGAGCGCCGTCACGCGAACCGTTCCGACGTCGCCGGCCCAGGTGACTTCGGAATGCGCGACCTTGTCCACATATTCGCGTTGCATCCTTGCCAGCTGTTCGGAGACTCGGGCTTTCGCCGCTTCGACGCCGAGATCATGCGGCACTGTGACGGTGATGGCGTTCGACATTGGCTTCCTCCACTCGCCCCAATGTAGGCGCCCCTCTGCAGGATTAGAAGAATGGCGCGGCTAAAGGCGATGATGAGGACGACGATCTCTCGCGAGCTTGTGCGCTGTACGGTCGAGGTTGCGCTCGTTCTGGCGTTGAGCGGTGTCGCAACTTCCGCTGGGGCGCTCGACGCGCCGACGCCGCCACGACGACCGGCGTTTCAGACCATCCCCCTACCGGAGGCAAAGCCTGCCGTTGGCGCCAAGCCGCAGCAAGTGGAGCCCCATCCCCCCGAGGATTGCATGGCGAATCTGGGCGCGGCTGGCGTCGCTTTCGAACCCGCCGAAGCGCCTGCCGGCGCGCTTGACGGGTGCGCGATCGAGGCGCCGGTCCGTCTTCTTTCAGTCACGGTCGGCGTACGGCGCGTCGCGCTCAATGCTAAGCCGCTGCTGGGTTGCGCCTTCGCGCTACAATTTTCCGATTACGTGAAAAATCTGCTGGCGCCGCTCGGCCCCGGGACGATGGGCGCGTCGCTCGTCGCGATTGACACAGGTCCAGGCTACGAATGCCGCGGCCGCAATCATGATAACGGGGCCAAGTTGAGCGCGCACGCCAAAGGGCTCGCTCTTGATGTCGGCGCATTTGTTTTCTCGGACGGTCGAAAGATCGCCGTCGACGCTCAGCCGGATCCTCAATCGACAGCTTACGTCAAGGCGCTAAGAACGGCGGCTTGCGGCTGGTTCACCACGATACTTGGACCTGGATCAGATCCCTATCACGCAAGCCATCTTCATTTCGACGTCGAGCGCCATGGATCGAATGGCAGCTATCGCATTTGTCAGTGAGCGCGCGCTCCGGGCCTTCGCCTGCTGTCAATTCGCCGATGCGAGTAGGCCGAGGCGCGTCAGCTCATGCTCGCGAATGTTGCGGGTGATCGGATAATAGCCGCCCTTCTTCGCCTGCGTCTGACCATCTCTCGAAAGAACATATTTGACGAATTCGCCGCTGAGCGTGTCGATCGGCTTCTTTGGGTCCTTCATCAGGTAAATAAAGAGACCCCGCGCCAGCGGATATTTGCGCGAATACGTGTTGTCGAAGGAGGCGTCATAGCAGCTTTTGCCCGACGACAGCGGAACCGCGCGAACCCCCGCCGTCTTGTAGCCGATGCCGGAATAGCCCATCGCGTATTTGTCCTTCGTCACTTCGCTGACGACGGCTTCAGAGCCAACCTGCATTTGTACGGTGTCTTTGAAGTCGGCGCCGGCGAGGGCGTGCTGTTTGAAATATTTATAGGTGCCGGACAAAGCATTTCGACTCTGCAGAGCAATGGGCTTAGCCGCCCATTCGCCGGTGAGGCCAAGTTCGCCCCAGGTTAGGATGCTCTTGCCGCCGCCGCTTTTCGGGTCGGCGGCGAAAACCCGCTCAATCTGCTCCATGTTGATGCATTGGAGCGGGTTGTCCTTGTGGACGTATATCGCCAAGGCGTCGATCGCGACCAGAACCGCCGTCGGCTTGTAGCCATATTTCGCCTGGAAGGCCCCGATTTCATCGGGGTTCATCTGCCGCGACATCGGCCCAAGCTGGGATTCTCCCGAGAGGAGCGCCGGCGGCGCCGTGTTCGAACCCTTGCCGACAAGTTCGATCGACACATTTGGGTAGATCGCTTGAAACCCTTCGGCCCAGAGCTCCATTTCGTGATGCATCGTGTCCGAGCCGACCGACCTCAATTTTCCCGAAAGTCCGTTGACGACCTTGTAGGGGGAGAGCTCCAGATCGAGCGCAACAGCGCCGGCGGCCAAAACTACGAAAGCCGCGACGGCGGCGGAGAGGGCGCGCAGTTTCATGGCTTTTCTCCGTTGCATCAAAATCATTGCGGCCGAAACCACCTCGCCGCGTCAAGCGCGCGATCGACGTGGAGACGGCGTGGGAACGCCCGCCCGAATGTTGTGTGAGACGCTCTTGCTTTCGCCGCAATTTCGCTCGGCGAAATGACAGGCTCATGACGCCTATGCGACAGGACGGCCGCGCAACGTGCAGTCGAAAAAAAGCGCAAAAAAAACCGGAAGGCGAGGCGTCGCCTTCCGGTTTGACGTGATGTGGCCGCAGCGCGAAGGCGCGGCGGCCGCGTCTTTTCGTCAGTAGCTGTAATACATGTCGAATTCGACCGGATGCGGCGTCATCTCGAAGCGCATCACGTCCTGCATCTTGAGGTCGATGTAGGAGTTGATGAAGTCCTCGTTGAAGACGCCGCCGACCGTCAGATAGGCGTGGTCGGCCTTGAGATTATCGAGCGCTTCGCGCAAGCTGCCGCACACCGTCGGGATGGCCTTCAATTCTTCCGGCGGCAGATCGTAGAGATCCTTGTCGGCCGGTCCGCCCGGATCGATCTTGTTGGCGATTCCGTCGAGGCCCGCCATCAGCATGGCGGCGAAGGCCAGATAGGGATTCGCCGTCGGATCGGGGAAACGAACTTCGACGCGCTTCGCCTTCGGGTTGGAGCTGAAGGGGATGCGGCACGACGCCGAACGATTGCGCGACGAATAGGCGAGCAGCACCGGCGCCTCATAGCCCGGAACCAGACGCTTATACGAATTGGTCGACGGGTTGGTGAAGGCGTTCAGCGACTTCGCATGCTTGATGATGCCGCCGATGTACCACAGGCACTCCTGAGAGAGGCCTGCGTATTTGTCGCCCGCGAAGACCGGCTTGCCGTCCTTCCAGATCGACTGATGGACATGCATGCCCGAGCCGTTGTCGCCGAAAACCGGCTTCGGCATGAAGGTCGCCGACTTGCCGTAGGAATGCGCCACCTGATGGATCGCATACTTGTAGATCTGCAGGTGGTCGGCGACCGTGACGAGCGTCTCGAACTTCAGACCGAGTTCGTGCTGGGCGGAGGCGACTTCGTGATGGTGCTTCTCGACCTTGACGCCCATGGCCGCCATGGCGGCGAGCATCTCGCCGCGCATGTCCTGTCCGGCGTCGACCGGCGGCACCGGGAAGTAGCCGCCTTTGGTGCGCACGCGGTGGCCGAGGTTGCCGCCCTCATAGGCCGTGCCGCTATTGGAGGGCAGCTCGGTCGAATCCAGCGTGAAGCCCGTATCGTAGGGCTCGGCTGAAAAGCGCACGTCGTCAAAGACGAAGAATTCGGCCTCAGGACCAAAAAAGGCCGTGTCGCCGACGCCGGTCGATTTCAGATGCTCCATCGCCTTCTTGGCCATGCCGCGCGGGTCGCGGTTGTAGGGCTGGCCTGTCGCGGGCTCTACGACGTCGCAGACGACGGAGAGCGTCGACGCCGCGAAGAAGGGATCCACGGAGATGGAATCCAGATCCGGAAGGAGCGTCATGTCCGATTCATTGATCGCTTTCCAGCCGGCGATCGACGAGCCGTCGAACATGATGCCTTCGGTCAAAGCTTCTTCATCGACAATCGAAACGTCGAACGTCACATGCTGCCACTTGCCGCGCGGGTCGGTAAAACGGAAATCGACGTATTTAACGTCGTTATCCTTGATCTGCTTAAGAACGTCCTTGGCCGTTGTCATGTGGTTCGATGCCTCTCTTTGCTGATCTTGCTGTTTAGCTGTTTTCGAATTGGGCGCGGCGGAGCGTCGAAAGATGTTGGCGAGAAAGCTCATGGGGCGGGGGCTCAGTGCTAGATGGCGTCCGCGCCGGTCTCGCCGGTGCGAATTCGGATCGCGCCTTCGACGTTTGAAACAAAAATCTTGCCATCGCCGATTCGGCCCGTCTGCGCAGCCGTGCGAATGGCCTCGACGGCGCGCTCCACGGCGTCGTCCGCGAGAACGATCTCTATTTTAACTTTCGGAAGGAAATCAACGACATACTCAGCGCCGCGATAGAGCTCAGTGTGCCCTTTTTGACGGCCAAAACCCTTCGCCTCGGTGACCGTGATGCCCTGGAGGCCCGCCGCCTGCAGCGCTTCCTTCACTTCATCGAGCTTGAACGGCTTAATGATCGCCTCAACCTTTTTCATCAAATCCCCCGCGCGCTTAGCTTAAGCCCCGGCCCGCTAGCGACTTTGGCTCTGCTGAAGAGCCGTCGAGCTTCTAACATTGCCGCCTTGGCCGCGCCATGGCCAAAGTTCCGGCGCCCAACTTAGGCTTGGCGCCTCTGAGATATACTGTATGCTCTTAAATTAAGCGATAAGCCTATTGTCTAGGCGATGCTGCGATCGTCGATGACCGCGGGCAGGTCTTCCCGGGCCCCCCATTCCGACCAGGAGCCGTCATACACCGTAGCCGGCGGTCGGCCCGCTGCGGCGAGCGCGAGGCTGACGATGCAAGCGGTGAGCCCGGAGCCGCAGGTGGCGATGACCGGCGCGTCGGGATTGACGCCCGCGGAGGAAAAGGCCGCTTCGAGTCCGAGCTTGTCTTTCAGTCTCCCGCCTTCGAGGACATTGCCGAATGGAAGGTTCAGCGCGCCGGGCATGTGGCCGGAGCGCAGGCCCGGGCGCGGCTCAGGCGCCCATCCGTGGAAACGCTCCGCGCCGCGCGCGTCGACCACCTGCGGCCCGCCGAGATCAAGCGCGCGCCGCACGGCCGGCGCGTCGGCGACCAGACTCGCGTCGAAATGGGGCGTAAACGCCGCCGGCGCTCGCCTGCGCGCCTCTCCCTGCTGGAGCGGACGCCCTTCGGCCTGCCACGCGGGAAGGCCGCCCGCAAGGATCGAGACCCTTTCCACGCCGAAGACAGTAAAAGTCCACCAGAGACGCGGCGCGGAAAATATGCCGACGCTGTCATAGACGATCGCCTGCATGCCGTCGCCGAATCCGAGCCGGCGCATCTCCGCCGCGAAGACTTCGGGCTTGGGCAGCATATGCGGCAGGTCGGTGGACGGATCGGCGACGGCGTCTATATCAAAGAATTGCGCGCCGGGTATGTGCCCCGCAAGGAACTCGGCGCGCGCGTCGCGGCCGGTCGCCGGCATGTGCCACGACGCGTCGAAGACAACGAGATCGGGCGCGTCGAGACGTTCGGCGAGCCACGCGGCGGACACGAAAAGAGAGGCGGGGTCGATTATACGCGTCATGGCTCGGCTCGCTGATCCTGACGCTGCTTGCATCCGGCGGTGCGGCGTTCACAATACGCCGATTCGATTCTCACGCCATCAGGCGCTTGACCGACATGCTCGACATTCCAGGCAAGGCCTGCGGCTCCTGCTACTTCTGCTGCAAGGTTCTTGAAATCGAAGAGTTCAAGAAGCCCGCAGGCAAGCTCTGCGAGCATTGCGCGCTGACGGGCGGCTGCGGCGTTTATGACACGCGTCCGGACGTGTGTCGCGACTACTACTGCCGATGGAAAGATGAGCGCAGCTTTACTTCCCAACTGCGGCCCGACAAGGTCGGCACGCTGCTGATGGACGACCCCGACAGCGACGAATACCACGCGGTCTGCGACCCGGAAAAGCCGTTTTCCTGGCGCAATCCTCTCATATTCAAGCATCTTGTCGCCGAGGCGAAGGCGGGACGGCTCGTAGTCGCAAAGGCGGGGTTGCGGGCATGGCGCATTTTCGAAGACGGACATTGGCAAGAATGGGCCTGAGCCTCACAGCCGCGCACGCCATGAATTCGACCGAGAGGTCGAGTGCGGTAGAAGAATGGGCTGCAACAAGCGATACGCTCAGGCCATGAGAGCGCTAAACCGACTTTCATGCCTCACGGCGCGCGGCGGCTGCGCCGCCGCAGCGATGTCATTTGCGCTCTGCGCGCCCGCCGCCGCGGAGATGCTCAAGGCGCATTACGCCTTGAGCCTCATGGGGCTCTCCATCGGCAGCGCATCCGCTTCCGGCATCGTCGACGCGCAAAACTACCGCGTCGAGATCTCGATGCGGACGACAGGTCTCGCCAATCTCATCAACAACGCCAAGGGCGCCGCCAGCGCGAGCGGCGGCCTGACCGCCGGCGGTCCGTCGCCGGCAAATTACGCCAACACCACGTCGAATAGCGACGAAACGCGCACGGTGCGCATGTCGCTCGTCGGCAACGCGGTGCGCGCGGTGGAGGTGAGGCCCGCGCCCTGGGACGCCGAAGCGCGCGTGCCCGTGACGGAAAGCGCCAAGCGCCACATCGTGGATCCGGTCAGCGCCCTGATTATGCGCGTGCCGCCTGGAGAGGAGCTCACAGGGCCTTCGGCGTGCAACCGAACCATTTCCGTTTTTGACGGCGTGACGCGTTTCGACGTCGAGCTCGCCTATGCCGGCGCCCACACAGCGCAAACGCGCGGTTATGCCGGCCCTGTCACCGTATGCTCGGCGCGTTATACCCCGATCGCCGGGCATCGTCCCGACAGCTCCGCGACACGCTACATGGCGAACAACAACGACATCAGCGTCTGGCTCGCGCCGCTTCCCGACGCGCATGTCGTGGTGCCGATTTACATCGCGATCGGCACCGCCGCCGGCAAGCTCGTCATCGATGCGTCGGAGTTCCAGATCGAGCAGCGCCGCGCCGACGTCAGGCGCTGACCGGCTTCGGCCAATATCACTGGACGCGAACTTCCTTGGTCTTTTTCCGGTTCATGCGATCGGATTCATATTCGAGATATCTGACTTCCAGAGGGTCGGCGCCCTTGTTCGGGCGCAGACAGAATGAGGGGCGCGGCGAAAAGCCTCCGTCCTGCGCCTCGAAGCAATCCGAGAAGCGCACCTCGCATTGAAACATCGTTTCGCTTTTTGGCGCCGCCCGCGCCACCACGGCGCGCGCTTTCTCGATCGCCTGCTTGCAGACGTCGGGGTTGAAGCCCCATGCCTCGCAGTCGCTTTGCGTCGCCATATACTTGCCGTCGGCGGTACAGACGGGCGAGCGTCGGAACGCGTAATAGGCTGAAAATCCAGCGGCCGCGACAGCGACAGCGATGATGAAAAACTTGAACATCGGACGTCACGCTCGCGAGTTGGACTGTTGCCGCGCTCGATAGATAGTCTTCGGCGCGCAGCGGCGGCAAGCGTAAACTGAGCCCTTGTTTTTGGAGCTTTGATGCGGCGATGCAACGCAGCGGCGACCCTGTCGATCGCTTGACAGCGCTTTGCGTCTGCAATACTCCGAAACCACCGCATTTCGGAACCGCGGCCGAGAGCTGCGAGCATTGTGGCTCTCCGGGCGCGGCTAGGGCCGAATAGCGATGCAGACGCGTTCCCGCCTAGGTGAGGTCAACGTTGAACCAAGACCGAGGTGGGCCGGCGTCAGCCAAGCTTTCCACTTGACCAATTCGACGAAGAAAGCAACGCCGCAATCGCGGATTGCAGCCTGAATCTCGGCTTGTGGCGAAACGGCAGTGTGTGTGACAGAAGGAGGAAACTATGGGCGCTATTCTTGAACTGACGAGCTATGCAGCGACCCCGGTCGGCATGATCGCGATCATCGTCATCGGCGCGGCCGCGTATTTCGCCGCCCGCTGGGTGTTCAACGACTAAAACAAGCTTTACGAAGCAATCAATGCGGCGCGCTGGCCCTGGGCCAGCGCGCCGTTTTTTTGTCTGTTCGCCCGCGCGCCGGGGGGCGCAAAGAGGCTTGCATCCGCGGGAGCCTGCGGTATTGTGACATACGCCCCACCTCTAACGGGCAGGGTGCGCCGACCCGCCCGGCCCCCATGGGATGGGGGTCTGAGGGCAACTGCGGGCGATCTTGACCAATTCGCTGCGCTCCGCGCGGCGGTGGAGGCTGAATGGCTCCTACCTCTTCGATTAGGGCCGCGAATGACCAGAGGGACGGCGTGCGCGCCGCTCGGCCGAATGGCGCCGACGGAGTCCGCACGACGACAGAGGCGGATCGCATCGACGTCGCGATCGCCGATAAGAGCCCGCTGATTCTCGCAGGGCTCGACAAGCTGCTGTCGGACGATCGCCGATTCACGCTTGTGGCGAAGCTGACGGACGGCGAAGAGTTTCTCGAGGCGGCGCGACAGCAGAAATTCACCATCGCCGTCATCGGCTGGCAATTGCCGACGCTGCACGCCCGCGACGTCTTGCGCGCGCTGTCGCGTCAAGTCGCGGCGCCCAAGATCGTCGTCTACAGCGGCACCAATGATCCCGCCGCGCCGGCCGAGACCTTGCAGCTCGGCGGCGCGGGCTTCGTTTCAAAGCGGGCCCCGCCGGAGCGGCTTCTCGACGTGCTTGCGGCGGTGGCGGCGGGCGACATGGTGTTTCCCTTCGTCGACATCCGCAAGATGCGCAGCGATCCGCTGGAGAATCTAACTCTGCGGGAGCGCAGCCTGCTGTCGGCGCTGGGCTCCGGGCACACCAACAGTCAGCTCGCCAAGGATTTCGGCGTCTCGATCAACACGATCAAATTCCATTTGCGCAATCTTTTCGAAAAGCTCGATGTGCGCAATCGGGCGCAGGCGATCGCGCTCTTTTTGGAGATGAAGCACGGCGCATATCCAGGCGGCGCCGGCGGGCGCAGCATGGAGCCCGCGGGCTCGTCGCGCGGACGCCGGCATCGCACGGACTGAGCGCGGCGGCAGGCAGCTAAGGCGCGGGGAACAGCGCGTCGCTTTTTCCGGTCAGCCTATAGGCGACGAGTCCCGCCCACTCATGCGCGGCGAATTCCACAAGACCGAGCGCTTTCGTCGCGAAACGCGGGAATTCGAGTCTGGAGTCGCCGCTGGTGCGATAGTCGACCGGATAGGCGATCACATCGAAGCCCGCCTGACGGAACACGCCGACGGCGCGCGGCATGTGAATCGCCGAGGTGACGAGCAGCCAACGCTCGTCGGCTTTGGGGCGAAGCAGTTCGCGCGTGAAGACGGCGTTCTCGTAAGTGTTACGCGAGCGGCGCTCGTAGAGAACGTCGCCCTGATCGAGTCCGATCTCACGCCAGAAGCGCTGCACGGCGTCGGCTTCAGAGTAGGGCGACGCCTGCAGCGCGGCGGAGCCGCCGGTAAAGATGAGGCGCGCGCTCGGGTATTTGCGCTTCAGCGCGATCGGCGCCGTCAGCCGCTCGGCCGCGTCCACCAACGCCGGGCGGTTGCGGCTGACGCTCAGCCGTTCGTCGATCGTGCCGCCGAGGACGATGATGCCGTCGGGCGCGGGCATGTCGTCTGGCGACGGCGGAAACCGGGCCTCGAGCGGACCCGCAAGGAGACCGCCGAGCGGTCCAAAAGCCATCAGCAGCAACGCGAACGCGCTTAATGCCGAGAGCGCGCGTCCCCAATTTTTCCAGCGCGTGAATAGCAGCATTGCGCCGATGACCGCGAGGAAAATGAAAAAGTGGACCGGCGCCAGAACGAACGCGAAGATTTTCGAGACGATGAAGAACATCGGTTCACGCAAATTCCCGGCGCGTCAAGGCGCGTAACGAGGCTTCGCCGGGTCCGATCACATATTCGGATAGTTCGGTCCGCCGCCGCCCTCTGGCGGAACCCAGGTGATGTTCTGCGCCGGATCCTTGATGTCGCACGTCTTGCAGTGAACGCAATTCTGCGCGTTGATCACAAAGCGCGGATCGCGGCGCGTCGCCTCATCGGCGTAGACCACCTCATAGACGCCCGCCGGGCAATAAAGTCGCGCGGGCTCGCCGTAGATCGGGAGATTGCGCGCGATCGGAATCGCGGGGTCGGCAAGCTTCAGATGAACCGGCTGATCCTCCTCGTGATTGGTGTTCGAGACGAACACCGACGACAGCTTGTCGAAGACGACATCGCTTGCGCGTTTCGGGTAGACGATCGGCGTGACTTCCGAGAGCGGCTTTAAGGTCTCGTAATCGGCCTTGCCGTGCTTGAGCGTGCCGAAGAAGGAAAAGCCGAACAGCTCGTTCGTCCACATATCGAGGCCAAAGAGCGGCGCGCCGACATAGGTGCCATATTTCGACCAGAGCGGCTTGACGTTGCGCACGGGCTTCAAATCGCGGCCGATCTCGGAGGCGCGCCAGGCGGCGTCATAGGCGTCCACCGAATCATGCGCGCGGCCTTCGCCGATCGCCGCCGCGACATGCTCGGCGCATAGAATGCCCGAAACAATGGCGTTGTGGGACCCTTTGATGCGCGGCACGTTCATGAAGCCCGCGGCGCAGCCGACCAGCGCGCCGCCCGGCATGACGAGCTTTGGCACGCTCTGCCACCCGCCTTCCGTCAGCGCGCGCGCGCCGTAGGAAAGACGCTCGCCGCCTTCGAGCGTCGGCGCGATCATCGGATGCGTCTTGAAGCGCTGAAACTCGTCGAAGGGAGAGAGCGTCGGATTGGAATAGTTGAGATGCACGACGAAACCGATCGACACGAGATCGTCGTCGAAATGATAGAGGAAAGAGCCGCCGCCGGTGTCGGCCGCAAGCGGCCAGCCGAAGGAATGCTGCACAAGTCCGTCCTTGTGCTTCTCTTTCGGAATGCGCCAAAGCTCCTTGAAGCCGATGCCGAACTTCTGCGGCTCGCTGTTGGCGCAAAGGTCGTATTTCGCCAGCAATTGCTTGGTGAGCGAACCGCGCGCGCCTTCGGCGAAGATCGTATATTTGCCTTTGAGCTCCATCCCGCGGGTGAAACTGTCCTTGGGGTGGCCGTCGCGTCCCACGCCCATGTCGCCCGTCGCGACGCCGACGACTTCGCCCTTGTCGCCGTAAAGAACTTCGGCGCCGGCAAAGCCGGGATAGATCTCGACGCCGAGGTTTTCGGCTTCAGAGGCGAGAAAGCGCACGACATTGCCGAGCGAGCCGATGAAATTGCCGTGATTGTTCATCAGCCGCGGCATCAACATATTGGGAATGCGCAAGCCGCCCTTTTCCGACAGCAACAGGAAATGGTCCTCATGCACTTTCGTCTTCAGCGGCGCGTCGTCGCGCGTGCGCCACTCGGGCAGAAGCCGGTCGAGGCCGATCGGATCGATCACCGCGCCGGAGAGAATATGCGCGCCGGGTTCGGAGCCTTTCTCGATGACGACGACGGAGAGATCCGGCGCAACTTGCTTCAAGCGAATCGCCGCGGCGAGGCCGGCCGGTCCCGCGCCGACCACGACCACGTCATATTCCATAGATTCGCGTGGCGGCAGCTCCGTATCTTCAGCCATTTTCAATCCCTTTTGCCTTTTCTTGGAGGCATTCTAGCCTTTTTGCCGCCGCCGCGGCAAAAGGAGTTTCGCCTTCGGGAGGAGCTTTGTTGGAGGCGCCCTCGCGGCGAGGTTCGCCGGCGGCGGGATGAGGTGCATAATCAGGCCATGCTCGATCCGCTCTACGCCCCCGCCGCATGAAGCGTCTCGCGGTCTTCATTGCGCTGGCGCTCCTTGCCGTCGTCGTTTGGCGCGTCGCCTATCGTCCGGCGACTCCCGCCGACGTCTTTCTGGGCTATGTCGAAGGAGAGATGCTCTACATCGGCCCTTACGAGACCGAGAGGGTCGCGAGCCTCGCGGTTTCGGCCGGCGCCGAGGTTAAAAAGGGCGATCCGCTGTTCACGATGTCGACGACGCTTCTCGATCGCATGCGCGACGAGTCGTCGGCGCGCCTCGCCCAACTCGAGGCGCAAGTCGAAAACCTACGCGCGGCGATGAATCGGCCCGAGCAGATCGCCGTTTTGCAGGCCGCGCTGGAGCGCGCCGAGGCCGCCCTCGAATTGTCCCGCGCTGATTACGAGCGGCAACGAAAACTATACGCCAAAGGTCATGTCGCAAAGGCTGCGCTAGATCGCGCCGAAATGGCCCGCGCGCGCGATGAGGCCAGCGTGGAGGAAGCGCGCCGGCAGGTTCAGGCTTCGCGCATGGCAAGTCGCTCGCAGGAGATTGAAGCCGCTGAAGCCAGCCTGAAGCAGGCGCGCGCGCAACTCGACGCGCTGAACATCCGCATCACGCGCCAGAGCGTGGTCGCGCCCGCCGATGGCGTCGTGCAAGACATTTTTTTCCGCCCCGGCGAGATCGTCAACGCGGGTCAGCCGGTCGTGGCGCTCTTGCCGCCCGAGAATCGCAAGGTGCGCTTCTTCGTTTCCGAGCCGGAGCTGCCGAAGATCTCGCTGGGCGAACGGATGCGCGTCACCTGCGACGGCTGCGCCGACGACCTCTTTGGGCGCGTTAGCTATATCGCCAGCCGGCAGGAATATACGCCCCCCGTGATCTTTAGCGACAAGGAGCGCGCGAAACTCGTTTTTAAGGCCGAAGCGCGGCTGGAAGGCGCGGCGCGCGCGCTGCCCCTTGGCATGCCGGTCGCCGTCAGGCCGGCGCCCGAGCCGACGGGAACGGCGCAATGAGCGTCGACAGCGACATCGCGATCGACGTGCGCGGGCTGACCAAATTCTTCGGCGCCAAAAAGGTCGTCGACAATTTCACGCTGCAGGTGGCGCGCGGTCACATCCAGGGCTTTCTCGGCCCGAACGGCAGCGGCAAGACGACGACGATCCGCATGCTCTGCGGCCTGCTGACGCCCGATTCGGGCGAGGGGAGGTGTCTTGGCTACGACATTCGCCGCCAGCAGGAGGAGATCAAGCGTTACGTCGGCTACATGACGCAGGGCTTTTCGCTTTATCGCGATCTCACTATTCGCGAAAATCTGGAATTTGTGGCGCGGGTTTACGGCCTCGAAGCGCCGGAGGATGCGGCTCAGGGCGCGCTGGAGCGGCTGGGGCTCGTCGCGCGCGCCGATCAGCTCGCCGGCGAACTGTCCGGCGGCTGGAAGCAGCGGCTGGCGCTTGGCGCGTGCATTCTGCCGGGCCCGTCGCTGCTCCTTCTCGACGAGCCGACCGCGGGCGTCGATCCCAAGGCGCGACGCGACTTCTGGGACGAGATCCATCATCTGGCGACGCAAGGCTTAACGGTGCTCGTCTCGACGCACTACATGGACGAAGCGGAGCGTTGTCACCGGATCGCCTATATCGCCAATGGGCGGCTGCTCGCTTCGGGCACGATTCCGGAGATCATCGCCAGCGCGATTCTCTCGACTTGGGTGGTGACGGGCGAGGGTCTCGATCCGCTCAGCAGCCAATTGAAACGTCAACCCGGCGTGGACATGGTTGCGCGCTTCGGCTCGGCGCTGCACGTCGGCGGGCGCGATGAAGCCGCGATGGAACGCGTCGCGGAGCGCTATAGCGCCGAAGGGCTTCATCATTGGAGACGCGACGAGCCGTCGCTCGAAGACGTGTTCATTGATTTGATGACGCGCGCTGGAGCCGACCAGTGAGCACGCAGGAAGGCCTGCCGAGCGTCGTTCCCCGTCCGGCGCGACGCGGCGCGCTCGCCCAGTCCTGGCAGCGTTTCGTCGCGATGTTCGTCAAGGAATTCATTCAGCTTCGGCGCGACCGGCCGACCTTTGCGATGATCGTCGGCATTCCGATCATTCAGCTGATGCTCTTTGGATATGCGATCAACACCGATCCCAAACATCTGCCGACGGCCGTGCTGACGGGCGATGATAGTCCGATCGCGCGCGCGCTGATCGGCGCGTTGCGCGCCACCGATTATTTCAACATCAAATATGTCGCGCGCGGCGAGGCCGACGCCGACAAATTGATCCTCTCGAACAGGGTGCAATTCGTCATTCAAATTCCGCCCGATTTCTCTCGCCAGCTCGTCCGCGGCGAAAAACCGGCACTGCTTCTCATCGCCGACGCCACGGACCCGACGGCGACCTCGGGCGCGGTCGCCGCCGCGCTCGGCGCCGCGAATCAGGCGCTCGACCGTGAACTGACCGGACCGCTGGCGTCGCTTGCGCAGAATGCGCCGCCTTACGAGATCCGCGTGCATCGGCGCTACAATCCGGCTGGAGAGACGCGCCGCAATATCGTGCCCGGACTGATCGGCACGATTTTGACCATGACGATGCTGATGTATACGGCGATGTCGGTGACGCGCGAAATCGAGCGCGGAACGATGGAGGCCTTGCTCGCCATGCCGGTGCGCCCGGTCGAGATCATGCTCGGCAAGATCGCTCCTTATGTCGTCGTCGGCGCCGTGCAGATGTCGACGATCCTCATCGTCGCTTCCTTGTTGTTTCAGGTGCCGGTGGTCGGCTCGCTCTTTACGCTCAGCGTGCTGACTCTGCTTTTTATCGTCGCCAATCTGTCGGTGGGCTACACTTTCTCGACCGTCGCGGTAAATCAGCTGCAGGCGATGCAGATGACCTTCTTCTTTTTTCTGCCGAGCATGCTTCTGTCGGGCTTCCTTTTTCCTTTCCACGGGATGCCGATGTGGGCGCAATATACGGGTGAGGCGCTGCCGCTCACCCATTATCTGCGCATTGTGCGCTCGGTGATGTTGAAGGGCTCTAACTTCGGCGATCTCGCCGTTGACGCCGGCGCGCTTGCGGCCTTCACGCTTGTTGCGATGAGCGTCGCGGTGATGCGCTTCCGGCAGACGCTGGACTGACGTTGACGGCCCAATTTTCGGCGGCTTAACATTGGCGCGGAGACAAACAATGTCGGAAACCCAAGACGCGGAAACGCGATTCAACATCATCATGAAAATCGCCGCCGTCGCCGCGGTGGTGCTGACCGTCTATTATGTCTGGTCCTTCTTCGTCAGCAGTCGCTACGAGGCGCTCTGCGGCGGCTCTTATTGGGAGCTCGACAAAAAACAAATCGATTCCTGTCTCGACAGGAAAAAGGAACTCGAGAAGTAGAGCAGTTCCGCATCGCGCGTCGCCCGACCTCTAGAAAAGAAAGGCGAGGCTCTGCGCAAAAAAACCTGCGAACAGCAGCAGACCCGCGTCGCGATTTGAGCGGAACAGGCGCAGCGCGGTGATCGGCGCGACATCTTGTCGGGTCTGCGCGGTCTGCCAGGCGAGATGCGCCGCATAGGCGATGACCCCGACGTAGGCGAGCCATCCGCCGCCCGCCAGAAAAACGGCGAAGGCGGCGCATGCGGCGGACACGGCGTAGAGCGCGCCGACCGCCAATTGCACGCGCGGACCGAACAATCTCGCCGTGGAGCGCACGCCGACGATCGCGTCGTCACGCAGATCTTGAAGCGCATAGATCGTGTCGAAGCCGATCGTCCATGAGATCGCCGCCGCATAGAGAAAAAGCGCCGGCGCGCCGAGTTCGCCCATGCGCGCCGTCCAGCCGAGCAGCGCGCCATAGGCGAAGGCTAATCCGAGGATCGCCTGCGGCCAGGACGTGAAGCGCTTGGCGAAGGGATAAATCAGCACGATCAGCGGAGATATCAGCCCAAGCGCGATCGTGAGGCCGTTGAACGACAAAAGCACTGCGAGCCCGACGAGGCATTGGGCGACGAGGAAGCGCACCGCCGCCGCAGGCGTCGCGCGCCCGCTGGCGAGCGGTCGTAGACGCGTGCGCTCGACTTTGGCGTCGATCTCGCGATCAACGTAATCATTATAGGTCGAGCCCGCGCCGCGCATGGCGACAGCGCCGATAAAGAAGAGCGCCAAGTGCCAGACGTTGGGGCCTTCGCGCATCGACGCGGAGGCGAGCGCGCTCGATTCCCAGCAGGGAAGCAGCAGCAGCCACCAGCCGATGGGCCGGTCGAGGCGCGCAAGCTGGACATAGGGCAGGAATGCTGGCGGCGCGCGGCGCAGTAACGGATGATTCGCGATAGCGTCGGGCAGCGCGGTCGTCCCCGCCGAATCGCCGCTTCGCCTTACGCTCACAGCGGTCCGGCAGGCAACTTTGGCGGCGCCATCATACCGCCGCCGCCCCCAGCCGCCGCTTGATCGCGCATCTCTTTCATCTTCGCTGCGGCCGCGCAGGCCTGCGACGCGAAGCCCTGAGTCTTGGCGCGCGCTTCCTTGAAGCCATCGGCGACATTGTCAGGAATGTTGCACCATTCCTTGTTCTTGGTGATGTAATTCATCATCTCGGTTTCGACGGCGACGAGACGTTTCGCCGCGGGGCAGGCGGCTTCGGGATCCATCTTGCCCTTGCCAGCCTTTCCCAGATTGTTGAGCGCCTCGATTCCCGCCATGCGCTTCTCGGTGAGCTTCCTGAAGTCTTCTTGACAAGCTTGCGCATGCGCGCCGGTCGAGGCGAGCAGCATCGCAAACAGCGAAAGCCCCGCGACAGCGCGGGAAATATCGACAGCGCCGATGATCATGTGTTTTGGTCCGCTCATCAGGCTCGCAGCATTACCAGCAGGCTTGCCGGCGACGCAAGTTTTGGCGAACCTGCACGCAACAAAGCGGCGGCTTCATGGCGAGCGCGCCTCGCGCTCGCGTCTCCGCTTGGGAAGCCATTGTGTCAGCTTACGATTTTTCTGCGCAGCGCTTGTTCGTTCGTGACGATCTCGCGCCGGATGTCGAACTCGCGCCTTCAGCTGAGGCGGCGAACTATCTGCTCAATGTCCTGCGCATGCGGGAGGGCGCCGCGATCCATGTCTTCAACGGCCGCGACGGCGAATTTCGCGCGACGCTCGCGAATGTCTCGCGACGTTCCGCAAGATTACGCGTCGGCGAGCGGCTACGCCCCCAGACCGAACGCGCCGACCTCGATTATTGTTTCGCTCCTCTAAAGCAGGCGCGGCTCGACTACATGGCGCAGAAGGCCACTGAGATGGGCGCCGGCCGTCTCCTGCCGGTGATGACGCGCCGAACGCAGGTGCGCCGGCTCAATTCGGGGCGGCTCGAGTCCAATGTCATCGAGGCCGCCGAGCAATGCGGCGTGCTGGCCGTGCCCGAAGTCGCAGCCGCCGTCGAACTCCCTGATTTTATAGCCCGTTGGCCGGCGAGTCGGCTCCTCGTGTTTTGTGACGAACGCGCCGCGCTCGCCAATCCGCTGGACGCGCTTAAGGGCCGCACGGCGCGAGAGGGCGTGAGCGTGCTCATTGGACCAGAAGGCGGCTTCGATGACGCCGAACGCGCCGCCATCGCCGGTCTGCCGAACGTCGCGCGGCTTTCGCTCGGACCGCGCGTGTTGCGCGCGGACACCGCCGCCGTCGCGGCTCTGGCGATCGTCCAGGCCGCAATCGGCGATTGGGTCGCGGCGGCCGCCGTCTAAACGAAAAATAAATAAATAGAAAATAAAGCGTAATTCTCACATGGCGCCGACAGGTTTCGCCAGTGAGCGTCCAAGACACGATCCTGCCACGATGTTTGGCTCTAGTTGGATTGCAGCGCCGGGAATGCGCCGCTCGAAGGCGAGGAGGTTCTCGTCGCCGCCAGCGCATTTACGGCGTATCGAGACATTGTCGGGATCGCAAGGCTCCTGAAATCTCGCGCGACGCGCGCGAACTTTCGGAAATGAGGCCCAAAACTCATGACCCTAGACAACATCAGCCGCAGTAACCGTCTTCTGCCGGCGGGCTTTTTCGGCGCCATCGCGCTCACGGTCATCGCCGTTGCGCCGGCGCATGCCGATAATGTCAGCCAATGCGCGCGATATGGCGCCGATTATGTCGCGGTCGCGGGGTCAAACGGTTGTGTTCGGCTCGGCGGCCACGTCCGCGTCTCTATGCCCCGCACCCCCGTCGCCCCATTGGGTTACACGGATATGCGTCGTGACGGCATGCAGCATGCCGCTGCGCGCTCGTCGCTGCCGCCGATGGCGCCCTTCGGGCTGCACGACCTCTTCCCACGCTAACCATCGCGTCGGCGCCGGCTCCCATACTATTGCGGAAGCACGCAATCGGTGAAGGCGGCGTCGATCGACTGTCCCCACCCGCCGTAATAGGCGTCCAAGCGCCGCTGGGCCAAAGTGCGTCCGTCTTCGATAATCGCTTCCAGGGGCGCGAGAAAAACGCTTTCGTCGCGCCCTTTGGCGTCGAGGCGGGCGCGTTGGCGCAAGCCGCCTTTCGCCAGCGCGAGAACGTCGCGCCCAACGTCGCGCAAGCTACGGCCCTCGATCCTCGCATCGAGCGCCAGACCGGGCACATCCGCGCGTAGCGCCTGACGCGCGGCGGCGCTCCACCCCTTCGTCAGTTCGCGCGCCTGATCGAGCGCGGCGGAGTCATAGAAGAGACCGGCGCAAAGCGCGGGAAGGGCGGTGAAATGGGCGCGAGGCCCTGCGTCCGCGCCGCGCATTTCGAGATAGGTCTTTAACCTCACCTCCGGAAAGATCGTCGAGAGGTGATTGGCCCAGTCGGACATTGTGGCGCGCTCGCCAGGCAGCTGCTGAAGCCGGCCCTCCATCAAGTCCCGAAAGCTCGCTCCCGCCACGTCGTGATAGACGTCGCCGCGTTTGACGAAATACATCGGCACGTCGAGCGCATAGTCGACGTAGCGTTCGAATCCGAATCCCTTCTCGAAGGCGAAGGGCAGCATGCCGGTTCGGTCAGGATCTGTGTCGAGCCAAATATAGGACCGTTGCGACAACCGGCCGGTCGGTTTGCCGTCGAGAAATGGCGAGTTGGCGAACATCGCGGTGATGAGCGGCTGTAAAGCGAGGCCGACACGCGTTTTTTGAACCATGTCGGCTTCGTCGACGAAGTCGATGTTGACCTGCACGGTTGCGGTGCGAAACATCATATCGAGCCCGAGCGCGCCGACTTTCGGCATGTAGGCTTGCATGATGGCGTAGCGTTGCTTGGGCATGGTCGGCGTTTCCGCGCGCGACCATTTGGGGCTTGCGCCCAGATCGAGGAAGCGCACGCCAAGCGCGCGGGCCACGGGCGCAAGGGCCGCGAAATGCGCGTCAAGCTCGTCATGCGTGGCGTGAACGTCGGCCAGCGGCGCCCCGGAGAGTTCGAATTGTCCGCCGGGCTCGAGCGAAATCGCGCCGCCGCCATCGGACTGGTAGAGGCCGATCAGCGTATCCCGGTCGAGGATGGGCGCCCAGCCGAGCGTGTCGCGCAAGCCCTCAAGCAGCGCGCGCACGCCGCCCCGGCCGCCGGCGCCCTCATAGGGGACCGGCGAATCGTCGGCCGCATAGAAGGGGATCTTCTCGTGCTCCGTGCCGATAAGCAGCGGCGCGCCGCTCGTCTTGGAGCCGGCTTCGAGCCATTCGACCAACATGTTGCGCGACGTGATCGGCGTCGTGTCGGATACGTCGCGGGCCATCTACGGGGAGTTTTCCGTGTTAGAGGAGAGGCGCGATCGCGGCGCGGACGCGACTCGCGGGTGCAGGAATCGCGCCGATGGATTGCAGGAAAGCGGGCGTTGCGCAAGCCTGCGGCCGAGCCCGCGCGATCCGAAGGGCGTCAGGCGTTTAGAACTTGGGCGAGCCCCGTTCCGAGCTTGGCCGGCCAGCCTCTCAGCGCTTGCCGAACATCTGGCCGAGAATGCTTTCGAAGTCCGAGCGAGCGCCGGCTTTTTCGCCGCCGCCGCTGCGTCCGATCTGCAGCGTCTTCTTGATCTCTTCGATCGCCTGCTGAATCGACGCCTGATCCATGTCCTCGGGCAGGCCTTGAGAGCGCCCAGCGCCTCGGTCGAGGTCAAGCGGGCCGCCGCGGCCCAGGCCGCCGGCGTCATTTGTGGGTCCGCCATAAGAATCCGGCGTGGTGCGGCGGCCGCCGCCGAGCAGAGAGCCCAGGATCGATCCCAAGAGGCCGCCAAGCAGGCCGCCGCCGCCTGTTGCGCCGCCTCGAGGCGTCGGCGCGGGTTCGGGCTGCGGCGTGCGCGCGCCGCCGCCGAGCATCTGCTCCAAAATGGAGCCGAGCGCGCCTGAGCTGACGAGCTGGCCGAGAACGCCGCCGAGGCCCCGGTTGCTCACATTTTTGAATAGTCCGCCGATGAGCACCGAGACGAGCACCGGCAGCAGTTGCGAGAGAATATCCGGACGCAGCCCCGACTCGCGAGAGGCGACCTGAACGACGCGCCCGGCGGCCGCCGGAGAGCCGAAGAGATCGGCGAGCAGCTGTCGCGACTGGGCCAGAGAGTCCACGTCCTGCGCAGCGCTGGGGTCTTCGAAGGCGGCCACGCGCAGCGGGGACGCGATATCGCCCAAAACCTTTTCGAACAGCGCCGGCTGTTCGGCGGCGTTGCTCAGGCCGACTTCGAGCGCGGGAGCGAGGGCTTTGATGGCGCGGTCCATCTGTTCGTCGGAGAGGCCGAAGCGCTGAGCCAGATTGGAGACCAACTGGCCGCCTTGCGCGGACTGCAAAATCTCGTCGAGATAGGACATGCGCGCAGCTCCGTTCACGCGAGCCCGGACGCCGAGCCCGCCGTCATGGTGTCACAGTCCGGCGGTCGCGCCAATCGACTGCGGCGCAGGAAACGTGTTGCGGCGCACCGCCGTTAGCAACGCATTGACGGCGTTCGCCGATGGGTCTCCCGCAGCGGATCGGCGCAGCGCCGGCGGCTTGACACCGTCGCGCATGCGCGACATTGCTTGCCGGCATTCAGCCGGGTGATCCGGATGGCCGCGTTTGGCGCTTGAGCGGCTCGCCGCCTCGCGCCGCCTCTGCCAAAAGGCGGGAAGATGAACGTTCACCCCCGGCCGACCAAGCCGCCGCTTAAGATACTGCTTTGCTCGCCGCGCGGATTTTGCGCCGGCGTCGTGCGCGCAATCGACGCCGTCGAGCGGGCGCTGGCCAAGTTTGGGCCGCCCGTTTATGTGCGCCATGAGATCGTTCACAATCGCTACGTCGTCGAATCGCTGAAGGCGAAGGGCGCGGTTTTCGTCGAGGAGCTCGACGAAATTCCAAACACGAACGCGCCGGTGATCTTCTCGGCGCATGGGGTCGCCAAAGCAGTTTCGGCTGCAGCGGCGGGACGCGGACTCCTCGCCATCGACGCGACCTGTCCGCTCGTCACCAAAGTGCATCGAGAGGCGGAAATTCACTGGCGGCGCGGCCGCCGGGTGTTGCTCGTTGGACATTCCGGCCATCCTGAGGTCGTGGGCACCATGGGACAGCTGCCGGAAGGGGCGGTGGTGCTGGTCGAATCCGTGGAGGACATTGGGCGGCTCAAACTCGATGACGAAACGAATCTGGCGTATGTGACGCAAACGACGCTCTCGCTCGACGACTCGCAGGAGATCGTCAGCGCGCTGATGCGGCGCTTTCCAAAGATCATGGGCCCGCACAAGGAAGACATCTGCTATGCGACGACGAATCGCCAGGCTGCGGTGAAGGAGGTCGCTCCGCATGTCGAGGCCGTGATCGTCGTCGGCTCGCCCAATTCGTCAAACTCGCAGCGGCTGCGCGAGGTGGCCGAGCGCGCTGGCGCGCCGGCGCAGCTCGTGCAAGGCCGGGGTGAGATCGACTGGGAGATTTTTGGCAACATATCGTCGCTCGGCATTACCGCCGGCGCGTCCGCGCCCGAAGTTCTGGTTGAGGAGATCATGGACGCATTTGCCGAACGCTATGACATTGTCGTCGAGACCATCTCCAGCGCCGACGAGAACGTGTCCTTCCCTCTGCCCAAGGAGCTGCGGGCGATCGCCTGAGGGCGGCCCGCAGTGAACGGTCGGCGCCCATGGCCGTCTACACGCTGGTTGACGACGAGGAGCTGATCGCGTTCCTCGCGACGTACGATCTCGGGCCGCTGCTCTCCTGCAAAGGCATCGCCGAGGGCGTCGAAAACTCCAACTATTATCTCCATACCGGAGGCGGCAGCTTCATCCTCACGCTTTACGAGAAGCGCGTCGCGGAAGCCGATTTGCCCTTCTTCCTGAACCTCATGGAACATCTCGCGGCGCGGGGCGTGACCTGCCCGCTGCCGGTAAAGAACCGCGCCGGGCTTGCGCTGGGGCGCCTGGCCGGCCGACCTGCGGTCATCGTCACTTTTCTGGACGGCTATTCGATCCACCACCCGGAGACGGCGCACTGCGCCGCGCTCGGTGCGACTCTCGCGCAACTGCACCTCGCCGGCGCCGATTTCGCGCAGCGGCGCCGCAACGCGCTTTCCATCGAGGGATGGCGGCCGCTTTTTTCGACGTGCGCGTCGCGCGCGGAAGAGGTCGCGACCGGATTGGGCGCGCTCGTCGACGCGGAACTCGATCATCTAGAGCGCAACTGGCCGCGGGATCTGCCGAGCGGCGTCATTCACGCCGATCTCTTCCCCGACAATGTTTTCTTTCTCGGCGAGCGCATCTCAGGCCTGATCGACTTCTATTTCGCCTGTACCGACGCTTATGCCTACGATCTGGCGATCTGCCTCAACGCCTGGTGCTTTGACGCCGAACTCCGCTATCAACCGGACAAGGGCGCCGCGCTGCTCGACGCTTACCGGCGGCTCCGGCCGCTTTCAGCCGCCGAGATCGCGGCCTTTCCCACGCTCGTACGCGGCGCCGCGCTGCGTTTTCTGCTCACCCGCTACGTCGACTGGCTCAATGTGCCGGCAGGCGCGCTGGTGCGTCCCAAGGATCCCCGCGAATATCTCGCCAAGCTTCGGTTTCACCAATCCGTCCCTGACGCGCGTGCTTATGGCCTCGGCTCATGACGCGCGGCGTCGAGATCTGGACGGATGGCGCCTGCTCGGGAAATCCGGGGCCGGGCGGTTGGGGCGCGATTCTCCGCTTTGGCGATCGCGAAAAAGAGATCAACGGCGGCGAGCCGCTCACCACCAATAATCGCATGGAGCTGATGGCGGCGATCGTGGCGCTTGAGACTCTGACTCGTGCTTGCGCGGTGGACCTCCATACCGATTCGCAATATTTGCGCAGCGGAGTCACTTCATGGATCGCCGGCTGGAAAGCGCGCGGCTGGCGCACCGCCGACCGAAAGCCGGTTAAGAACGTCGATCTGTGGCAAAGGCTGGAAGCGGCGGCGGAGCGCCATGACGTTGACTGGCATTGGGTCAAAGGCCATTCGGGCCATGACATGAACGAGCGCGCCGACGAATTGGCGCGCGCCGGCATGGCGCCTTTTCTCCCCGGCAGGCCGCCTGCAAGCGCACGCTTTTCATCAAAATAGCCTTGTCGAAGAGCGGACGAATCCTATTTCAGAATCGACCAGGACTCTTCTTCGACTTTGGGGAGCGCGGCGCGGCCGCGTTCCCCATTTTTGTTTGCCATCATATTGACACGTCGCCGCGCAAAAGGACCATGTGCGGTTGAGTTAAGCGCGTCTTTGCTGATTCTCTCTTCGATGGGGGGCAAGACGTCGATGCACCTTCCCAAAAAATGGTGGATTGGACTGCCGGTCCTTTTTGGACTGGCCTATTTTGCGCAGGACGCGTTGACGCCTCGTCTAGAGGACGATCTGCGCGCCGCGATCTTGTCGCGAGTCGCGCGGTCGCCTGACGCGATCGACAGGCCGGAGGTCCGCGTCGCGGGCCGTGATGTCGTTCTTGCCGGCATTTCGCTGTCGCCTGATGTGAAAGCTCGGCTTTTGACGGCGCTGGGCGTTGAAACGCCGGCGCGGCGTATCATCGACGCGACGCAGCCTCTCTCGCGCGCGACGCCCTTCGTGCTGAGACTCGAACGCCGCGGCGGCAAGGCCATAATCTCGGGCAACGTCCCGCCGGCGGGCGCGCGCGAAAGGTTGCGCGCGGAGATCGCCGCCTTAGGCCTGGAAGTGTCGGACTCCGCCGCCTACGCCGACGGCGCGCCGCAATCCTTCCCCGATCTCGCGTCCTTCGCCGTGCGCCGCCTCGCTGAACTCGATCCCGCATCGACGACGATGACCGACGCGACTCTGGCTGTTTCCGGCGAAGCGCGCAGCGCGGCCGATTACGACAAGGCGCTCGCCGCGCTCAAGGCGTCGCCGTTCGGCGCGAGCGGGGTAAAGGTCGACGTATCGCCGCCGCGTGTTTCTCCCTACGTGTTTTCAGCGGCCGCGCGTGATGGCGTCATCAGCCTCTCTGGCCACCTGCCCAGCGACGATCTGCGCAAACAGGTCGTCGCCATGGCGGCCGCGGCCGGCGCCGGCGCTGCGGTCAGCGATGCGATTCAGCTCGGCGCCGGCGCGCCGGCCGGAGACTTCGCCGGAGCGCTTGCGTTCGCGGTCGGCGAACTCGGCAAATTGTCGCAAGGCAAAGTCGCGGTATCCGATGGCAAGATCATCATCGAAGGGCAGGGGCGCCAGAACATATTGGGCGAGACGATCCGCGCCGACGCGAAAGCGCGGTTGCCTTCGGGATTTGAGATCGCGCGGCTCGACGTCATGGCGGGTCCGATAACGCCGTATGTTTTTAGCGCCCAGCGCGCCGGCGGAGAGGTTACGCTCACCGGCTATGCGCCAGATGAGGCTGTCCGTAATCGCCTCGTCGAAACAGCGCGCAGGAATTTCTTCGACGCGAAAGTCGTCGATCGGCTCGTCATCGCGAAAGGCGCGCCGCAGAACTTCGCGGAAGCGACGGATCATTCCCTTGCTGCGCTCGCGCGGCTCGACGAAGGCAAGCTCGCGATCAGCGACTCGAATATCTCGCTCGCCGGCGTCGCGCGTCATCAGAGCGCGCGCGCCGAGATCGCGGCGAGCTTCGCCGATGCGCTTCCGCAGAGTTTCCGCGGCGAGGCGCAGCTGTCGACTCGCATCGTCGGCTCTCCGCTTGTTGCAAGCCAATGTGGCGCGGCGCTCTCCGAGCTTCTCGCCAAATCGCCAATCGTCTTTGCGTCCGACGATTCAGCGATCGCCGCTGAATCCGCGCCTCTCATCGATGCGATCGCCGCGACGGCGCTGCGCTGCCCGGGCGCTGCTCTCGAAATCGCGGCGCACACCGATAGCCTCGGCATTGCCGAAGTGAATCTGGGGCGCAGCAAGCGTCGCGCGCAGGCGGTCGTCGAACGCTTGGCGAAGGCCGGAGTCGACCCGTTCAGAATAAGCGCCGTCGGCTATGGCGGCGAGCGCCCAATCGCTTCCAATGACGGTGACGAAAATCGCGCGCGCAATCGCCGCGTCGAAATCATCGTCAAGTAGCGCCAGAGAAGGAGACGGCTCATGTCCTACTTGCTGACGCTTGGCTGGCCTTGGTTCGCCGCCGCCTGCGGGCTTGGCGCGCTCGCCGGCTATGTGACGACCTCGCCGGCGAAGGACGCCCCTGCGGCGCCCGGCTGGAACGTTATCGCGATCGCCGTGACGCTCGGCGCGGGCGCGGCCGCCTCCTGGCTGGGGCTCCTTGACGGGCGCGCGGCGCTGACGATGGACGTGTTGCTGATCGCCGCGCTCGCTTATCTCGTCGGTCTGCCGGTTGGCGGCGCGCTCAAGACGACACAGGCCGCGCCCGCTTACGCCGCCAAGCGGCCGATCGTTGTATTGCGCGGCGCGACGCGCGACGATTACGGATCGACCGTCGCGCCGTCGCCCGAACCGCAAGATGAGCAAGATGAGATCGTCGCGACTGCGCAGCTAGAGACGGCGAAGAGCGTTGAGCCGGCGCTAGAGGCGGCGGCTTCCGCCGTCAAGGCGCTGAATGAAAAAGCCGCGCAAATGCGCGCGCCGACCGGCAAGATGGCGCCGGGCGCTCCGCCTGCCGCGCTTCCCGCGCCACGCAACGGCGCGGCGGACGATCTTGCAAAAATCAAGGGCGTCGGACCCAAGAGCGTCGAGAAGCTGCACGCGCTCGGGGTTTTCCATTATGATCAGATCGCCGGCTGGAGTGACGACAACGTCAAATGGATCGAGGCGGCGATCGGCGCGGCGGGGCGGGTGAAGCGCAACGGGTGGGTCGAGCAGGCGCAAGCGCTGAGCGCCGCCTCGGCTGATCGCAACGCCGACGCGGCATAAGCGCCGGCAAAAAACGAGTTCGTGCGTATGCGTATGGGTCTGAGCTTCGTCCTCATCTGCGTCGCGACATTGTCCGCTCAAGACCTCCGCGCGCAGGATATGCTGCAAGGCGTCGATCTTGCGCAGCCGGCTTATTCCAAGGCTGAATTGACGCGCGCCGATGTCGAAGCGGCGCTGCAGCATCGCGAGAGCGGACATAAGATCGATCTTTCGGAAAAAAGCCTCAACGGCCTCGATCTTTCCGGACTCGATCTGCGCGGCGTCGACTTTCACGCCGCCCGCATGAATAAGACCACGCTCGCCGGCGCACGGCTCGACGACGCGATCCTCGATCAGGCCTGGCTGATCGAAGCCGACCTCACCGGCGCATCGCTGAAGGGGGCGCACGCTTTCGCTTCGCAGATGCAGCGTATAAAGGCCGACGGCGCAGACTTCGCGCATGCGCGTCTTGCCGGCGATCTGACCGGCGCATCGGCGCGCGGCGCCAATTTCAGCGAGGCGGATCTCTCCGCCGACATGAAGAACCAGTCGATGGGATTGATGCGTGCGGTGCTGCGCTCGGCCGTGCTCGAAGGCGCGCGTTTTTACAAGGCCAATCTCGCGAGCGCCGACCTGCGCTTCGCGCGCGCCGCGGGCGCGGATTTTTCGCAGGCGAATCTGAAGGGCGCCGACGCCGCCGGCGCGGATTTTACCGGCGCAAACTGGACCGGCGCCAGGACTGACGGTCTTGATCTCGATTCGGCGCAAATCGACGTCGCCGCCGTGGCCGCGCTCGCAGGCGCGCAGAACATCGATCGCGCCCGCGTGAAATGACGCGCGACGTTATCCGCATCGGCGTCGATCTCGGCGGCACCAAGATCGAGGCGATCGCGCTCGACGCGGCCGGCGAGACGCTGGTGCGTCGCCGCGTCGCGACGCCGGCGGATGATTATGCGGCGATCATCGACGCCGTCGCGACCCTCGTGAATGATATCGAATCGAATATCGGGCGGCGTGGCGTCGTGGGCGTCGGCGCGCCTGGCGCGATCTCGACGCATACCGGCCTCGTGAAAAACTCCAACACGGCCGTCGTCAACGGCAAGCCGCTCGACGTCGATCTCGCGCAGGCGCTCGGACGCCCGGTGCGGGTCGCCAATGACGCCAATTGTTTCGCGCTGTCGGAGGCGATTGACGGCGCCGGCCGCGGCGCCGGAGTGGTGTTCGGCGTCATCCTTGGCACGGGCGTTGGCGGCGGCGTCATCGTCAACGGAAAGATCCTCGAGGGGCGCAATCGCGTCGCTGGGGAATGGGGCCATACGCCGCTGCCGTGGATGACTCTGGAGGAATATCCCGGGAGCCCCTGCTTTTGCGGGCACAGCGGCTGCGTCGAGACGTTTCTTTGCGGCGCTGGCCTTTCGCGCGACTATGAGAAGCGCTCCGGTGAGCGCCGCCTTGCAAGCGATATCGCTGCGCTGGCGGAAGCCGGCGACTACGCTGCGCGCGCAAGCCTCGACTGCTATCAGGATCGTCTGGCGCGGGCGCTCGCCGTAGTCGTCGATCTCATCGATCCTGACGTCATCGTGCTCGGCGGCGGACTTTCCAACATCGCGCGCCTCTATGAGGGACTCGCGGCGCGCGCGGGGAAGAACGCCGTCACCGACGCCTTCGATACGAAAATCTTGCCGAATGCGCATGGCGACTCGGGCGGCGTGCGCGGCGCCGCATGGCTATGGGGCGCCGGCGAGACAGGTTGAGCGGGCCGATCGCCCTGGGCGCGGCTCAGGCGCCGTTCCCTCCGGCCTCGCGCCGGTGTATGCGGAAGGCATCGCGGCGGCTGCGGCGAGCGTGAGAGGGAGTTTGCGATGGGCGCCGCCGGAGATCAGCAGAATCACGGGAAGAAACCTTGCGCCCATCTGGCTTTTCTTGCCTCTGGCGCGCCGGAGGCGGAGGACTCGCGCCAGCGCCTGATTGAAAAATACGGCGACTGCCCGCCTGAGGAGGCCGATTGCATCGTCGCGCTGGGGGGCGACGGCCTCATGCTTCGCACGCTGCATCGGTTCATGGACGCCGGCAAGCCGATCTACGGCATGAATCGCGGCTCGGTCGGCTTTCTGATGAACCAGTATCGCGAGACGGGGCTGCGCAAGCGGATCGCCGAGTCCAAGCCTTCCATCATTCACCCTTTGCTGATGCATGCCGTCAATGTGCGCGGCGACGAGTTTTCGGCGCACGCCATCAATGAGGTGTCGCTGTTGCGCCAGACCTCGCAGATCGCCAAGCTGCGCATTCTGGTCAACGGCCAGGAGCGCCTGCCGGAGCTCGTCACCGACGGCGTGCTGGTGTCGACGCCCGCCGGCTCAACCGCCTATAATCTTTCCGCCAATGGTCCGATCCTGCCGCTGGATGCGCCGCTGATGGCCTTGACGCCGATCTCCGCCTTCCGCCCGCGCCGCTGGCATGGCGCTTTGCTGCCCGACCTCGCCAAGGTGCGGATCGAGGTCCTCGAAGCGGCGAAGCGGCCCGTCTCCGTCGTCGCCGATCATGACGAATTCCGCGACCTTGCTTATGTGGACGTTGTGATGGACCACGCCACCAGTCTGATCCTGCTCCACGATGCGGGCCATTCGCTGGAAGAACGCATCCTGCGCGAGCAGTTCGGATACTAAGGACAATGACTGAATCAGCGATCAAACCCTTCCGCCGCCACGTCTTCGTCTGCGTCAACACGCGCGACGGCCGATCCGCCTGCGAGGACCACGGCGCGAGGGAGGCGCTGGCGAAGGTGAAGGAAGCGCTCAAGGCGCTGCCCTTCGCCAAGCGCGACGGCGTGCGCCTGTCGCAGTCGGGATGCCTCGGCCAATGCGAGCACGGTCCTGTCGCGGTCGTCTATCCTGGCGGGAAATGGATCAGCTACTCGTCGGCCGACGAGCTGATCCGCTTCGTTCTGGAGGCGATCGAGGCCCCGGACTGATCAGCGGCCGGGCTGGGCGTGCTAGAAGGGATCCGACGTCTCCCGGAACAAGCCCAGCTCGCATGCGCTCCTGTTTGATCCTTGAGTCCGACGCCAGCGATGAGGATGTCGCGGCGGCGCTCGATTGCGGAGCCGATGCGCTCCTGTTGCGGCTCGGCCCCTGCGTGGAAGACGCGGCGCGACGCAGCGCCCGCGCGCGCGCCTGCGCGCTGATCAATGAGGCGCGAGGCAAGGGGTGGTCGCGAGGCAAGAGCGCGGCGCCGAAACTCTTCGTGGAAGTCGCGCCGCTCGTGAACGAACTCATCGAGGCCGACCTCGACGCGCTGTTCGGTCCGGGACCGGACGGCGTCTTTCTGCCATCCTGCGACGGCGCCGCGAGCTTGCAGCGCGTTTCGGTGAAGCTCGCCGTGCGCGAGGCGCAAGCCGGCCTCGCCGACGGCGCGACCAGGATCGGCGCCTTCGCCGGGGGCGATCCCGCCGCCGCGTTGGCGTTGCGTTCACTTGCGGGCGCGTCGCCGCGTCTCGCGGCCCTGGCATTTGACGAAGCCGGGCTGCGGGCGGCGCTGGGCCTCGCCTGCGGCGACGGGGCCGCTGTCCAAATGGCGCGCGGGGCTGTCGTGCTTGCGGCGGCTTCGGCCGGCGTTCCGGCGCTCGCGGCGCCCGTGCGAACCGGGGAAGAGGCTGCCTATGCGGCGGCGCGCCGCGACGGTTTTCGGGGGGCGATGGCGCTTTTTCCCGGAGAGATCGCTGCCATCCACGAGGTCTTCCCGGCGGGCCAGAATCGACAAAGACCGCAATCCTCGGCATAGACAGGTCGATGAAAAAAGTCCGATTGGACGCGCTTGGCCGGGCCGCCGCAGCGGCGCTCGCCGGCGCAGCGCTGCTCCCCGAGCCGACGCAAGCGCAGCAACAGCCGCCGCGCCGTCCCCATCCGCCGCATAGCGCCGGCGAAGCGGCCGGACCCACCGCGCCGCCGACCGAAAGACGAGCAGCGCTGCGGCTAAGCGCGACGCTTGCAGCCAATGACCAGCAGCCGGTCCACTCGGGCCTCGTTTGGCGTGTCTTCGAGGAGAGCGCCCAGCCGGACGGATCGCACAAGCTTGTTGCGCAATCGGAAGAGGCGACTCCGACGCTGCCGCTGCCGGACGGTTCCTATATCGTCCATGCCGCCTATGGGCTTGCCGGCGTCACGCGCCGCGTCGCCATAGAGGGCGGCAATGTTTCCGAGCGGATCGTTCTGAACGCCGGCGGGCTCAAGCTCATCGATAAGCTGGGGGACGCGCAAATTCCCGCGCAACGGCTGTCAATTTCGATCTATGTGCCGGAACGCGGCAATTCCGAAGCGAAGCTCATTCTCGCCAACGCCAACTCCGATGAAGTGATCTGCCTCCCCGAGGGCGCCTATCACGTCGTCTCCACTTTGCTCGACACGGGGCAGGGCGCTCAGGGCGGGACGAACCAGACCAACTCCGTGGTTACGGCGGATTTGAAAATCCCGGCCGGAAAGCTGATCGAGGCGACCCTGCGCCATCGCGCGGCGACCATGACCTTGAAACTCGTCAAGCAGCCGGGCGGCGAGGCGCTCGCCAATACGAGCTTCTCGGTGCTCACGCCGGGCGGCGACGTCATCCGCGAGATGATCGGCGCCTTCCCTTCCCTCGTTTTGGCCGAAGGCGAATATGTCGCCATCGCGCGCCACGAGGGCAAAACCTATCAGGGCACTTTCCGCGTGCAGTCGACCAAGGATTCGGACGTCGAAATTCTCATGCGCGATCAGCCGCGCAATCACGCAAACGACGAACCTCCACAATAAAAAGCCGCCCGGCGGACCGGGCGGCTTGCTTCGGATGCTCTTGAAAACCGCGCTTTAGAGGAGCGTGAAGGGAATGATCACGTCCATATTGAACATGCCCTGGTTTGAGCTCAGGCCGTTGCGGCTGAAGAACGGCGTGGTGCCATTGACGGTCGTGTCCCAACGCAGCTCCGGCCGGATGATCAGGCCGGTGATGAATGGCATCTTTGGCAGTTCCGGGGTGATCGTCATACCGAGCGTGAAGGCGAGATAGCTCGTGCCGGAATAGAGCGGCCTGTTTGCGTATAGGCCCGTTCCCAGGTTCTGGTTGATGCAGGACGGACACCAGAAGCCGTGCGCCAGATTGACCGCGTCGTAATAGCCCGGATAGGCGCTGACGAAGAAGTTGTTGTTGTCGCGATAGAATTCGGCGCGCCCGTTGAGCTTGAAGATATCGTTGATCTTATAGGAGAAATATTGCGCGATGCCGAAGGCGCGCGCGCCCATCGGATAGGCCGGCGCCGTTCCCCAGAAGGCGCCATTGCCGCCCAAGCCGCCGACGATGGCGTTGGCCGCGCCCCAAGCCTTTTGCGGCAGGCCGAACGAGCTATTGTTCCAGCCGCTTTCCAGCATGAAGCTGATGTCGGTGATGAACGTCAGATTCTCGGTCGCCTTCCAGGTCGTCGTGAGGTTGTTGAACGAACGGATCGCCGTGTTGACGTCGCACGCGCAGAGGCCAGGGGCGCCGAAGCCGCCCTGGTTGACGGGCCAGCCCGCCGTCAGGACGTTTGGCCAACCGGTCGCTGTGAAGGGGAAGCCGTTGGCGAAACCGACGGGCCAGCCCACGCCGAGCGGATCGGTCTGCCTCTGGTTCTCGGGACCGGTATGGGTGATCGCCATAATGGTCAGATTGCCGTCGAGCAGGTTGAAGCCGAAACCGCCGTGGAAGGACGCAGCGGCGTTGTTGTCCCCAGGCCACCCGAGGCTCGTGTTCACGCCGCTGGTCACGCCGGTATAAACGTCGAGCCAGGGCTTGACGTGGGTGGTGACCATCGCGCCGGTGTGAATAAACGGACCGAAGTTGAAGATGTAGGAGTGGCTGTAGAACAGATTGTCTTTCGCCGGGATCACTTCCGCGCCGTTGTAGGTGGCGAACATGCCTACCTTGACGTCGACGCCGCCTTCGCTGATCGGGCTAATCCAGGGAAGATGCGCCTGGACGTTGGCCTCGATCGGTCCGATCTGCGTGCGCGAGGCGATCGCATAATCGAGAACGCCGAGGTAGTGATTGTAGCGCATGTCCTCGCCGATCATGCCCTGAAACTTGAAGCCGAAGTCATAGCCTACGGCCTTCGGATCGAGCGGACGCTGCACGGTCAGGAGGGCGCCGTTGAACGTCGGCCAGTTGGCGCGGTCCGTGTAGAGGTGGCCCCAGTTCAGCTTGTTGAACGGCTGATTGAAGTTGAGCGCAATGCCGCCTTCGACGTAGCCGTCGATGGTCAGCGTGTCGAGCCATCCCGGCGTCGGCGCCACGGCCGGACCCTTGACGATCATCCGGCCTTTTTTGACGGGCTTGGCCGCGGACGGAGGCGCGGGTTGATTCTCTTCGATGAGAGTCGGGTCGACCTCCATCAATTTCGACTGAGCATAAGCAGCGCTCGTGACGCTGGTTGCTAGCGAGAGTGCAGCGACGGTCGAAAGATAGGGCCACTTCATAGCTGGGAACTCCGTCTGGGAGGCGAGATCTGATTGATATCACTCGTGCGCCGAGTTCCGTTCAAGCCCAACGTCCGCGCACCTGCTTAATTGTTAAGCAAAAAACGCCCTGACGAATAATTGTTCTAATTAGTGTGGCGGCAATGTCACAATTTTCGATGGTTCCAAGGCGGTCGATGCTGGTTTCGCAAGCGCCTCTCGTCGTTAAAAAGGTGACAAATGTTCGTTTCTTGACGAATCACGATCGCTTCCGTCCAGATCGAGGCTTGCCTCTCTTCAGGCGCCGCCCTCTTTAGTAAGCGTGGCAATAGGCTGGCGCGCAGGGCGCGACGGCGCGGAACAGGAGCGAGCGACATGACGGAAGAGGGGCGCAGTCAACCCGAGGGCCCCGACTTCACGCAGGGAGTCGCTCCGGCCGAGATTTCCGAAGGCTGCCCGTTGCTTGGTCATGTGGCCGGCGAGGACGCCGTGATGGCGCGACAGGGGAATGCGTTCTTCGTAATCGGCGCTCATTGCACGCATTATCACGGGCCCTTGGCCGAGGGCCTCGTGGTCGGCGGCTCGATCCGGTGTCCCTGGCACCATGCCTGTTTCAGCCTGCGCAGCGGCCGCGCGTTGCGCGCGCCAGCCTTTGATCCGCTGCCGCGCTGGCGGGTCGAGCAGGTCGATGGAAGGGTGTTTGCGCGCGAAAGGCTGCCGGACCCGGCGCGCCCTGAGCGTAAGGGCGCCGCCGAGCCGCGCGGAGTCGTCATCGTCGGCGGCGGCGCCGCGGGCTTCGCCGCTGCGCAGATGCTCAGGGCGGAGGGTTATGACGGCATTCTGGAGCTGATCAGCGCCGATTTGGCCGAACCCTACGATCGGCCCAATCTCTCGAAGGACTATTTGGCCGGAACAGCGCAGGCGGACTGGCTGCCGTTGCGCGACCCAGCCTGGTATCGAGACAATGGCGTGCAGCTACGTCTCGGGCAGCGCGTCGAGTCGCTCGATCCGGCGGGCAAGCGGCTGACGCTCGCTGACGGGGCGGCGCTGTCTTACGACGCGTTGCTTCTCTCGACGGGCGCTTTTCCCGTAAAGCTGCCGACGCCGGGAGCCGAACGGAGCCACGTCCATTATCTGCGCTCGCTCGCCGACGCCGACCGTCTCATCGCGGCCTGCGCCGGGGTCCGCCGCGTGGCCGTGATCGGCGCGAGCTTCATCGGCCTTGAGGTGGCGGCGTCGCTGCGCGCCCGCGGTCTCGACGTGCGCGTCATTGCGCCCGAGGAGATACCGATGGCGCGCATTCTCGGACCCGAAATCGGCGCGCATGTGAGAACCCTCCACGAGAGCCACGGCGTCATCTTCCACCTCGGGGACACGGCGACGGAAATCGGCGAACGCACGCTCACATTGAAAAGCGGCGCAACCTTGGACGCCGATCTCGTGGTCATCGGCGTCGGCGTGAAGCCGGATCTTTCGCTCGCCCAATCCGCCGGGCTCGCGGTGGACCGCGGCGTGCTCGTCGACGAATATCTGCAAACAAGCGCGCCCGATATTTACGCCGCCGGCGACATCGCCAGCTGGCCCGACAAGATCACGGGGGAGCGGATACGCGTCGAACATTGGGTGGTCGCTGAGCGTCAGGGCCAAACAGCCGCGCGCAACATTCTTGGTCGCAAGGAAAAGTTCGACGCCGCGCCCTTCTTTTGGAGCCAGCATTACGACGAGGCGATTTCCTATATCGGAAACGCCGCGTCGTGGGACCGGCTGGAGATGTCGGGCGATCCGGCCGCCGCCGACTGCGCCGTTTCCTACTTCAAAGGCGACCGGCTGCTGGCCGTCGCGACGATCGGTCGCGACCTCGACAATCTGCGCGCCGAAGTCGCTTTTGAAGCGCGCATCGGCGCCGAGCCGCCGGAATCGATCGAATAGGGTTCGAGCTATTCGAAGCGTCCGGAGGCGTGGCTGAGCATGGTGTAGACCTTGCCGGCGTCGCCCGTCAGCAGGTCGAGCGCTTTCGAGCCGTCGTGGTCGCCGCGGCTTGTCTCGATGAGCAGATCCTCGAAGTGCTGGATGTAGCGATCGGCGGTCGCGCGAAACGCCTGATCGACGCGATAGCGGCGACGAATTTCCTCGAAGGTCTGATGGCCTTGCGCGGTGTAGAGACGGCGACCGAAAAGTCCGCCCTTCTCGCCGCGCTGATAGCGGCGCCATAGCTCCGCCACGGCGGCGTTGTCGACCATGCGCGCAATGTCGAGCGTCAGGCTGTCGAGGGCGCCCGCCGTCGCCAAGGACCGCGCCTGGCGCGGCGGTTGCGGCGCGGCGTCGTCGAAGGAGGCGCGCGCAAGCAGGTTGCTCAGCCAGCCGCCTTGCGGCTCGCGTGTCGGCTCCGCTGCGCGATTCTGCGCGACGCGCGGCGCTGCGTGCTCGGCGCGCTTCGCCTGATCCACAACTGGCTGACGGAGCGGAGGCGCGCTTTGTTCGGCGATGTCATAGACGCGGCCCGAACGCGCCACGATGTCGGTGAGCTCGTTCAGCGCCTTCACCTGATCGCCGACGACCCGCCGCAGCGCCGCCGCCTGCTCGGCGGTTTCGCGCGGAATTTCAGTCGCGCCGCGGCGCACCTCTTCGCGGGTCTCCTCGATCTCGCGATGAATGTTGCGCGCGAGACCGCGAAGCTCGTCTGTCGCGGCGTCGAATTTCGAGCGCGCGTCGCCGAAGAGACGGGTGATCTCTTCATTGGCTTCCGAGAAGGCGGCGCGCAGCGCCTCCGACGTCTGCTCGCGTTCGCCTTCCGCAGCGGCCCGCACCGCCGCAAAGCGCGTGTCGATCAAATCGGCGGTTTGCCGGGAGGTTTCGCTCAGCTCTCCTCCAAGGTCGCGCGACCGCGCTTCGATGGAGCGGAACGAATGATCCATCAGCTCGCTGAATCTTGTCATGGCGCTTTCCATCTCGGCGCCGCGGCCTTCGATGAGCCGCACCAAGTCTTCGAGCGAACGGCGGCGGGCGGCCATCACGGCGTCGAGCGCCTCCTGGCTTTGGGCCAGTTTTTCCGCGCTCTGCGCCAGCGTGTGCTGTCGTTCGTCCAGCGCCGCGACGATGGCGTTGGCGTCTTGCATCGTTCCGCCGGCCACTGCGCTGATATGTTCAACTTGCGTCGAAGCCTCGTTGAGCGCGCCATGGAACTCGGCGAGGCGTCTGCCGAGTTCATGTTCGAGCGTGACCAGATTCCCGCCGGTCTTGTCGATGACCGCATGGAGCGAGGCATTTGTCTCGCCGAGCGTGTCGAGCAGGGTGGGCAGCTCGGCGCGGATCTTTTCGTTTGTCTCCAGCAGCGCCGCAATCGAGGTCTGCGCGCTGGTCTCCAGCGTCAGCGCCAGCGCCTCGCGGGAGGCGTCCAGCGCGTTCGTCAGCTCGTCGCGCTTGTCGCCGAGGCGCGAGACAAGGGCGGCGCTGCTATTTTCAACGGCGGTCGCCACGAGATCGCCGATCGTCGTCAATTCCTGGGCGACGGCTCCGCCACGCGCGTCGAGCACGGTCTGCATTTGCGTGAGGCGCTCATCCAGCGCGCCGCTGATCTCCGCGACGCGTTCGGCGAGCGACTGGCCGAGATCGCCGGTGCGCGCATGAAGCGTCGTATCGAATTCGCGCCGCGCGACGGCCAGAACGTCTTTGATGTCCTGCAGACGGGCGCCGATCGTGTCCACGACCAGTCGGCCTCCTTCGTCGATTTCCGAAGAGACGGCGCCGAGCCGGCTGATCACATTGTTCTCGAGCAGCGCGATGCGCCCGTCGAGGGTCGTTTCCAGCTCCTTCGCGTGTCCGCCCAGCGCTTCGTTGATTTCCTCTGTTCTGGAGGCGATCGTATGGGCAAGTTCGCTCGAGCGCGACAGCAGCACCCAGTCGACGTCTTTGATCTTCGCGTCGAGCGTTTGCATGACTTGGCGCCCGCCGTCTTCCATCACCCGCGCGACTTCAGCCGCGTGTTTGGAGAGCGCTTCCTGCAGCATCTGGCCGCCAACGCCCAGGCCCGCGTCAACGCGCCCGACCAGTTCGTCGATGCGGTCCGCCGCCTCCATCGTTCTGGCGTTGGCGACGTTCTCGAAGGCTTCGATCTTGTTCGACATCGTCGATGCGATGTCGATCGCGCGCGCGCCGAGCTTTTCGACCAGATGGCCGCCTTTGCTCTCGATCGCGCCATCGATTTCGGCCAGTCTCGCGTCGATCTCATCAGCGAAATGGCGAGAATTGTCGCCGATCCGGGCGTTGTAATGGTCGACTTGCGCCGAGAGCCTTTCGACAAGCGCGCCGCCCTGCAGGCGGATGGTCTCGTCGAGCGACTGCAGCTGGTCGTCGATCCGATGCGTGATCTCTTGCGCCTGCGCGTCGAGTCGCGCGGCCGCGTCCATCGTCCGCGTCGTCAGATTGTCGACAAGCTGCGTTCCCTTGCCGCCGATCACGTCCTCGACGACAGCGAAACGCTGCGTGAGTTCGGCGCTGAGGCGTTCGGCCTGCGCGCCGACCCGGTCGGCGAGTTCGCCGCCGTCGCGAAGCAGCGCATTCTCGAATTGGGTGAGCTGTTCGCCGAGCGTGACTGCGATGCGCTCGCCATGATCGGCCAGCGAGGCCACGACGTCTTTGCTTTCTGATAGGACGCCGTTCTCGAAGGCGCCGAATCGATCGTTCACCAATTCATGCAGCCGCTCGCCCTGCGTGGCGATCGCCAGAACGGCGTCGCTCGCCGTATTGGCGAAACGCTCATGCATCGTGGCGGCGTTTTCGGCGAGAGCCGAGGAGGCGTCCGCGACGCTTTGGCGAAGCTTGTCGCGCAACGCCGCGCCGTGGGTCTCGAATTCCTGCAGCGCTAGTTCGCGCGTCGTCTCCATGGTTTTGGCGACGAGCATTCCCGCCGTCTCGAGCGCGTTGAGCCGCTCGTCGAGCAATTGGTCGACGCGCATCGCATGTTCGCCGACGACGGACGCCACGCTTTCACTGTGACGCTTAACGGCGTCTTCGAAGGAGCCGAGCTTTTCGGCGAGGTCGACTTCGGCGCTACCGGCGTGCTCCGCCAGGCGCTGCGCGATCTCGTCGCCCTGGCGCACGAGCACGTTTTCGATCGCTTCAAGACTCTGAGCGACAGCGTCGCTGACCTGTCCGCTGTTGCGGGCGAGGCTGTCTTCGAAGGCGACGAGTTTGTCGCCAAGTTCTGCGGCGGCGCGCTCGGTGCGGGCCGCGACCCGGGCCGCCAAATCTTCGCCCTGGCGCGCAACGACGTCTTCGAACGTCGATAGGCCCTGCGAAAAGGCCACCGTGGCGCGTTCGCCATGTTCGCTGACGCGCTGGGTGATTTCTGCGCTGTGACGCTCGACGGCTTCTCCGAAAGCGGCGAGCTGCGCCGAGAGGGTCGATGCGGCGCGTTCTCCACGCTCGCCGACGCGCTCGGCAATTTCATCGCCATGGCGGCTGATGGAGTCCTCAAAGGCGGTGAGTTGCGCCGAGAGCGTCGATGTTGCGCGTTCGCCTTGCTCGCCCACACGCTGCGCGATCTGTTCTCCGTGGCGCGTGACGGCGTCTTCAAACGAGGCCAGCTCAGCCGCGAGCGTCGACGTCGCCCGTTCGCCATGTTCGCTGACGCGCTGCGCGATTTCCTCGCTGTGGCGCGCAACCGTGTCCTCAAAGGCGGCGAGCTGGGTTGCAAGTGTGGACGTTGCGCGTCCGCCATGTTCGGTTACGCGCGTCGCGACGTGGTCGCTGTGCTGCGTGACTGCTTCCTCGAATGCGGCGAGCTGAGCCGACAGTGTCGCCGTCGCGCGCTCGCTCTGTTCGCTGACTCGTTCGGCGATTTCGCCGCTGCGGCTATTGACCGACTCTTCGAATGCGGCGAGCTGCGTGGAGAGCGCCGACGTTGCGCGCGCGCTGTGTTCGCCGACGCTCTGCGCAAGTTCCTCACTGCGCAGCGCAACCACCGTTTCGAAGGCGGCGAGCTGCGTCGCGACGGTCGTCGCGGCCTTCTCGCTGTGTTCGGCGACGCGCGAGACGACGTCCTCGCCGTGGCGCGCGAACGTGTCTTCGAAGGCGGCGAGACCGTCCGAAATGACGGAGCTGACACGGTCGCCATGTTCAGCGACGCGCATGGCCGCTTCCGCGCTGTTGCGCACCACGGCGTCTTCGAAGGCGGCAAGCCGCTCGGCGAGAGTGGTCTCGATCTGCAGCCCTCGTTCGGCGATCCGTTCCGCCACTTCGCCGCCGCGGCCGAGCACGGTCTGTTCGAAGGCCTGGAAGTTGTCGGCGAGCGTTTCATTGACTCGGTCGCCATGCTCCCCGATCGCCGACACCGCATCGCTGGCGGCGGCGACAAAACGCGCCTGCACGGCGTCGACCTGTTCGACAAGCGCCGTTGAACTCTGGTTCAGGCTGCGCGAGATTGATTCATGAAGCGCTTGTCCGCGCAGCTCGAATTCATTCTGCGCCTTCTGATGCGTGTCTTCGAGCAGGCCGACGATTCGGGTTTCCGCCGTTTCGAGTGTCGCTTTGGCGTTTTCGACATGTTCGGCGACGCGCGTCGTGAGCCGTTCCTGGGTCTCGGCGAGCGAGCGCTCAAAGGCTCCGCCCTGCGTCTCGATTGTTTCGCGAAGCGCCCCGCCGGTCTCCGTGAGCTGCGCGACGATCCGCTCCCCCTGGCCGCCGATCGCTTCGGAAAAACTTGCGCCGAGCTCTTCGAATCGTTCGAGCACATCTTGGCCGCGCGCGCCGAAATCGCCGGCGATCGCTTCGCTCGCGGCTTCCAGCTTGCGGCCAACTTCCTCGACTCCGTCGGCGAAACGGCGGCTGACGTCCTCGCTCGCGCCGGTCACTTTCTGCGCGACTTCTTCGCCGGTCTGGGTGAGGGCGATCAGCACTCTTTCGCCGTGACTGGCCAAAGTCGATTCAAAGGCGTCGCCCGCTTCGTCCAGCGCGAGCCGGATCTCCTCGCCCTTGGAGCCGAGCGAGGAGGTGACGCGCGCTCCGGCCTGGCTCACCGCTTCGGCGAGATGGACCGAGGTCGTGGCGAGTTCCTGAGACAGCGTCTCGCGCGCGCCAAAGAGCGCCGTACGGGCGTTGTCGGCGTTGACGACAATCGCTTCGCGTTCGCGCGTCAGCTCGTCGATGAGAAGCCGAATGCGCCGTTCATTCTCGGTGTAGGAGCGTTCGAGGTTGGTCACCTCGGTGCGCACGATCACTTCAAGTTCGCCGGCCCTTGCCAGCGCGCGTTCGATGCCGTCTCCCATGGAGGCGGCTTCGCGCCGGATCGCCTGAGAGAGCGAGACGACTTGCTCGGTGGCGACCGTTTCCGGCTCGATCAGCCGAATGGCCACTTCGGTCATGGAGTTGGCGATGAGCCGCATCTCATGCGCGCGGCGCGCCATCAATCCCGTGAGGAAGAGAAAGACGAGAGGCGCGATCAGCGCGGCGAGCGTCAAAACCGGCTTCGGCGCGAGCGTCAACCCGTCGGCGTCGAGGATTTCGCCTTGATGGAAATAAACATACAGGGCCCAGCAGGCCGCCCACAGCCCCATGGAGGCGAAGGTGACCGCCATGATCGAGCGGTTGGGCTTGATCTGCAGCGCCTGCCGCAACTCGCCGACCGTGCGGCGGTCGTCGTTCGCGGGCGCAAGGGCGGGCGCCATCGCTCCGGGCTGCGGTTGGACGCGGCCTTGCTGCTCGCCGTAAGCCGAGGCCGGCCTTCTCTGGTCCCCGGCGTGCGCTTCTCCTCTCGGGCTCTGGGCCGGGCCGGACCGGTTGTTCGCCTCATCCGCAGCGCCTGCGGCGTCCGGCGGCGCGCCGATATCCAGCGCCTCCTCGATCGCCGACAGAGCGGCGGACGCCGCGTCCTGGATCTTTCCCGATGTCGCCATTCGCCCTCTCCAGCGGCGCAGACGCGTTTCGCCCGGCCGATTTCACGGCCCACCGCTCAGCGACCGCCATTGAATAAAGATTAACCAAACTTTACAGCCCAATCCGGGCAATTGAAACATGCGCGCGGGCCGTATCGGGAAACTTCGTTAACGCGCCCTTCAGGATCGACGCGGCAGTCTCGACGCTGGGCGAGATTTGACAGTCCTTTTCCGGCGGGCTGCAAAACGAACCGCTTTGCGATAGATATCAAGGGGAACAGGAATGGGGATGGCGAAACTGGCGGACTCCACGTTTCTAAATTGCCAAGCTCAGCCGCAGCCGTTTTCCGTGGCCGACGGAGAGTCGCCGATCGACCTGGTCCATCTCTCCCGGCAGACCTTTGGCGATCATGATCTCGAACGCGAGCTGCTGGGACTTTTCGACGCACAGGCGGCGCAGTTTGCGAAACGCTTGCGCGCGCCGGGCGGGCAGGGCGACGCCGACTGGCGCATCGCGCTTGCGCATACCATCAAGGGCTCAGCGCGGGCAGTCGGCGCAACTGAGGTGGGGCGCGCGGCGGAGGCCTACGAACAGGCGTTGCGCGGCGAGGATGCGAGCGCCGCCGAGAAGTCCGAGATCCTCGGCGCCGCCATTGGACGCGCGCGTAGCGCCATCGCTCTATTGCTGGGCGGCGCGGCTCAGAACGGCCCCACCGGGAAATATTTCAAATAAAGCTCGGCGAAAACGCCGCGCTGGGCGAGGCGGGAGAGCGCATAATCGAGCGCCCGGCGCAGCGGCGCGTTGCCTTTTTTCACGGCGATGCCGACGCCCTCGCCGAAATATTTCGGATCGGTGAAGGGGCCATCCCGAAAGACGCAGCAGCCCGCCGCCTCGGCGCCGTTCAGCCAGTAGGAAAGGGCGATGGCGTCGCCGAAAACCGCCTGAACGCGGCCGTTCTTTAGCGCGTTGCGGGCGAGGGCAGGCGTTTCGAACGTCACCAAGGTCGAGCGCGGATAGAAGGCTTGCAGAAACGCCTCGTGTCGCGAGCCCGCGACCACCGCGATCGGGCGATCGGCGAGGGCGGCGGGAGACGCCGACGTCAGGGTGGTGTCGGCCTGCATGGCGAACCGGCCGGGCGTCAGCATGTAAGGTCCAGAAAAATCGGCCTGTTTTCGAGTTTCATCGTTGATCGCGAGCGAAGCGATGATGGCGTCGCCGCTATTGTCGTTGAGCGACGGAATGAGCAGATCCCACCGCCGCCGCTGGATCGTGCAGGTGGTGTCGAGTTCGACGCAGATCGCCTTGGCCAGATCGACGTTGAAGCCGGCGACCTGCCCATCCGAGAGCAGAAAATTGAACGGCGGATAGTCGTCCTCGGTCAGGAAGCGGATCTGGCGCAGTCCCGAGACGTCGGGCTTTTCCGGCGTGCGGTTGGGGTCCCAAAATGATGGCGCATTCGTGGCCGGCGGCGCCGACGCGGGGGGCGCCGGCGCGGGCGGCGCGCCGTCAGCCGCCGCAGCCGTGAAGCAGGACGTTAGGAACAGCGCGGCGAGCGCCGCACGAATGGAGGCGAGAAGACCGGTTCGGCGCGGCTGAGGGAGACGGCGCATAAAAGGATTGCTTGGCCCTTGTTGGAGGTCGATAGTCGCTGCAGGCTGCTAGCGCTTGCCGGATTTATTGCATGAATGTTGTGCCGATCGATAGTGTTGCTTCCTCTGCTTCGCAGATCAAGGACGAACTTCCTCCTCAGCCTTTCAAACGCCGGGCGCTCGCTGACTCCTCGGCCATTCGCCGGATGTCGCCGTCGCGCGCCACCGCGTCGAGATCCATTCCCGTCGAAATCGCCTTTCTTTCGGCGTACGGCGTGCCGGAGCAGGTGCTGCAATTCGCCGCTGCGACGGCGCGCCGCCAAGGCGTTTGCGCCGACGAAGCGCTGCTCGCCGAAGGGCTCGTCTGCGAGGATGTCTACTATCGGGCGCTGGCGAAGCATCTCAACGTCGACTTCGTCGACAGTCCAGTCGACGTCGCCCCGTCAGGCGTTGCGACGGCCGAATGCGGCTACGCGCGGGTTCGGGATCCGTCGAGCGGGTTTCTTTGGCTGTTCGCGCCGAGCGGCAGCGGCGTCTTCCGGTTGATGAGCGCGCGGCGTGCGGCAAAAGGCCGGCCGCTCTTCGCGATCACCACCCGAACACGGTTCTTGGAGGCGGTGCGTCGCGCCGATCCCGCCAACGCCGCGCGCGACGCGGCCTTTCTCGTCGAGCGCGTCGACAGGGACCTATGCGCCCGCGGCGGCTTGCGGCGCGGACAGGTGGGACTGCTGCTCGTCGCGCTGATCGGACTGGCGGCGAGCCTTTACGCCCCCTTCTTCTTTCTACGCCTTGCATCGGCCTTGCTCCTTGCAAGCGCGTTCTTTTGCGGGGCGTTTCTGAGGCTTTTCGCCTGCGCGGCGAGCCTTCAACGCTGCGCAGACGCCCAACCGCTCGAAAGCGAGGCGCAACTGCCGATCTACACGATCGTGCTTGCGCTCTATCAAGAAGCCGCCGTTGCGCGCCAGCTCGCTCGGGCGATCGACCGCTTGGATTATCCGAGAGCCAAGCTCGACATAAAATTCGTTATCGAAGCCGACGATGAACCAACGGCTGCGGCGTTGCGCTCGCATCCGCCGCACGCGCCGCATGAGATCGTGGTTGCGCCCGAGGGCGCTCCGCGCACCAAGCCGCGAGCCCTCAACGTCGCCATGCCGCTCGCGCGCGGATCGCTCGTCGCGGTGTTCGACGCGGAGGATTTGCCCGAGCCACGCCAATTGCGCCGCGCCGCGACGCTCTTCGCCGCCTCGCCGCCGAGCGTCGCCTGTCTGCAGGCGAGCCTCGCCATCGACAACGGCGAGCTAAATTGGATGACGGCGTTGTTCGCGCTTGAATACGCCGCGCTTTTTGACGTCTACAACAAGGGCCTCGCAGCGATGCGCATGCCGCTCTTCCTTGGCGGCACGTCGAACCATTTCCGCATCGAGGCTTTGCGCGACATCGGCTTCTGGGATGCGTTCAACGTCACCGAGGACGCGGATCTCGGCCTGCGGCTCGCCCGTGCGGGATTTGAGGTGCGGACATTCGCCTCGCAAACTTTCGAAGAGGCGCCCGCGGTCTTCGGCGCGCTGGTGAAGCAGCGCACGCGCTGGTTCAAAGGCTGGATGCAGACATTCATCGTGCATTGCCGCCGCCCTATGCGGCTTTTCGTCGATCTCGGCTCGCGGCGCGCGATCGCGGTGCTCGCCATGTTCGCCAGCGGATTGTTTGGTCCTTTGCTCGGCCCGTTCTTGGCGGCGCGCATGGCCTCTGACGCGATCTTTGGGGCTCTGTTGGCGCCGGTTGCGCCATTAGAAGTCGCCTTGAGCACGCTGTGGTGCTGTCTGGCGATCGCCGGCGCCGTCTCCCTGATCTTGCCGCTTGCCATGGGGATGCGCCGGCGCGGCCTGACGCGGTTTCGCCGCGCGCTTCTCTATCTGCCGCTGTGGCTGATGATGCTGAGCATCGCCGCCTGGCGCGCGCTTTATGAACTCTGGCGGCGTCCCTTCCATTGGGAAAAAACCGAGCATGGGCTGACCATACGCGGCGTTGTCGAAGCGGAAAAAGACGTCAACCCATTCGTCTCAAGAGAACAGCCACTGTTTGATCAGGAAGCCGGCGCTTAGCGCCTTGCCGTAATGCTCATGCAGCGCGACATGGCTCATGCCGGCGCGCGGCAGATCCGATTTCTTCAATCGTTTGAAGAAGGGAATGAGCACGTCCTCGAAGTTCGTCACCGTGTATTTTCCGCCGTGGCGATCGGCGACGCGCTCGGCGACATTGGCGAACAGCAGCGCCAGCGCCTTGAACAGCGCCGGATGCGTGATCTGCTCATCGGCGTTGTGCAATCCGAGACCATGCCGGCAGGCGCGCAAATAGGCGTTGAGCACCGCATAGACTTCCTCGGCCCGCGCATCGACGAATGCGCCCTTGATCGAGCGCAGCGCGGCGTTGAAGGTGACGCGCGAAATCGTGCCCTTGCGCCGCTCCGCCGGACTGAGCAGGTCCTTGAGCGCGCTGTCGTCGCGTGTGTGAAAAAGATCGAAGACGTCGTGCAACAGCGCGTCGGCTTTCGTCTCGACTTCCGAGAGGCGACGGATGTCGAGCAACAGCTCATTGGGCACCGGCCGCTGCTTGGTGTTGATGTCCATGAACAGCCGGCATTCTTCCGAACGCTTCAGCTTGTTGTAGATCACCACCGGCACGTCGACGGCGCGCTTCGCCAGCTTGAAGCCGAAAATCCGATGTTGCCCGTCGATGATCAGGAACGCGCGGGGGTCCTGCCGGAATGTCAGAGCTCCCGTGGCGCGGTCATAATGCATATGCGCGCGCGACTGCGCCGACAGCACGACGGCGCCGGGAACCGTTCCGAATCCGGCGTCGATATATTTGGCGATGGACTTCGCGCGCTTTGGATCGAGCAGGCGCTGGAAGCCTTCCTCCGGATTCTCGACCCGCGGTTCGACCGTGCAGGTTTCGGCGAGCAGGCTGCTCGGCAGCACCAGCGCGTAAAAGCGGTGCGCGCCTTGAGAAACGAGTTGCGCTGGAACGCTGATCGACGATTTGCTGGCGGCGACGGAGGAACTGCGTAATTCGGCCCCTGCGTCCGGCAATGGGGCGGATTCGGCGATATCGCTGAGCGTGTCCCGATCCATGTTCTGATCCCTCGGAAGCGCGAACTTTTGACAGCGTTCGCGACAGCTGACTCGACGAATCGACCGGCACTCAGACGAAAGGCTAAGCGGGAAAAGGTTTGGGGGCAAGATGGGTTGAAGGCGCGAAGCCGAGTTTTATCTTCCGAATACCTATTCAACGCCATTGTGGCCACGGTTGCGATGCTCTTTTCGGCCGCGGAAAGTGGGAGCATTGCGGAAAGCAACATTGTCGAATACTTGCTATGCTGTAAGCTGAACACTCACGATTGTCTGGAGCGCCGCAGTGTCCGTGCCGATAGAGACAACCCCGCGTTTTGCGACAGGCGTTCCGGGGCTGGACAGGGTTCTTCACGGCGGACTTCCGCGCGGCGCTCTTATTCTCGTCGAAGGTGCGCCCGGCAGCGGCAAGACGACCGTGGCGCTCCAGTTCCTGATCCAGGCGGTTCGCGCAGGTGAAAGCTGTCTGCTTGCGACGAGCGCCGAGTCGCCGCAACAGTTACGTTCGATCGCCGCATCGCACGGATGGAGTCTCGCCGGGATCAATATCACGGGCCTGTCGGAGCCACCCAGCGCGGAAGAAGGGCTCGATTACACGCTCTTCCCGGAAGCCGAGGTCGAGATCGGCGAGACGTTCGACCATCTTTTTTCCGAAGTCGAACGGTTGAGACCGAAGCTGCTCGTGCTCGATACGATCTCGAGTCTGCGCGTTTTGGCGCCGACGGCGGCCTTCCATCGGCGCCAACTGAAACGTATTCGCGACTTCATGGCGGCGCGCGACTGCACGACGGTGATGCTGGATGAAGCGTCGACGACGGAAAAGGATCTCCGCAGCAAAACTTTGTCTGACGGCATCATCGAATTGCGGCAAAAACCGTCTTCGTACGGGGCCGACCGACGCGCATTACGCGTGAGTAAACTGCGCGGCTGCAGCTATATGAGCGGCTCGCACGACGTAACGCTCGCCGCCGGAGGGCTGACCGTGCACCCTCGCCTCGTCGCGCAGAGCTTTCCGAGCCTCGTGACGGCGACGGCGCTCGACTCCGGCAATTCAGAGATCGACGCGCTTGTCGGCGGCGGGCTTCCGAGAGGTTCGAACACGCTCATCGCTGGGCCTGCGGGCGTTGGAAAATCTACTATATCAGCGCTCTACGTGATGGCCGCGGCCAAGCGCGGCGAGAAATGCGCCGTTTTTCTGTTCGATGAGAGCGAGGAGAGCTATATAGGGCGCAGCGAAGGGTTGGGCTTGGACATGCGCGTCGAAGTTGAAGCCGGCCGCATTGAACTCAGGCATCTTGATCCGGCTCAACTGAGCGTCGGCGAGATTGCCGACCTGGTCGTGGATCGAGTCGAGAAGCAGGGCGTGAAGCTCGTCGTGATCGACACGCTGAACGGCTATCTGCAATCCGCGATGGAAGAACCAAGTGTTATTCTTCACATCCGGGAGTTGCTCTCCTTTCTGAGCCGTCGTCAGATTGTCACCATCATGACGCTGACACAGCACGGAATTTTCGGAACGGAGCTCTTTTCGCCGCTGGACTTCAGCTTCCTGGCCGACAATGTGTTCCTGCTTCGTTTTTTCGAGCTTAGCGGCGCGCTGCACAAGGCCTTGTCGATCGTCAAAAAGCGTAGCGGCCCACATGAGCACACGATCCGGAAACTGACGATGAGAGCGGGCGGCGTCGACGTCAGCGAGCCGCTTACCAGCTTTACAGGCGTCCTAACGGGGACGCCTGTGTATCAGGCTGAATCCATCGTTCCATTTCCATGATGGCGGCGGATGGCGCAGCGCAGGTCGTCCCGAGAGTCGAGGATAGCCTGCGCGTTCTGATTATGACGCCAACGGGACGCGATGCCGCCCTCGCCGAAGACGCGCTCAATCGAAGCGGTCTCTCCACCTTCATTTGCGGCGACGAAGAAGAGCTACGCCGGGAGATCGCGAAAGGCGCTGGCTGCGTTCTGATAGCGGAGGAGGCATTGCCGCACGATGGCGCAGTGGCCTGGGACGATTTGATCGGTCCAGAACCGGCGTGGTCCAAGCTGCCCATCGTGCTGCTTCTCGCCCGCGGCCACTCGCAAAAAGAATTGAAGTCGCTGCGAACGATTGAGAAGCGTCCTAATATCGGCTTTGTCGAACGGCCTGCGCGAAAGCGCTCGCTGATCAGCGCGCTCAAGAACGCGATTGAATCCCGTCATCTGCAATACGCCATTCGCGACGCGCTGGACGCGCTGCAGACCGCTAATCGTCGCAAGGACGAGTTCCTTGCGGTGCTGGCCCACGAGTTGCGCAATCCTTTGGCTGTGATTTGCGCCGCGGTTCACATCAAGAGGCGGCGCTCAGCCGACGGGGGCGGCGACGACGACATGCTCGCGGCGATCGAACGGCAGACCGTGCAGCTCACGCGTATTATCGATGAGCTCCTCGATGTTTCACGCATCACCCGCGGCAAAATAGAACTCCAGTCGGAGCGCTTGGATCTTGTCTCGCTGGTGCGCGAAGTGTTCGAACATGGGGCCGACAAACTTCGGGGCGGGAAACATCGCAAGCAGCTTTCTATACAATCAACAGAGCTTTTCATCGATGGCGATCCGGTTCGGCTCGGTCAGGTGTTTTCAAATCTCCTTAACAACGCAGCAAAATACACGCCGGATGCTGGCGCGATCGATGTGACGGTGACGCGGGACGGGGACTGCGCCGTTGTCTCCGTCAAGGATACCGGCGTCGGAATTCCGCCCGAAATGCTGACGCGGGTTTTCGACATCTTCACCCAGGTCGACCACAGTCTCGGCAGGGCTCAAGGCGGTATTGGCGTCGGGCTCTCGCTCGCCAGCAGCCTCGTAAGGCTGCACGGAGGCACGATTGACGCTCATAGTGCTGGCGCGGATACGGGCAGCGAGTTTATCGTTCGGCTTCCGTTGAGTGAAGCGCCCGTCGCCCCGAACATTGAACCTGCGAAAGATAAAAGGGAGCGCCGCGCATCTCGGACGAAGGTGTTGGTTGTGGACGACGACCTCCTTGTCGGCAAACTCACTGGCGAGCTGATCGCCACATTCGGGATGGAGGTCCAAGTCGTCGCTGGCGGCGCCGAGGCGCTGGAAGTCATGCCGAAATTCAAGCCCCGCATCGTCTTTGTCGATATCGGCATGCCCGGGATCGATGGTTACGAGACTGTGCGCAGGGTCAGACAGCTTCCCGGCGGAGATTCGTTATTCGTCGCAGCGTTGTCGGGTTGGGGCCAGGCCGAGGACTTTAAGCGAAGCGCCGAGGCTGGATTTGACCGGCATTTCGTCAAACCGATCAAGATCTCGGAATTGGAAAATTTGTTCGCCTCGGAGTTACTAACCTGAGCAGATGAGGCGGGGCGTCAAGATTCACATCGGCTGAGCGCCGTGCGAGTTCTTGTCGCCGTGCGCGCTGTGTCAGCTCCGGAGACCGGGCGCCTCATGGCCCGTGCGCGCCACATATTCGGTGTAGCCGCCGCCGTAAACATGAACGCCGTCGGGCGTCAGTTCCAGCACCCGATTGGATAGCGCGGCCAGGAAGTGACGATCGTGCGAGACGAACAGCATGGCGCCCTCATATTGCGACAGCGCCGTGATGAGCATCTCCTTGGTCGCCAGATCGAGATGGTTCGTGGGTTCGTCCAGCACGAGAAAGTTCGGCGGGTCGTAAAGCATTTTCGCCATGACGAGTCGCGCTTTTTCGCCGCCTGACAACACCCGGCATTTCTTCTCAACATCGTCGCCGGAGAAGCCGAAGCAGCCCGCCAACGTGCGCAGCGCGCCCTGTCCTGCCTGAGGGAACGAGTCCTCCAGCGACTGGAACACGGTGCGCTCGCCGTCCAGTAACTCCATCGCGTGTTGCGCGAAGTAGCCCATTTTGACGCTGCCGCCCTGCGCGACGGCGCCGTCGTCCGGCAGCGAGGAGCCCGCCACCAATTTTAACAGCGTGGACTTGCCGGCGCCGTTGACGCCCATGACGCACCACCGCTCATTGCGGCGCACTTGAAAATTCAGTCCCTCGTAGATTCTCCTGGCGCCGTAGCTCTTGTGCACGTTCTTCAGGGTGATCACGTCGTCGCCGGAGCGCGGCGCTGGCGGGAATTCGAACAAAACCGTCTGGCGGCGCTTGGGCGGCTCCACCCTGTCGATTTTCTCGAGCTTCTTCACGCGGCTCTGCACTTGCGCGGCGTGCGATGCGCGCGCCTTGAACCGCTCGATGAACTTGATTTCCTTGGCGAGCATCGCCTGCTGACGCTCAAATTGCGCCTGCGCCTGCTTCTCGTTCTGCGCGCGTTGTTGCTCGTAGAACACGTAATTGCCCGAATAGGTCGTCAACGCGCCGCCGTCGATTTCCACCACCTTGGTGACGATGCGGTTCATGAACTCGCGGTCGTGCGAGGTCATCAGCAGCACGCCGTCATAGGCTTTGAGGAATTCCTCCAGCCAGATCAGGCTTTCCAAATCCAGATGGTTGCTCGGCTCATCGAGAAGCATGGCGTCGGGGCGCATGATGAGGATGCGGGCGAGCGCCACGCGCATTTTCCAGCCGCCCGACAGGGCGCCGACATCGGCGTCCATCATCTCCTGAGTGAAGCTCAGGCCCGCCAGGATTTCGCGCGCGCGGCCTTCCAGGGCGTAGCCGTCCAATTCCTCGAAGCGCCCCTGCACCTCGCCGTAACGCTCGATGATTTCTTCCATGTCGTCCGCCCGGTCAGGATCGACCATGGCGTCCTCCAGCTGCTTCAGCTCGGAAGCCACCGCGCTGACCGGACCCGCGCCGTCCATCACTTCAGACACGGCGCTGCGGCCAGACATCTCGCCGACGTCCTGATTGAAGTAGCCGATGGTCACGCCCCGATCGACGGCCACCTGACCCTCGTCGGGATGCTCCTGTCCCGCAATCATCCGGAAAAGCGTCGTCTTGCCGGCCCCATTGGGACCGACGAGGCCGACCCTCTCGCCCTTGAGGAGCGTCGCGGAGGCCTCGATGAAAAGGATCTGATGACCGTTCTGTTTGCTGATGTTTTCGAGACGAATCATGTGTGCAGGGGGCCCGGGAAGGAAAGTTTGGGTAGCCATTAGGCCATGCGGCGCGCCAGCGGAAGAGCATTCCGAACCGCAAACAGCGTTGCCTAAGCCTCGACGGGAAACGTCCGCTCTGGGTCAAGATCTTCGCCAGGGGGCGATGACGGCGCTGCTTGCTCGCGGCGCGGTTTCAGTCGCTTGTACGGGAGGACCAGGTTGCGTGCGAGACGCCGTCGAGGGCGGCGAGCGCCTCGACCACGGCGTCAAGCTGTCCGCCCGTCGCGCTGGACGTCGCGAGGGTCGCGACGATCTCGACGTCGTCTTCGCGTTCGTTCTCAGCAATGTCCTGGATCGGATAAGAGGCGGCTTCGAGCCGCTCGATCAAAGTGTCCCGAATGGCGTCGCGTCGGGCGCCGCTCGCGGTGACGCGGACGTCATAGATCGCTTCCGTCGCGGTTTCGTCGATGGGCGAACGTTCGATCAGACGCACGAGCGGTCGAAGGAGCGTGTTGCCAGCGAGCACGAAACCCGCGAGCAATAAGGCTTCCGCCGGACGATCGGCGCCGGCGAAGCCGCCGGTCACCGCCGAGCACCAAACGGTCGCCGCCGTGCTCAGTCCGCGGATATTCATGCCTTCCTTGATGATCACGCCAGCGCCGAGAAAGCCGACGCCCGACGCCACATAGGCCAGCACCTGAGTCGCGCCCTGATTGCCCATGAGCCGCATGCCGAGATCGACGAAAGCGGACGCGCCGAGCGCGACGAGAGCGTTAATGCGCAACCCGGCGGTGCGCTGCCGATACTGGCGCTCCGCGCCGATCGCGGTCCCGAGAGCGAACGCCACGAGCAGCGACACAAACGTATTGAGAATTTCCACGCTGTCGAAATTTGCAATGGCGTTCATGGGCTAGATCCACCAGCGTTCCGCTGCTCGGCTTATAGAAGGCGGGACGAAGCTTGTCGCGGCCGACGCCGCGGTCTTGCGGAAGTTGACCCTGAGGCGTCGCTCCTGTATGAAGACTGCGCTGCGCCGCAGCATGAGGCGCTCCAGCCGCGTAGGTTGACGTTTTCGTCGACGAGCTGTCGAGCGCCCCCTTTTCCCACGCCGAGGCCCGTTACGCGGGGCCGACTCTTTTTTGGTCCTGAGCTGGCGCTCTCCTCGCCGGTCCTCGTGGCTCGAATCGACAAATGAAAGCAACAACTGAAGTGATGACATTCTCCGATCTCGGCTTGAACGAGATCCTGCTCCGCGCGCTTGAGCGCGAAGGCTACACCACGCCCACCCCGGTCCAGTCGCAGGCTATTCCTGCGCTTCTGCAAGGTCGCGACCTTCTCGGCGTGGCCCAGACCGGCACCGGCAAGACGGCGGCTTTCGCTCTGCCGATTCTGCACCGTCTGCTGGCCGACAAGCGCCGCCCGGCGCCCAACACGGCGCGCGCGCTGATTCTCGCGCCGACACGCGAACTCGCGGCGCAGATCGCCGACAGTTTCCGTTCTTATGGCCATTTCTTTCGGCCAAGCGTCGGCGTCATCGTCGGCGGCGTGTCGCATCGTCCGCAAAATGAAATGCTGGCGCGCGGCCTCGACGTTCTGGTGGCGACGCCTGGGCGTCTGCTCGACCATCTCGGCAGCGGCCGTTTGAAGCTCGGGACGACCGAAGTGCTCGTTCTCGACGAAGCCGACCATATGCTCGATCTCGGATTCATCGTTCCGATCCGCCAGATCGTCGCGAAATTGCCGAAGCAACGCCAGACGCTGCTGTTCTCGGCGACAATGCCGCGGGAGATCTCCGCGCTCGCGGACGACATGCTGCGCGATCCGACGAAAGTTTCGGTGACGCCGGCGGCGACCACCGCCGAGCGTGTCGCGCAACATGTCTATCTGGTCTCGGGCGGCGCGAAGCGCGACCTGCTCGTCGAGCTGTTGAACGACCGCGAGATTTCGCGCGCGATCGTGTTTACGCGCACCAAGCGCGGCGCCGATCGCGTCGCGCAGCATCTGGAGAGCGCCGGCGTCGGCGCCGACGCGATCCACGGCAACAAGAGCCAGAGCCAGCGGCTGCGCGCTCTTGACGGTTTCCGCAAGGGCCGCACGCGGGTGCTTGTCGCGACCGACATCGCCGCGCGCGGCATCGACGTCGACGGCGTGACGCATGTCGTCAATTTCGAATTGCCGGAAGTCGCGGAAGCCTATGTGCATCGCATCGGCCGCACCGCGCGAGCGGGCGCGACCGGCCAGGCGATTTCGCTCTGCGACAATGGCGAGCGGCCGCTGCTGCGCGCGATCGAAAAGCTGACGCGTCAGACGCTTGAATTCACTGACCGGCGCGCCGAAGGCGCCCGCCAGGATGACGGCGACACCGCGCGCCCGGCGTCCAAGAGGCCGAATTCGCCGGCGGCGCATCGAAACGGCGCGCAGCATCCGCGTCGCGAGGGACAGCGTCCTGCGGCAAAGCGACCGGGCGCCTCTTTCAATGGTCAAAAGCGCCCCGCAAATGGCGGCGCGCGTCATAAGCAAGCGAGCCGTCCGCAGGTTTAACGCTATAGTCATGGCCGTTCCGAATTGAGGACGGCCATGATCTACGATCTTCTCATTGTCGGCGGCGGCATTAACGGCTGCGCCATCGCCCGCGACGCCGCCGGCCGCGGCCTCGCCGTCAGGCTCGTCGAGCAGGGCGATCTCGCGCAAGGCACCTCGTCCGCCTCGACGAAGCTCATCCATGGCGGTCTGCGCTATCTCGAGCTCTACGAATTTCGCCTGGTGCATGAAGCGCTCGCCGAACGCGAACTGCTGCTCGCCGCCGCGCCGCACATCATCTGGCCGTTAAAATTCGTTCTGCCCTATGAAAAAGGGCTGCGGCCCGTCTGGCTGCTGCGTCTCGGACTTTTCATTTACGACCACCTTGCGCGCCGCAAACAGCTCGAAGCCTCGCATATGGTGACGCTTTCGCAGGATGCGCTCGGCGCGCCGCTACGCGACGCTTACCGCGTCGGCTTCACTTACGCCGATTGCTGGGTGGATGATTCGCGCCTCGTCGTGTTGAACGCGCGCGACGCGGCGGAACGCGGCGCGACGATCAGCGTTGGCGCAAGGCTCGTTCACGCAGAACGGCGCAGCGACGGCTGGCGCGCAACGCTCGCGGACGGCGAGACGATTCAAACGCGCACGCTGGTCAACGCCGCCGGCCCCTGGGTGTCGCAGGTGATCGAAGACGCGCTGCGCATCCCTTCGCGCAAACATGTGCGGCTCGTGAAGGGCTCGCATCTCGTTCTGAGAAAGTTCTTCGAAGGCGCGCAGGCCTATATTCTGCAGAACCCCGACGGGCGCATCGTCTTTGCGATCCCCTATGAGCGCGAGTTCACGCTCGTCGGCACCACGGACGTCTCTTATGACGGTCCGCCCGGCGCCGTGGCGATCAGCGACGCGGAGACAGACTATCTCCTCAATTCGCTCAATCATTTCTTGCGCGTTCCAGCGACCCGCGACGACATTGTGTCCAGCTACGCCGGGCTTCGGCCGCTTTACGACGACGGGGCGCTGAAAGCTTCGGTCGTGACGCGCGACTATGCTTTCGATCTCGACGCGTCCGAAGATGCGGCGCCGTCGCTGTCGATCTTTGGCGGCAAGATCACCACCGCGCGCCGGCTTGCCGAACATGCGCTGAGTGAACTCTCGCGCTTTCTTCCCGCGCATGGCGACGCCTGGACGGCCGACGCGATCTTTCCCGGCGGCGACATGCCGGAGGGCTTCGACAGCTTTCTTGCCGATCTCAAACGCGACAAGCCCTTTTTAGGAGATGCGTTGGCGCTGCGCCTTGCGCGCGCCTATGGAACGCGAGTCTTCGAGATATTGAAGGATGCCCGGGAGTTGAGCGATCTTGGCCGTGATTTCGGCTGCGGCCTCACCGAGGCGGAGATCGCCTATCTGCGCGAGAAGGAATGGGCGCGCACGGCTGACGACATTCTCTGGCGCCGCTCCAAGCTCGGCCTCCATATGAGCGCCGCGCAGCAGCGGGCGCTGCGGGAATTCATCGGCGCCTGACAATTCCCACGTCATGGCCGCGCTTGTCGCGGCCATCCACGCGTCGCCGTCACGGTCCTGTGACGATCGCTCCGCGATGTCCTGGCGTGGATGGCCGGCACAAGGCCGGCCATGACGTCGTTGGACTGCCTTCCGGATTCCCTCACTCCCCAAGCGCCGCATGCGACTCGTTCACCGATGCGCCGCCGTCGATCACGGTCTTCGCCAATCCCGGCGCGGCGACCGCGACGTTTTCGGCGAAGAAGCGGGCGAGCGCGGCGTAGCGCGCCGCATTCGGATCGGCTTCGCGCTTCGCGCGCGTCGCCCCCTTCACGAGCAGCGTCGCGCCGCGGGCCAGCGCGAAGAGGCGCAGATAGGGCGTGGCGCCGGCAAGCGCGCCGGCGAGTTCGGCTTTCGTCAAAAACGCGCTCGCCTCCGCCAGCGCCTCGACGCTCTTGCGCAGCGCCTCGCGCGCGACATCGGCTTCGCCGGCGATGGCGCGCATGTCGTCGATCTCGCGCGCGAGCGCCACGCCGTCGCCGCCGCGGATCTTGCGCGTGACGAGATCAATCGCCTGAATGCCGTTCGTGCCTTCGTAGATGGCGCAGATGCGCGCGTCGCGCATCAGCTGCGCGACGCCGGTCTCCTCGATATAGCCCATGCCGCCGAAGACCTGCACCGCGAGCGACGTCGTCTCATTGGCGATATCGGTCGAAAACGCCTTGGCGACGGGCGTCAGGAGAGAGGCGCGTTCATGCGCCGCCGATGCGCGTGCGGGATCGCTTTCACGATGCGCGCGATCAATCGCGGCGGCCGTCTCGTAGCAGATCGCCCGAGCCGCCGCCGTTGAACTCGCCATGGTCAGCAGCATGCGCGCGACGTCCGGATGCTCGATGATCGCGCTGGTCTCCTTGGCGCCGGGCGTGCGCCCCTGCTTGCGCTCGCGCGCGTATCCGAGCGCCATTTGCGTCGCGCGTTCGGCGAGCGCCACGCCTTGCAGCCCGACGGAGAGGCGGGCGTTGTTCATCATGGTGAACATGCAGGCGAGGCCCTTGTTCTCCTCGCCAAGGAGATAGGCGACGGCGCCGTCTTCATCGCCATAGATCATCGTGCAGGTCGGCGAGCCATGGATTCCGAGCTTGTGTTCGATGCCGGCGCACCGCACATCGTTGCGCCGCGTGAAGCTGCCCGTCTCGTCGGGCAGGAATTTCGGCGCCAGGAACAGCGAAATGCCGCGCGTGCCGGCGGGAGCGTCGGGAAGGCGCGCCAGGACGAGATGCACGATATTGGGCGCAAGATCATGCTCGCCATAGGTGATGAAGATCTTCTGGCCGAAGAGACGATAGGAGCCGTCGGGCGCGCGTTCAGCGCGGGTGCGCATCAATCCGAGATCTGAGCCGGCGCCGGGCTCCGTCAGATTCATCGTCGCGGTCCATTCGCCGCTGACGATTCTGCGCAGATAGGTCTCCTTCAGCGCGTCGCTCGCATGCGCCTCCATCGCCTCGGTCGCGCCATGCCCGAGCAGCGGGCAGACGGCGAAAGCCATGTTGGCGGCGTTCCAGATCTCCGTGCAGCCAGCGTTGAGCAGGGCAGGGAGATCCAGCCCGCCATAGTTCTCGCCGGCCGCGATGGCGTTCCAGCCGCCATCCCTCCATTGCGCATAGGCTTCACGCCAGCCGGGAGGCGTCGTGACGGCGCCATTGGCGTATGTCGCGCCCACGCGATCGCCGATCTGATCGAGCGGCAGCAGAACCTGTTCGGCGAATTTGGCCGCCTCGGCCAGCGTCTGTTCGGCGACGCCGTCGGCGAGGTCGCGGTAGACGCCGTCGGCCTCGATGGCGCCTTCGCCGGCCGCGAGGCGAAGCGCGAAAACAATGTCGTCGAGCGGCGCGCGGTAGGTCATCCGATATTCTCCAATCCGAATCGTTGCACGGAATCTAGCGCGCCAGTGCGAACGCGCGGGCCATCTCCTCCATGTGCGTCAAAACGCATATTTCGCCTCATGGGTCCGGCATTCACAGAAGTATGGGGAAGAAATGGAGCTTCAATTACGAGGAGCGGGCGGCGGCGGCGCGCGCGGCGCATCAGGAAATCGGCCGCACTTTCGCGCGACTCGAGAATCGCAATGACGAGAACGATCCTGCGACCATCGCCTGGAAGGCGGCGATCGCCCGCTTTCGTGACGCACTGCGCCTCGCCTATCCGGGTGATTTCGGAGAGGATCTCGAACGACTGAAAGCAGGCGACGCGCGTGGGCTCGAGGGCGTGATTCGCTTTCTTGAAGCCGATCCGATGTTTTTTGGCTCCGGCTACGCCAAGGCCGATCTCATTCGTTTCATCAACCGCATGGCGCTGACCGAGCATCAGGCGAAGCGCCTGCGCGCGGTTGCTCTCGCGATCGTCGAGCGGCGCGCGTCGCAGGAATTTCGGCGCTATTGCCGACTGGCCGCAAAGGTCAACCACCCGGGCTTGCGAGAGGAGCTGCGGAGTCGAGCGGCGCACGGCGATCCCGCCGTTGCGCGGCGGGCGCGCTGGATGCTCGCCTATGTCGAATCGCCGCCTTGCGCGAGGCGCGCCGGCCGGTAAAATCGGCGGATCATCAATTCGGCGGATCCGAGGGACAAATGCCGCTTTTCGCCTATCGCTGCAGTGACTGCGCGCATCAGTTCGAGACTCTGTCGCGTTTCGATGAGATTCCCGAATGCCCCGCGTGCGGCGGCGCCCATGTTGAGCGCCAGTTGTCGCTCATCGCGCGACCCGCCGCTGGCGGCGAGCCTGCGGAGAGCTGCGCCGCGATGGCGGGCGGCGCGCCCTGTCCAAGTTGCCCCGCGTTGGCGGGACAGGTGTGACGTCCGCGGCGGCGACTCTGCTCGGGGCGCGTCGCCTGGTCGTTCCAGCCAACGGAATTGAGTTCGAGGTTTTCGAGGCCGGCGCGGGCGATCGGCTCGCGCTGCTCCTGCACGGCTTTCCCCAGCACGCCGTCATGTGGCGTCATCTCATCGGACCGCTCGCGGCCGCCGGATATCGCGTTTGGGCGGTCAATCAGCGCGGCTATGGCGCGACAACGCGCCCCGTGGAGAAAGACGCCTATTCCCTAGAGGCGCTCACAGCCGACGTCGCCGGATTGATCGACGCCGCCAATCCCGCCTCGGTCTCGCTTGTCGGCCATGACTGGGGCGGTTTCGTCGCCTGGGTCGTCGCCATTCGCAAGCTGCGGCCGATCGACGCTCTCGTCGTTCTGAACATTCCGCATCCCCTGTGCTTCCGGCGCGCGCTCGAACAGGAATGGAGACAGAAGCTGAAGTCCGCCTATGCGGCCTTCTTCCAGCTGCCCTGGCTGCCTGAACGACTGATGTCCGCGCGGCGCGGCGCCGGCGCCGCGTGGCTGATGCAACGGGCCGCAGGCCGGGACGGCGTCTTTTCAAAAGAGGCGATGGACATCTACCGCGCCAATGTCGCGGCGCCGGGCGCCGCCAGCGCCATGCTCAATTGGTATCGCGCCGCCGGACGTGACATTCTGGCGGCGGAAGACCTCGATGAACCGATAGATGCGCCGACGCTTGTGGTCTGGGGGATGCAGGATGTGGCGCTTGGCGAGTCCTGTCTTGACGGCACGGAATGCTATGTTCGCGATCTCCGGATCGAACGGCTGCCAGGCGTGTCGCATTGGACGCCCGAAGACGCGCCGGAAAAAGTTAACGAGCTGATTTTGGACTTTGTTTAAAATATTCGACCTTCCTGTCGCAAAAAGCAGCGTGCCGGGGCCAGTAACGGTTGACTTGGCGCGCTGGCGTGGGAATCTGTTCAATGGTCCCGGACCCCTGCGTCCGGCGGTCGCTTTTTGCGTCTTTGGCTCAGCGGCCGGCTTTTGACCAAGAGAAGGAGATGATCCATTCGCCGTCCAATGAAGAGCATCGCAGCCCCCCAGAAGGAAGGGCCGCGCATCAATCGGGAAATTCGCGCGCGAGAAGTGCAGCTAATCGATTCCGAGGGGAAAAATCACGGCGTCATCCAATTGCCGGACGCGCTGGGCATCGCCGAAGCGGCGGGACTCGATCTCGTCGAGATCGCGCCCAATTCCACGCCCCCCGTCTGCAAAATTCTTGATTACGGGCGTTTTCGCTTCGCCGAGCAAAAGAAGGCCGCCGAGGCCCGCAAAAAGCAGAAAGTCGTCGAGGTTAAGGAAATAAAGCTTCGGCCCGGCATCGACGACCATGATTACGGCGTGAAAATGAAAGCCGTGCGCCGCTTCTTCGAAGAAGGCGACAAGGTCAAGGTCACCCTTCGCTTTCGCGGCCGCGAAATCGCGCATCAGGACATTGGCTATCGGCTTTTGTCGCGCGTGAAGGCTGAGACCGCCACGCTGGCCAAGGTCGAACTCGAACCGTCCATGGAAGGACGGCAGATGGTGATGGTGCTGGCGCCTCGATAGCGCGCGTCTCGCCGCAAGGGCAGGGCCGGGCTGCGGCCCGAGGGGTGGCGATCGCTATGTTTGAATCTTGGTTTCGCACTCTGACCGCGCGTCACGCTTGCGTTCTCGGCGTGGCGGCGCTGATCGCTGCGGCCGTCCCGACGGCCAGAGCGCAGCTTGTGCTCCCGGGGGCGGTCGCGCCGACTCCCGAAGGGACGGTCGCCAGTCCCACAAAGAAAAGAAGCGTCGGCGGCGAGATGGGAGCGGCCGCAGGGCCGGCCATCATGCCCAAGGCGCCCGCCGAAGACGCGATCGTCGGAAAAATCATCAAACGCGACGGCGAGGGCAGCGCCATAGAATTCTCCCGCGCCGGAGCAGACCTGCAGGTCGCCAAGCTGACGCTCGTCGGGGATGATTTGCGGCGCTCCGGCGAAGCCTGCCGAGTCGAAGTGGCCGGAACGCCGTTGAAGCTCACGGCCCGCCAGAGCGAGACCGGATTGCGGCGCTATCAGATCGCATTTCCAGCCTGCGCCTTCACATTCGACGTTCTCGACGGCGCGATTCTCGTCACCAACGAGGGCAAGGCCTGTGAACTGAAGGACGCGGGTTGCCGCGCCGATCCCGAGGGTCTCTGGGGAATGAGCGCGGATGAAATCGACCCCAAGAAGGGCGAAGAGATGCTCGGCGCCCGCGCGCGCGTCGAGAAGACGTTACGAAGCACGTTCCGCGCGCTTTACGATCAGTACAAGAAGGAAAAAGCCATCCGCAACTTCATTGTGAAGGAGCAGGCGGGCTTCTCCTCCTGGCGCGAGGAAGTGTGCCGGTCCTATGCGCGCGAGCCGGATTTCGGCTATTGCGCCTTGAGACTGACGGAAGCCCGCGCCATCGCGCTTGGCGCGCAGCTCGCCACTGGCGTCAAACTGCCGCCTGGGGTGGTCGAAGAGGCCGCGGCGGAGAACACGAAGAAGGACGAGAAGAAATAGTCGCGGCGCCGACGCGCCAGACTAAATCATCGTTCAACCGCCCCTGCGCATCAACATGCCGCGTCCTGGATCATAAGCGAGTATGGCCGCCACCAGGAACGCGCTCGTGTAGGCGAAGACAATCGCGAGCGACGTCCACTCGACTTTCTCATAAAAGGCGAAGCGGATCAGTTCGACCGCATGCGTGAACGGATTAACCTCGCACACGTAATAGAGCCAGGGGCTCGACTCCTTCACGCGCCACAGCGGGTAGAGCGCGGAGGACGCGAAGAACATCGGAAAGATCACGAAATTCATCACGCCGGCGAAGTTTTCGAGCTGTTTGATCAGCGATGACAGCAGCATGCCGAGCGCGCCGAGCATCAGGCCGCTGAGCGCGAGCGCCGGCAGCAGGGTGAGATAGCCCCATTTCGTCGGCGGCTCGATTTCCCAGAAATAGGCGATCACCAGGAAAGCGTAGACCTGCAGTATCGAGACGGCGACGCCGGCCAGAAGTTTGGAGCCGAGCAGAAACCAGCGCGGAAAGGGTGAGACGAGCAGCGTGCGCATGCTGCCCATTTCGCGGTCGTAGACCATCGAGAGCGAAGACTGCATGCCGTTGAAGAGCTGGATCATCGCCATCAGGCCGGGCGCGATATAGACCTCGTAGAGAACGTAAGTTTCGTAAGGCGGGATGATCGAAACGCCGAGCACCTGCCGGAAGCCCGCCGCGAAAATAAAGAGCCAGACGAGCGGGCGCACCAGCGCCGAGACGAAGCGTTCGCGCTGATGCAGAAAGCGCAGGCCCTCGCGCCAGACGACTCCCGAGAGACAGATGAGATATTGGCGAAGGGTGAAGCCTCTTGGCGTAGCAATTTCGCTCATGCCGAAAGCTTCTCCTGGCCGATCCCGGCGATGCGCGCGAAAGCGTCGCCGATATTTGCCGCGCCTTGCGCCGCGACGATCTCGGCGGCGCGTCCCGTCGCCAGAACCTTACCATGATGCAGAATGATCACCTGATCATCGTCGGCGATCTCGTCGACGAGATGCGTGGTCCACAAAACGCCGAGATGTTGATCGCGCACCAGACCGCGGACAAGCGCGAGGAGATCGGCGCGGGCTTTGATGTCGAGCCCGACTGTCGGCTCATCGAGAAGCAGCAGCCGCGGATCATGCAGCAGCGCGCGCGCAATTTCGACGCGGCGCATCTGTCCCCCAGACAGGGAGCGGGCCTTGTCCTTGGCGCGGTCCGCAAGGCCCGCGCGCGATAGCGCCGCCTGTCCAAGGCGGCGCGCGTCGATCGGGCCGATGCCGTGCAGGGCTGCGTGATAGAGGAGATTTTGCATCACGCTGAGTTCGAGATCGAGCGTGCGCGCCTGAAAGACGACGCCAAGCTGGCGCAGCGCTGCGCCGGGCTCGCGCATGACATTGTGGCCAAATATCTCGATCTCGCCGTGGCGCGCGGCATAGAGCCGCGTGATCAGCGAGAACAGCGTGCTCTTGCCCGCGCCGTTCAATCCAAGCAGCACCGTGAAGCTGCCGGCCGGCACGGAAAAGCTGACGTCGTCGAGCGCCTTGCGCGCCCCATAGGCGTGGCTGACGTTTCTGATTGCGAGCGCGGGGGTCATTGCGGCGCTCCGACAGGATTGTCATTCCCGGCATTCGCGAAGCGAATGACCGGGAATCCAGAGCCGCGGCCAACAGCGCCGATCGCGGCTCTGGATTCCCGATCGCGCTCCGCGCGTCGGGAATGACAGGCGCGAAGGTTTACACTCATTGCGGCGCCACGACGACGCCCCAAGGGAAAGCGCCGACCGGGATCGATTTCACCACTTTGAGCGATGCGACGTCGATCACCGAGACGTCGTTTGAGACGCCATTGGCGGTGAGCAGATATTTTTCGTCCGGCGTGAAAGCGAGGTGCCAGACGCGCTGACCGACGAGCAGATATTTTTCGACTTTTTTTGTCTCGGCGTCGATCACCGCAATGCGATTGGCCGGCCCCAGCGCGACGAAGGCGCGTTTTCCGTCGCGCGTGAACGAAATGCCGATCGGCTGTATCGCTTCTTTCGACATCGCCGGAATGTCGAAGCTTATCTTCTGCTTCAACTCGCGTTTCGCGGGGTCGATGATCGCGACCGTCCCGCCGACTTCCGAGGATACCCAAAGCTCCGACCCGTCCTTCTTGAACTCCGCAAATCTCGGCCGCGCATCGACCAGAATATTCGCGACGATCTGCTTCGACTGCGTGTCGATCAGATGCGCCATATTGGTCGTTTCCGATGTGTTGACGAGCAGCTTGCCGTCGGGACTGATCGCCATGCCCTCGGGTTCGACGCCCACGGGAATGTCGCCGATCATCTCTTTCTTCTTCACGTCGATCAGCGTGACGAGATTGTCGTTTTCATTCGAGACATAAATCACGTCGCCATCAGGACTGAGCGCCAGGAGCTCGGGATCCGGGCCCGAGGGCAGCTTTCCGGTGACCTTGAGCGTCTTCGTGTCGAGCACTTGAATGGCGTCGTCGTCGCCGGCGCAGATATAGAGTTCGGAGCCGTCCTTGTTGAGCGCAATGCCGCGCGGGCGTCGGCCGACCTTCACGGTCGCTGTCGCTTCCAGCTTCTCCGTATCGAGGACGGTGATGGAATTGCCCTTCTCGTTGCTGACGTACGCCTTATAGGCGTGGGCGGGCGCGATCAAAGTTGCGAGCAGCGCCGCGACCCACAACCCCCTCCCTGTCCCTCCCCCGCTTCGCGGGAGAGGGGACGCTAACGATCGGCGTTTCGCGAAAAGGAGCGAGAGGCCGAATCTGCTCCCTCTCCCGCGGCAGCGGGGGAGGGGTGGGGAGGGGGCGTTCTTCACTGCAATTTGCATTTCGACTCCGGCTGATCGGCTCCAAGCGTGTCGAGTTCGCTCGTTTGATGGAGAAAGCCTTCCTGCGGCGAAACCGAGACGATCATCCGTCCGTCGGAAAGCAGTATCGGCTGGCGCAATTGCTGGTTCCAGGGCCGCAACGTAAGCCGCACGCCTTTGAATGCGGCGATGGAGAAGTCGTTGCCGAGCAGGTAGAGGCGGAGCTTCTCGGGGTCGTTCGACCCGGTGCGCGTTGCGGCTTCGCCAATCATCCGCATGGCGAGCCACGCCGCATTGTCTCGCACATTCATCAGGCGCCTGAACGTCTGGGTGAAACGGTTCTGCAGCTGAAGCGCGCCCCATTGCTCATGGGAGGCGTTCCAGCTTGTTGGCATAAGTCCGCCTGACCCTGCCACAGGACGCGGGTCCCAGGTGCGGTAGGGAAGATAGCCCCCGAAGACCTCGGTCTCGTCCGCGGCGACCAGCACGTCATAGGCTGGCGCGTTCTGCGTCAGGACAGGAATTTGCCGCTGGGTCTGCACCGAACCGGAGTCGCTGCGGCGTCCGCCGCCGGTGTCTTCATAGACGCGTTCCTCGACGATCTTTGCGCCGAATTTCTTGGCGCTGTTGCGGAAGGCTTGCGCCAAAAGTTCGTCTTCGGGATGCGAGCCCTTGATGAGGAGCCAGCGGCGCCATTGCTTCCAGATGAGATATTGCGCGAGGCCATCAGCGAGCATCGAACGCGTCGGCGCGACATGGATGACATTGGCGCGGCAGTCATTTTCGCGAAGCCTGTCATCCGTCGCGGAGACATTAAAAAGCAGGGCGCCTTTCGGCTTCGCGCGCTCGGAAGCGGCAAGCAGACGATCGGGCGAAAGATCGGCGATGATGAACAGGGCGCCCTTGTCCAGAAGCGCGTCGAGGGCCGCCATGACGTCCTCGCCGTCCTCGAGCCTGGCGTCGATCGCCTCGAACGTCTGGTTGGTGAATTTGCCTGTGGTGTTGTTGTCGGCTGCGCCCATCAGCGCCCCGGCGAGCGTATCGTCGGCGGCCGGAATATCGAGAATAGAGAGGGTTTCTCGGGCGTGCGTTTCGCGTAGGACGCCGACTTTGACGTTGACCGTTTCAGCCGCGACCGGCGCGGCGAAAAGCACGAAACAGACGGCGACGACCAAGCTTTTCATATTGCCTAGATGGCCGCTTTGGCGCGCAGGATCAAGTTCTTCAGAGCCCGCGCGCCTTCCTGGATTCACCGTGTCACGCGCAGCAGCGCCTTACCCTTCTTGGATGCGAGCTCCTTGGCGTCGAGCGTGCCGTCATTGTCGGGATCCGCATCCTTGAACATGACGGAGACCATCGTCAGAAATTCGTCCTTTGAAAGCGTGCCGTCATTGTCCGGATCGGCTGTTTTAAAGTCCTTCTTCGAGACGCGGCCTTTCATCTCTTTGAGGTCGACCGTTCCGTCAGCGTCCTTCTCGAGACTCGCAAAGAGATCAGTCGCAGACTTGTTGATTTCCTTGAGATCGACAGTTCCATCATCGTCGGTGTCGAGCGCGGCGACGGGGCCGGCCGCCTTGGCGAGCGCGGACGTCGCCGGCAACGCCGTGACGCCAGCAAGCGCGAGCGCGCCGAATAGCAATGCTTTCTTCATGTGCGACTCCTTTGAGTAAGGCCATCGCACCCAATATAGCGCGGGCGCCGCCGAGCCGGCTAGCGGCCCGCGACATTCCTGCGCTCTGGCGTCAGTAGGTGATCTTCACGCCCCCATAGACGCCCAGCGGCGGGCCGATCGAGACCATGCGCGGATTGTTGAAGGCGAGAAAGGAGATGTCATTCGTGTCGAAAAACGTGCCGAAGCTGCGCGCTCGGGTGTTGGTGACATTTTCGAGCAGGCCGTAGACCTGGATGTTCGGGCCAAGCTGATACGACGTGCGAAAATTGAGAATGCCGTACGACGGCAACCTTCCGGCGAGGTTGATTTCGTCGCCGCGAATATACGGACCGGACGAATATTGGAAGTCGGCGCCGACTTTCCACAGCGGGGTCACGGCGAAATCAATCCCGGCCTTGAAGCGGTGACGCGGCACTGAGGTCAGATTTGCGCCAGGCGTCACCAGGATGGAGCCGCCGGTCCCAAAAGTCCCGGTCAGCGGATTATCGGGCGCGCCGAGCACGATCGTCGAGCGGAATGTCGCGTCCGTGTGCGTGTAGTTCAAAAAGGCGTTCACCCGTTCGGTCGTGTAGCGGAAGGACGATTCGATCCCCTGGCGTAGAGTCGTGCCAGCGTTGGTGAAATAGCCGCGGCCGTTGATCGCGCTCGGCACGCTCAGAATGTCATTGAAACTATAGGTGCGGAAGACGCCAAGGCTCCAGTTGAGATTGCCGGGCAGCGCATCGGCATAGGCGGGCAGGATCGTCGGAACGGCAATATCCCCCCGAAATCCGGCTTCGATCGTTTGCGCCTCCACCTGCTTCAGCGGCGGATCGGCGACGAGGAAGTTGTCGATAAGACAGGGCCGGTTGGGATCGGCGCAGCCGAGTTCGAGCGGCGTTGGCGCGCGGTTCGCCTCGGAGTAGCTGGCGTAGGCGGAGACGTTCGGCAGTATTTTGTAGGTCAGGCCCGCGACTGGATTGATGCGGGTGAAGACGCCATTGCCGTTCAGCGTCGTTCCTCTCATGTCGTAGAGCGCGATGTTGGCGCGGTTGAAACGGGCGCCCGCTGTGACCTTTAGATCGTCGGTCAAATCCAGCGAATCGAGCGCATAGACGCCGAGATAATCGTTCGCCGCACGCACAGAGACGCTGGAGATGCCGGTCGCCTGCTCTTCGACAATGTAGCCGAAACCCCCGACGACGAGATTGGGCTGAATGATGCCCAGTTCCTCATTGGCGGAGAAGGCGGTCCAGCCATGATCGTAGCTGACGCCAAAGGTGATCTTGTTGTGGAAGCCGAAATAGAGATCCTCGTTCGTGACCTGCACCGTGCCGCCGACGGTGCGCGACCGCGTCCAGGTTCTATCGATCGCCCCCAGAGCGACCTGCCCGTTGAAGAAATTGGGGATGTTTGTGTCGCCGGCGTCGCTCTCGCACAGCGACTCGTCGACTTCGCATTCGAATTCCGTCGTATTGCCGTCGACCCTCGCTTGATCGAAGGCGCGGTAATGCATGTCGCCGAAGAGCTTCCAGGTCGGCGTCGCCTGAAACACGCCATTGATGTCGAACATCGAGAGCGTGTTCTTGATCGTCTGCGGCGTTGTGAAGACCGCGCTTTCGTCGAGATTGGTGAGATCGACCGGCGCCGGACCTGAAACGCCGAACTTATTATTGGCGAGCGTCACATTGGCGTGGATCTCGCCGCTCTCGCCGCGGTAGCCGACATCGCCATAGAAGCGCTTGATGTGCGCGCCGGAAAACTGGCGGTAGCCGTCGTCGCCAAGCGCCTCCATCGCCATGTAGGTGGCGAACGGCCCAGAGATGAGGCCGTGCTGCATCGATGCTTGGCGGCGGCCGCGGCTGCCGAAGCGCCCGTCGAGCTCGAACCCCTGCCACGTGAAGCCGTTTTTCATGTCGAGCGTAACGGCGCCGCCGATGGCGTTGAGGCCGAACAGCGGGTTGCCGGTCACGAGCGTGAAGCGATCAATCGCCACGCTCGGGATCATGTCCCAATAGACGTTGTCGCCCCAGGCTTCGTTGATGCGAATGCCGTTCTGATAAACGGCGAGGCCTTGTGGCGTTCCGGCGATGGGCGAGGCGACGAAGCCGCGGAAATCGATTTCCGGCAGGAACGGTCCGCCTGCCACGTCATTGACGGTGACTCCGGGCGCCTGACGAACAAGGTTCTCCGGGAGATTGAACGCGCGCGTGTTCTGCAGCTCATTGCCGGTGATCGTATAGGTCGCCGCTGGAACAGCGTAACGCACGATGGGAGACGCCGGCAGAGCAGGCGTCGCAGGCGCTGACGTCACCGACGCACGACCTGCCGGCGCGCGCTGGGTCGAGGGCGTCGTCTGCACAGGCGGCCGCGCGGTCGAACGCAGAGGCGCGCCTCCTACCTCGATCGTCGGCAATGCCTGCTGCGCGCGGGCTGTTGTGGCGAGAGAAGCGCAAAGAGCGATGAGCGAGACCTGCTTGACGTAGCGCATTGAGAGCCCTGGAACATTCAATCCTGTTGAACGACTTATAGCTATGAGGCTCGCGGCCGGTAGTGGCGCAAGGCGACAAACCGGCAATATTTCCCGTCTGTTGCGCGACGGCTACACTTCTGAAAAATAACGGAAATCTGCGGATACATTCCCGTATGTTTCGGGAAGATATCCCGACCGCGCGACGAGCGCGAATGGCCGCGCGCGCCAGCGTCAACAGCCGAATACCGGTGGGATAATGTGTTTGTCCGGCGCAAAATCGCCGTCGAGCGCGTCGAACACGCTGGCTCGCAGGCTGGCATCGGCTCGCGCAGATCAGATTATGTCGTCGCCGAAACGCCAGTGGCTTTCCGCCGCAAGGGCAGGCTCGCGATCAGAACGGCAAGAATTCCCGTGACGAAAATGCCGTCGAATGTTCCGGCGCCGCCAAACGAAACGATCGGCGTCCCGATGCCCTCTATCTTATCAAGATTGAGCAAGTCGGCGCCGATGAGCGTGCCGAGACTGCCGCTGACATAGGCGACCGGCGCGGCGAAATCGCGCGACAGCAAAATCGCGAGAGCCGCCGACACCAGCGGCGGCGCCAGGATCGGCACGCTAATGCCGGCGCCGGGCACAATCCGCGCAAAGTAATGGACGACCACAGCGACGATCGCCGTCGCAAGCGCCGCCACGATCCAGATGCGATTACGGGCGAGCAAATAGATCGAAAGCAACAGTGGAATAACGGCGCCGCCGACATTGACGGCCAATATCATTCCCGGCCAGTTGACGACCTCTGGGACGACATAGCGCCCGCCAAAATCGTCGACCATTTCTTGAGGAACGACGCGTTCCTGGGTGAAATGCGCAACCGGAATGTTCACATAGCTTCCCAGAAGCGACGCGAGCAAGAGGAGCGTCGCATATTTCGAACTCAGGCCGATGCGGCCGAAAGCATAGCGAAGCACGCCAAACTGGATCAGCAGGAACAGCGCGATGAGCGCGCCCGTGAAGACCGCGTAGAGGATGGGCGGCAGCGGGAGATAGTCAACATGTTGTGAGTACACGCGCGACCCCATGGATGCGGTGCGTTGACCGTCAAGGCGCATATAGGGGCGACGCGACGCTGGTCGAGTTGAGCGCACATAGGCGAACATTGGCGAGCTCAAGCGAGACGTTGCGCGCCCCTTGGCTTGACCTCATAGCGGGTCGTGCTGCGCCGTTCCGCCCTCGCGCATCGGCAGCGACGCGGTCAGCCGCGCGCCGCCCATTGCGTCGTTCGCAAGCGTGAGCGCGCCGCCGAGCGCGCCGACTCGTTCGCTCATGCCGCGCAAACCGAGACCGCTCGAGGACGCGGAACGCGTCGTTTGGAGGCCGGCCCCATTGTCCCGCACGACAATATGCAATGCGCCCGTCGACCGCATGACGGCAACCTCGACCCGATTGGCGCCCGAATGCTTTAACGCATTGGCGAGCGCTTCCTGCACGATGCGATAGGCGGTGAGCGCGGTCGCTTCTTCGATGTCCCCGGAGGCGCCGTCGAGCGAAAGTGCGATGGCGACCTTCGGATTGGCGTCGCGCCAGCCTTGCGCCAGCGCCTCTAACGCGTCGGCAAGTCCCATCTCCTCGAGGGCGGCGGGACGCAGCCGTCCCAGAATGCGTCTGTTGACCTGTTGCAGAGCGGCGATCTGTGCGTCGATGCGGGCGCAATCTTCTGCGAGTCGGATCGGGTCTGCGCCCGGCGCGGTCGCCCGGCGCGCCAATGCGCCAACGCCGGCGCGCACAGTGAAAAGAAAAGGGCCGATCTCGTCATGCAGGTCGCGGGCGATGTCTTTGCGCTCTTCGTCCTGCACATGGATCATGCGCCGCACGAGCCTGCGATTTTCGTCGTCGAGCCGTTGCAGCGTCGCCGCCAACGCGTTGATCCGTTCGGCGATGATGACGAACTCCGGAGAACCATCGGCGGGAACGCGCATCGAATGTTCGCCGCGCTCGAGACGCTGCAGGCCCTCCGCGAGCGTGGCGACCGGACGCAGCGTTCGCGACACGGCGAGTGAAACGAGCGCGAAGGCGGCGACGGCGATTCCCGCGCCGCCGATCGCGAGCCAAACGATCTCCTGCCAAATTTCGGCGATCTCATCCGCGGGATTGGAAGCGATCATGATCGCGGCCCCCCGGCCGGTTTCGATTCGGGTCACAGCGGCGTTCGGCAGCACGAGCCGGGTGAACCACTGCGGCGCGCGGTCGACGTCCTCCCGCGCGTGCGTCTCCTCTCCGGCGAGCGTGACGCGAACATGGCGCAGCCGCCGCGCGTCGGCGAGAAGTCGCCCGATCTCCGCCTCCGGGTCTGGCGCCGCGTCAAGTCGCGTTAGCGTCGCTTCTACGAGTTCGCGCGCAAGGCGCGTCGCGCCGTCGGCTTCGGCGCGAACGCGCGCGCCCGCATGCAATACGAGCAGGCCGACGCCGAGCGCCAGTCCCAGCGCGAGCACGACGCCGAGCAGCAGCGACAGGCGAAGGCGCAGGGAGAGCCTTCGAAGCATGGGCCAATTCTCTAGAGAAGCGTGCGACTTTACGATAGGCCCCAATGCCTGCAATGTTTTGCCGCCTGCCGTTGGCAGGCCCGGGATACTTGGAGCCATGACCGATTATGCGCGTTCTTATCGTCGACGACCATCCGATCATCGTTTCCGGCTGCGCAGCGATGCTCGCCGGTGAGGGCGACATCGACGTCGTCGACGCGCGAGACGCGGAGACGGGTCTTAGCGTTTTCGTGGCGCAAAAGCCCGACGTGACAGTCGTCGACATCGGCCTGCCGGGGGTTTCGGGATTTGAGTTGACGCGGCGGATTCTCGAGACTGATCCACATGCCCGCATCGTCGTCTTCAGCATGAACGACGACCCGATTTTTGCCGCGCGCGCGATTCAGATGGGCGCAAAGGGCTATGTGACGAAGAACGACGATCCCTATCTCTTGCTCACAGCCGTGCGCGAGGTAGCTTCCGGCGGCGTTTTTCTGATGCCTAAAATCGCCAATCAGCTCGCCTTCGAAAAGAGCGGCGCGGCGGCCAGTCCGCTCTCCGCGTTGACCGCGCGTGAATTGGAGATTTTGCGAATGCTCGGGCGCGGGCTCGGGATGGCCGAGATCGCCGATGCGACTCAAGTCTCCTACAAGACGATCGCCAACAGCTGCTCGATCATGAAACGAAAGCTTGGCGCCCGCACGCCGATGGAGCTGATGCGCATCGCGCTCGAACACAAGTTGACGTAAGACGCGCATTCACCCTCCCCTTGAGGGGGAGGGTCGGCGCGAAGCGCGGGGTGGGGTGGCGCAGGGCCGCAAGTCCTCGCAGTTGAGTTCGGGAGGCGAGACGCATTCTTTCTCAAATGGTTTTTGCGTCGTCACCCCACCCCGCATTGCTTTGCAATGCGACCCTCCCCCTCAAGGGGAGGGTGCGTCCACGCCTAATTTCCTTGCGCGTCCGGATAGAGTTCCGGCGCAGTATAACTCGCCGGAACCGGTCCGGTCAGCGCGCCGAGAAAGGCGACAATGTCGGCCGCATCCTTCTCCGACAGATCCTGCCCGAGCTGCGTCTTGCCCATGATTTTCACGGCTTTGGTCAGGTCGGCGACGGACCCGTCGTGGAAATAGGGCGCCGTCTGCGTGACGTTGCGCAGACTCGCGACCTTGAAGACATAGAGGTCCGCATCATTTTTGGTGACGTCGGCGCGACCCTTGTCGGGCGTCGTGACTCCGGTTTCTTTCCAGTAGTCGCTCACAACGCCAAATTTTTGGAAGGAGTTGCCGCCGACGCCCGCGCCATTGTGGCAAGAGGCGCAGCCAAGATCGATGAATTTGCGCAGCCCCGCCGCCTCTTGCTTCGTCAGCGCCGAAGCGTCGCCCATGAGGAAGGCGTCGAACTTCGAGGGCGTCAGCAGCGTGCGCTCGAAGGCGCCGACCGCGACGCCCCAATTCTTCGAATTGATCGGGTCCTTGTCGCCGGGAAACGCTTTGGCGAAGGCGCCGGCATAGGCGGGAATCGCCTTGAGCTTGCTCATCGCCGTCGCTTGATCGGGATTGCCGAAGCTCGCAGGGCCGAGCAGCGATTTCTCCGCCTGGTCTTCGAGCGACTCGCGATCGCCGCGCCAATGCTGTTTGAAATTCAGCGCGGCGTTGAAGATCGACGGCGCGTTGCGCGGATTTTCCTTGCCGAACACGCCGATCGCCTTCGGCAGCCCGTCGCTCGCCTGCTTCTCCGGCAAATGGCAATGCGCGCAACTGACGTTGCCGTCCATCGACACGCGGCTTTCGAAAAACAATCGGCGACCAAGCTCGATTCGCGCCGCCGTCACCGAATCATTGCCAGGGGAGGGAACGACGATCGGCTGGAAATTTTGTTTCGCGTCCTCGAGAAGCGTCTTCGCGTTCGGAGGTTCCGCCTGGGCGATCGCAGCGATGAAGAGGGGAGCAACGAGAGCGATGAGGAAAGAAGGCGCGCGCAAGTCGACGCTCCTGTTCGTGGCCATTAGCCTCGCCGACTCTGGCCAAAATGATTCGAGCCGGCGAAACGAAAAGCGCTACCGCTTTGCGCAGCGCTCTTCTTGCCGGCTCGATTTTTGGAATTCGTTGGCGGCTTCGGCACAGCGAAAGCCGCGCCGAATTAGATCTCGGCGGACTCGTAGCTGGTGATTTCCATGCCGACGCAGACTTCGACAATCACGGGAGTCGTCCAGGCCATTTTTTCCTCCGTATTAGGACTCTCTACGGCTCTGCCTGCTTATGTGGCGTGTCACGCCCGCAGGTTTAAGCTCGGCGCAGCATTTAACATGATCGCCGCTGCTTCGCAAATGGGATGCGGCGCACAATATCGGCCGCTGGCGACGACAGCCGAACGCTTCTGTGGGGCCTCTAATGCAAATGACGCAGCCGAACGTCTCGACAGTCGCCGTGACGGCTGATAGGCATAAGCAAAACGCGGGAGGAGCCGCCCGGCTCGGCGAGTAGGCGCTAAAAAACAAATGGATAGCGCTCACTTCGCCGTTAAGCTTTCAAGCTTGGCCAGGGCAGGTCGCAAATCGGGGTAGGAATGGAGACAGCAACGCTCGACGGCAAGGCGATTGCGCTTGGCGACGCCTATCGACATGCCGGCAAAATTCTCAAGGAAGCGGCCTTTCCGCTCATCGCCGGCCTTGGCGCCGACGTCGCCGGCGCGCGCGCCGCGATCCTCTTAGCCGAGCAGCTGAAGGGCGCCTTCGACCATCTCGCGTCGCGCGAAACGCTTGCCGATATCGACGTCAAGCGTTCCTTCGGCATGTTCACGACGACGGCGAACGAGGCGCGCCTTCGCGGCGACTGCGTCGTGCTGATCGGCCCGGGACTGACTCAAGCCTGGCCTGGCATGCTGGAGCGCCTTGCGCTTGCCGAGCCGCCACGCCGCGGAGCGCAAGCGCAGCAGCCGCGCAAGGTGATCTGGGTCGGGCCGGACGGCGACGAAGCGAAGGCTGTCCCAGGCGCAAAGGTCATTCCGGCCTCTGTGCAGGAACTTTCCGGCGTGCTGGCGGCGTGGCGCGCCCGCTTCGGCGGACGGCCGGTGGCGCTGGACGCCGAAAAAATCACTCTTATTGACGCTCTCGTGGAGACGCTGCGAAACGCGCGCTTTGGCGTCTTCGTCTGGTCGGCGTCGACGCTCGATCCGCTGGCGATCGAAATGCTGCAGGCTTTGGTGATCGAGCTTAACGCCACGACCCGATTCACGGGCGTTCATATCGGCGGCCGCAGCGGCGCTTCGGGCGTGACCCAGACGGCGGGCTGGATGACGGGCTTTCCGCCGCGCACGGGTTTTGGCCGTGGTTATCCGGAGCACGACCCGTGGCGTTTCGAGTCCTCGCGGCTCGTCGACAGCGGCGAGGCGGATGCGGCGCTGTGGATTTCCGCCTTCGACGGCGAAAAGCCTGCTTGGTCCCGCGCCGACATCCCGCTCATCACGCTCGCGCCGGCGCAGGCGGCGCCGTCTCGCGGGCTGTTCATTAAAGTCGGTCAGCCCGGCGTCACGCATGACGCGGTGCTGATGGGTCAGGAAACCGGCGGCATGACGCTGCGCAGGGCAAGCGCGCCGACGGACGCGCCGAGCGTGGCGCAGGCGATCGGCGCCATTATGGCGGAAGTTTCGGAGGGCGCATGGCGCTGACAGTTTTGCGCGGCGGCCATATCGTCGATCCGGCGACCGGCCAGGACGCGATCGGCGACGTGTGGTTCGAGGACGGCCGCATCGTCGAGCGGCCCGACGGGCGCAGCGCCGACAAGGAGATCGACGTCTCCGGCCATATCGTCATGGCCGGCGCAATCGACATCCATTCGCACATCGCCGGCGGCAATGTGAACACGGCGCGACTGCTGCTGCCGGAGCTGCATCGCGCGATTCGCGCGCGGCTCGCCGACACGCCGCTGTCGACGGCCAAATGGTCGAGCTACGAGACCGGCCGTCTCTACGCCCAGATGGGCTTCACCACTGTCGTCGAGCCGGCGATGGCGCCGCATCACGCGCTGCAGACCCATCTCGAATTCAACGACGTGCCGATCATCGACAAGGGCGCACTCACCGTGCTCGGCAATGACGACTTTCTGCTCGGCATGTTGCGCGACGGTGAGAAGGACGGCGCGATCAACGATTATGTCGCGCAGACCGTCGAAAACACCCGTTCGCTCGGCTTAAAGTGCATCAATCCGGGCGGGGTCGAAGCCTTCAAGGAGAACATGCGCGCCTTCGGGCTCGACGATGTCGTGCCCTTTTACGGGCTGACGTCGCGCCAGATCTTCCAGTCGCTGCAGAAGTCGACTCAGGCGCTGGGCATCGCCCATCCGCTGCATCTGCACATGAACAATCTCGGCCTTGCCGGCAACATCGACACGGCGCTCGCGACCATAGACGCCGCGCAGGGATTGCCGCTTCATCTCGCGCATGTGCAATTCTACGCCTATGGCAAGGAGGGCAAGAACGGCTTCTCGTCAGCCGGCGCGCTCTTCGCCGAGAAGATCAACGCGAATCCGAATGTCAGCGTCGACGTCGGCCAGGTGATGTTCTCGGACACGGTGACGATTTCGTCCGACGTTCTGAAACAGTTCAACAGCCTGCCGGGCGCGATCCCGAAGAAGGGCGCGATCTTCGACGGCGACGCCAATGGCGGCGGCATCGTTCCCTACGTCTACAAGATCTCGAATTATTATAACGCCATCCAATGGGCGGCGGGTCTGGAGCTCTTCCTGCTCATTGAAAATCCCGAGCAGGTGTTCTTCACCACCGACCATCCGAACGGCGGTCCGTTCACGACCTATCCGGAGCTCTTCGCGTTGCTGATGAGCGCCGATCTTCGCGCGCAGCATCTTGCGCGCCTTCCGGCCGAGGTGCTGGAGCACACGACGCTGCCGTCGATTTCGCGCGAATACACGCTTTACGAAATCGCGCAGATGAGCCGCTCCGGCGCCGCGAAGCTCTTTGGCTTTGTCGATCGCGGCCGGCTCAGTCCCGGCGCCATCGCCGACATCGCCGTTTACAAGCCCGGACGCGACGTCGCCGGCATGTTCCGACGCGCGGCGCTGGTCTTCAAGGATGGCGCTCTCGTCGTGCGCGACGGCCAAGTCTCGCATTACACGCGTGGCAAGACGTTGCATATTCGCCCGCGTTACGATCAGCAGATCACGAAGCGTCTCGATTCCTATTACGACGAGCTTTACGGCCTGCCGCGCAGCATTTTCGACGTGCCCGACGCGGCGCTGCCGCACAAGGACGCCTTTGCGGAGGTTCCATGCCGGATTTAATTCGCAACGGCGTGACGATAGACGACAATTTCGCCGAAGCCTTCCCCATGAGCGGGACGGGCATTCTGATCACTGCGCCGAACGCCAAATGGGCGCGGCAGGCGGCGTTGACGATGACAGGTTTTGCAACGTCGGTCATCGGCTGCGGCTGCGAGGCGGGAATCGATCGCGAAGTGCCGCCGGAGGAAACGCCGGACGGACGCCCGGGCGTGCGCGCGCTGCTCTTCGCCATGTCGTCGAAAGACGCGGAGAAGCAGCTCGTCAACCGACTCGGCCAATGCGTGCTGACCTGCCCGGGCTCCGCGGTCTATTCGACGGTCGCCGGCGAATTCGAGATCAAGGTCGGCGACGCGCTGCGCCAGTTCGGCGACAAGTGGCAGATGTCCAAGGTCGTCGACGACCGGCGCTACTGGCGCGTGCCCGTCATGGACGGAGAGTTTTTCTGCGAAGGCAAGGTCGGCCTGACCAAAAAATCCGTGGGCGGCGGCAATCTTTTGATCATGGGCGCGGACTGGGACAAGACCATGCGCGCCACCGAGGCCGCCGTCTCGGCGATCGACGGCGTCGCCGACGCCATTGCGCCGTTCCCCGGCGGCATCGTGCGCTCGGGCTCAAAGGTCGGTTCGAAATACAAGGGCATGAGCGCGTCGACCAATGACGCTTATTGCCCGACATTGCGCGGCGTCACCAAAAGCGAGCTCGACGCGGATATCGGCTGCGTGCTCGAAATCGTCATCGACGGCTTGACTGACAACGCCGTGCGCGAGGCGATGCGCGCGGGGCTTCACGCCATCATCGAGATGGGGCCGGAGCAAGGCGCCAAGCGCGTCGGCGCCGGCAATTACGGCGGCAAGCTCGGACCGTTTCACTATCACCTGAAGGAATTGCTGCCGTGAAGCCCTTTACCTTCACGCTTCGCCAGGAGCCGCCGCAGCGCGTCGATCTTTCGGCGCTGACGCCCGACCGCCTGGCGGGAAAATCCGTCGCGCAGATCGAAGCGATCGAGATCGGCGTGACGCGCATTTCGACGAAAGTCGGCGACCTCTTCAATGTTTCGGAAGGCGATCTGAAGACTGTTCGCTTCGAGGGCGGCTCAGCGCGCTTCGATCTTCTCGGCGCGAAGCTTCTGCCTGGCTTTGAGATTCATGTCGAAGGCGACGTCGGGGCGCAATGCGGCCGTTTGGCCAAGGGCGGCAAGATCACCGTCTCCGGAAACGCCGGCCCGCATGCCGCCTCGGGCAACCTCGGCGCCGAGGTGGAGATCAAAGGCGACGTCGGCGATTTCCTCGCCGGACCGCTCGCGGGCGAACTCGCCGGCATGGCTGGCGGGCGCGTCATCGTGCGCGGCAAGGCGGGCGAACGCGCCGGCGACCGGCTGCGTCGCGGCATTCTCGTCATCGAAGGCGACGCCGGCGAAGATCTCGGCGCACGCGTCATCGCCGGCACGATCCTGGTTTTGGGGGAGGCCAAGGGGCGCATCGGCTATCTCAACAAACGCGGCTCGATTGTGCTCGCCCGCGGCGGCTGCTTCGGTTCGACCTATGTCGACTGCGGCGCGCATGAGCTGACGTTCGCACGGCTTTTCGCACGTTCTCTGAGGAATCATAGCGCCCCGGCCGCCGATCTCCTGTCGCGCAAGCTGCGCCGCTATGGCGGCGACACGGCGGTCTATGGCAAGGGCGAGATATTGACCCCCGACTGACGGGCATTACCCTTGCTAGAAAGCGAAACGCCCTGGAGCGGGCGCTTAGCAAGGAGATTGCGATGAATTTCGTCGAACTCATCCTTACTGTCTGCACGCTGGCGCAGCCCGCCGCCTGCGACGAGCGCAAGCTCGTCTTCGAATCGACCACGGGCTCGACCAGCAATTGCATGATGCAGGCGATGCCATATATCGCTCAATGGTGCGGCGAACACCCGCAACTGACGGTTACCAAGTGGCGTTGCGCGCGGCCGGGAGCGGAAGGCGACAAGATCTGATCGAGCCCTGCGGGCGCGGTCGGTTCGATGGCGAATGAATCGAAAACACGATCGGCCGGCGCCCTTTGCGGCGCCATACGCGCCTCCCGACGAGAGCTTCGCTGAAGCCTTCCTCGGTTCGCGCCCTAATCCTGCGACTCAACGACTTGTTGAGGAAACCGCGCTGAAGCTCGTGCGCGGCATTCGCGCACAACGTGATCCGCTTGGCGGCGTCGAAGACTTTCTACACGAATTCTCCCTCTCCTCGCGGGAGGGGCTGGCGGTGATGGCGCTCGCCGAAGCGCTGCTGCGCGTGCCGGACGACGCCACGGCCGACCAACTCCTGATTGATAAGCTCGCCGAGGGCGATTTCTCCCATCACGAGACATCGAGCGACGCGCTGCTCATTCAGGCGTGCGCCTTCGCGCTGGGACTTTCGGCGCGCATCGTCGACGTCACGGAGCCGCGCGGGCTCGTTGCCGACCTCGCCCGGCGTCTCGGCCTGCCGGCGCTGCGCGCCGCCGCGCGTCAGGCGATGCGGCTGATGGGCGCTCATTTCGTCTTTGGCGAAACCATCGAAGCGGCGATCAGACGGGAGCAGGGACGGCGCGAGCGCTTCTCTTACGACATGCTTGGCGAAGGGGCGCGGACGGCGGAAGACGCCGAGCGCTATTTTGAGGCCTACGCCCACGCCATTCGCGCCATCGGCGACTCGGCCGGAAGCTCCGGCCTCCCTATGCGCCCCGGAATTTCGATCAAACTCTCGGCGCTGCATCCGCGCTATGAGGCGATTTCGCGCGAACGCGTCTTGCGGGAATTGCCGCCGCGGCTGCTCGCCTTGGCGCGCCTCGCCAAAGATCGCGATCTCGTTTTCACCATTGATGCGGAGGAGGCGGATCGACTCGAACTTTCGCTGGACGTGTTCGCACGCGTCGTCGAAGACCCTTCGCTTTCCGGCTGGGACGGATTCGGGCTCGCGGTGCAGGCCTATCTGAAGCGCGCGATGCCCGCGATCGACTATGTCGCCTCGCTCGCGGAAGCGAGCCATCGACGCTTCATGGTGCGTCTCGTCAAGGGCGCCTATTGGGACAGCGAGATCAAACGCGCCCAGGAGCGCGGTCTTTCCGATTATCCCGTGTTCACGCGCAAGGCGATGACCGATCTCAATTTTGACGCCTGCGCGGCGCGGCTTTTTGAACAACCGCGTCTCTTCCCGCAAATCGCCACGCATAACGCTCGGAGCGTCGCCGCCGTTCTGACAATGGCCGGCGCGCGGCGCGACTTCGAATTTCAGCGCCTGCACGGCATGGGCGAGTCGCTCTATGAGTCGCTGACGGAAATGAGCGACGCCGCGGTTCGAATTTATGCGCCGGTCGGTCCGCACCGCGATCTTCTCGCCTATCTCGTGCGGCGCTTGATCGAGAACGGCGCCAACTCCTCTTTCGTTGCGCGCGCCGCCGATCCCGAGACGCCGGAGAGCGCGCTCGTCGCGGACCCTTATGAAACGCTTGGCGCGCCAAATCGTGCGCGCCATCCGCGTCTTCCACTGCCGAGCGAGATTTACCTGCCGCAACGCGCCAATTCAAAAGGCGTGGAGTTTGGCGATCGGACCGCGCTTGCGGCGCTGATTGACGAGACGCGCGCGCCTTTTCCGCCGCCAGATGCACGACCGAGCGTCGAGACGCGAGCTGCCGCGCGCCCGGTCCTGTCGCCGATCGACGGCGCCGTCGTCGGTCATGTCGTCGAAGCGGATGAAGCTGTGGCGCATGCTGCGATTGCGACGGCGGCGCGCGCTTTCCCAGAGTGGTCCAGGACTCCATTCGAGGCGCGGGCGCGGATGATCGAACGCGCGGCCGATCTTATTGAGGCGCGGCGCGGGCCGTTGATCGCCTTGTTGCAGAGCGAGGGCGGCAAGACTCTCGACGATGCGCTCGCCGAGGTGCGCGAGGCGGCAGATCTTTGCCGATACTACGCCGGCCAGGCGCGAATTCTCTGCACCGACATGCCGCTGCCGGGCCCGACGGGCGAAGCCAATGTCCTGCGCCGGCATGGACGCGGCGTTTTTATTTGCATTTCGCCCTGGAATTTTCCGCTCGCGATTTTCATCGGTCAGGTCGCAGCGGCGCTGGCCGCGGGAAATTGCGTCGTCGCCAAGCCCGCGGAGCAGACGCCGCTCGTCGCCGCCATGGCGATCGAACTCCTGCGCGAATCCGGCGTTCCGAAGGACGCGCTGCAATTTACGCCAGGCGATGGCGCGATCGGCGCCGCGCTTATCGCCGATCCGCTGACCGCCGGCGTCGTTTTCACCGGCTCGGTCGAAGTTGCGCAGCGGATCAATCGCACGCTCGCCGAGCGAGATGGCGCGATTGCGCCGCTCATCGCTGAAACCGGCGGGATCAATGCGATGATTGTCGATTCCACGGCGTTGATCGAACAGGTCGTCGACGACGTCATGACGTCTGCGTTCCGATCGGCGGGCCAGCGGTGCTCAGCCTTGCGGCTCTTGTGCCTGCAAGAGGAGATCGCGCCCGACTGTCTTACGACGCTCATCGGCGCGGCGCGCGAGTTGCGGGTCGGCGATCCGCGCGAGATCGGCGCGCATGTCGGCCCGGCGATTGATGCGCAGGCGAAGGACAAACTCGACGCCTATCTTTCGAGTCAGCGCGCCGCGGGGCGAATTCTCTACGCTGGCGTTGCGCCATCGACAGGAACTTTCGTCGCGCCGCACATCGTCAGACTTGATCGCGTCGAGGACTTGCAGGAGGAAATCTTCGGACCCGTCCTGCATGTCGCGACCTGGCGTTCGGATCGCCTGCCGCAACTGCTCACGGACATCGAAGCCAGTGGATATGGTCTCACGCTCGGCATGCATACGCGCATCGAACAGCGCATTCGCGCGATGTCGCGCAAAGCGTCCGCCGGCAATATCTACGTCAATCGCAACATGATCGGCGCGGTCGTCGGCAGCCAGCCCTTCGGCGGGTTTGGCTTGAGCGGCACCGGCCCAAAGGCGGGCGGGCCGGATTATCTGCTGCGATTCCTTCATGAGACGACGCTGACGATCAACACCGCGTCCTCTGGGGGCGACGCAGGACTGTTGTCGCTCGGAGAATCCGACGAGTGATCGCGACAAATTGGCGCAAAATCGCTGCTTGAAGTCACACCTCTGACGCTCCACGTCCCTAACGTTTCCATGTCGATCGTCAGCGCCATCGTTGCTGAATTTTCGGTTGCTTGGCGATCGTCCGTTCATGAGGGAGATCAGCATGGCCGAACAAAGCAAGCTGCCGGCGTCGAGAGAGTCCGCGCAGGCATCCAGCGGATTCGATTGGCATCCGCTCGAATCCTTCCGGCGTCAATTCGATCGCCTGTTCGACGAATTTCCATCGCGCAGAAGCCTTGCCGATTTCCAGCCGTTCGACCGGCTCATGTCGGCGGCGGCGCCGCCCGTCGATTTTGTTGAAAAGGACGGCGGATATGAAATCACCGCGGAACTGCCCGGGCTCGACGAAAAGAACGTCGATGTGAAGCTTTCAAACGGCGTGTTGTCGATCTCTGGCGAGAAGAAAGAAGAAAAGGAAGAGAAGCGGGAAGGATACTACTGCTCGGAGCGACGTTACGGCTCTTTCCGCCGCGCCTTTCGGGTTCCTGAAGGCGTAGACTCCGACAAGATCACCGCCGATTTCGAAAAGGGCGTGCTGAAAATCAAGCTGCCGAAGACGGCTGAATCCAAGAAGGAAGAAAAGAAGATCGAGATCGCGGCGAAATAGCGCCGCGATCAGCGGCGCTCGACCGTCGCTGCTCTAAGATCGCCAGCCGGCGCGCCTCTGGGAAGCGCCGGCGATTTCGGGCTTGTGCGCCGGCCGTCGCATCAGCCGCGGCAGCACGAGATGCGGCAACACGCCCTCGCGAATGACCGCGCGCCGCAACGGCCCGAGCGCCGCCATGGCGATGAAGCTCGCGCCGCGCAGCAAATCCACCGGTAGATAGGGAATGATCAGCGATCGGTTGAGCAGGTCGACGCCATGCGTCCTGAAGCCGATGTCGGCGCGCCGGTGACGGTCGTAGCGGGCGAGCGCCCGCGACAATTCACGCGGATTCTTGAGATCGACGCTGGCGAGACAATCCTCGAGATCGGCGACGTCGCGCAGACTTAGGTTCAGTCCTTGCGCGCCGATCGGCGGAAAAATGTGACATGTCTCGCCAACGAGCGCGAGGCGGCCCGTGGCATGTTTCGACACCTGCATGCCGCCCATGCGGAACTGCCCGATGTCGCCTTCGATGCGCATCGCGCCGAGTTCCGACTTGGCGTAATCTTCAATTTCATATTCGAGCTCTTCGCGGGGCTTGGCGAGACGCCGCCGCGCGTCGGCGACGCTCATCAGCCAGACGAGGCTCGAACGATTCGGCGCGTCCTCTCGCGCGGGCAGCGGCACCAGCGTGAAGGGGCCCGAGCGCGTGTGATATTCCGTCGAGACATTTTCGTGCGGGAACTCGTGGCGCAGCATCATCGTGAGCGCGATCTGCGGATAGGTCCATTCCTTCACGTCGATGCCGGCGACCGTGCGGGCGCGGCTGTTGCGCCCATCCGCCGCAACGATGAAGTCCGCCTGGAGCCGCCGTCCGTCTGTGAGGACGGCGACGGCGCCGTCGCTGCTGAATTCGTAATCCGCGATATCGGCGTCGACGAACGCGATCTCAGGGCGGCCGCGACAAAGATCCAGCAAAATGGCGACGAGGTCATCGTTCGACACATTGACGCCGAGCGCTGGCAGACCGATCTCGCGCGCCCGCAGGCTGAGTTCCGGCACGGGCAGAAACTGATCGGTGTCGTCGATCATGTGGATCGCTTCGACGGCGCAGCCGCGCGCTCTGACGCGCTCTAACGCGCCGAGCGCATCGAGAAATCGGACGGACGATTCGAACAAAGCGACGGTGCGGCCCGGCAGCGGCGGCGGAATGCGCCCGGCGAGCGTCGTCCTGAATCCCCCGCGCGCGAAGGCCAGCGCCGCTGCAAGGCCGGTCGCCCCGGCGCCGGCGACGAGAATGTCCGATCTGGTGTTTTCCTGCGCCGCGTTCATCTCATTCGTCTCCTTTGCCTGTTATAGCGGGAGAGTCTTCGGAGCGCGAGCAGGACGGGCGAGCAGATGGCTTTGGCTCGGCGCGAGGGCGGTGGTAGGCTGACGTCCCGCTTCTCCAATCCTCCGCGCCCGTGACGTCTTCTCGCCTCATCGGCCTTTCCGTCCACCTGTTCACCGCGAGCGGCGCGGCGCTCGGCCTGATCGCGCTGTTCCTTGCGGCGGACGGCCGCTTTGCGGCGATGTTCGCCTGGCTTGGCGCGGCGCTCGTCGTCGACGCCGTCGACGGAACGCTGGCGCGGCATTTCAGAGTGACTGAAACGGCGCCCTTCATCGACGGCGTCGCGCTCGACCTCGTCGTCGACTTCCTCAACTACGTGGTCACGCCGCTTGTGGCGCTGTGGCGCTCCGGCCTCTTGGACCCGGCGCTCGTCGGGCCCGTTTGCGCCGCGGTCTGCGCCTGTTCGGCGCTCTATTTCGCGGATCGGCGAATGAAGACGGCGGACTACTGGTTTCGTGGATTTCCGTCGCTGTGGAACATCGTGGTCTTCTATCTTCTCGTGCTGCGGCCGCCGGCGGGCGCCAGCCTCGCGGTCGTTCTCGTGACGGCGGCTTTCATGTTCGTTCCGGTGGCCTTTGTGCATCCGCTGCGCGTTCAGCGGCTACGACTGGTAACGCTCGTCGTCACCGGCGTCTGGGGCGCGGCGGCGATCGCGGCGGTCGCACAGGATCTTGCGGCGGCCTCCGTCCTGGTAAAGGCGGCTCTGGTCGCGACGGGATGCTATTTTCTGGCTTTGCCGCTTTTTCGCGAGGGCGGCGCGATCGCGAAAGGGGAACATGATGGTTAAGGCGATTCGCGTGCATCAGCCCGGCGGGCCGGATGCGCTCGTCATGGAAGACGTTGATCTGCGGGCTCCGACCGCCGACGAAGTGCAAATCCGCCACGGCGCCATTGGAGTCAACTTCATAGACGTCTACCGCCGTACCGGCGCTTATCCGGCCGAATATCCGTTTGTCCCCGGACATGAAGGCGCCGGCGAGGTGATCGCCGTCGGCGAGAATGTGAAGGACTTTGAGGTCGGCGATCGCGTCGCCTATGTCGGCGCGCTCGGCGGCTATTCGGAGGCGCGCAACATCGCCGCCGACTCAGTGGTCCATCTGCCGCAATCCTTCAGCTTTGAGCAGGGCGCGGTGATGATGCTGAAAGGGCTGACTGCGCAATATCTGCTGCGCAGGACCTTCAAGGTGAAAAAGGGCCATCGCGTTCTTGTCCATGCCGGCGCGGGCGGCGTCGGGCAGCTCCTTTGTCAATGGGCGAATGCGCTTGGCGCGAAAGTCATTGCCACCGTCGGCTCTCCTGAAAAGGCGAAGATCGCGGAGGAAGCCGGCGCGCGACGCACGATTCTTTATCGCGAGGAGAATTTCGTCGAGCGCGTGCGCGACATCACCAAGGGCAAGCTGTGCGATGTCGTCTATGACGGCGTCGGGCGCGCGACATTCCCGGCTTCGCTCGATTGCCTGAAGCCATTCGGCATGTTCGTAAGTTTCGGCTCAGCCTCCGGTCCGATAGCGGCTTTCGACCTGGGCCTTCTGGCTTTGAAAGGATCGCTCTATGCGACTCGCCCCTCGCTTTTCACCCATATCGCGCGCCGGCGCGACTATGAGGAAATGATGGACGATCTCGTCCACGCGGCGAAGCGAGGCTTCGTGACGATCGCCGAGCCGGCGCGTTTTCCGCTCGCCGATGCGGCCAAGGTGCATGCCGCGCTCGAATCGCGCGCCACCAGCGGGTCGATGGTCCTAATTCCCTGATTTCGCCATAAAGGGACCGGCGAAAGCAGGGCTCAACCGGGGCTCCAGCGACAAACTTGACATGTGTTGCAATTTGAGCACTGGGCCGATTGATGCGCTTCGCAACGCTTTGTTAACTTGTCCGAATCGGGCGTCGCCCGCGCCCCTCTCGCAGCTCGTTCGAGCAGTTTTTCCCCGCTTTTTGTGCTGTCAGTTGGGCGAGGCGATAATTTCGTCCTACGCTTTTGGCGCAAATCGATTATGCTTTTCATGTTCCGGCTTTGAGGTTCCTCCCGCCTCTCGATTAGCCCGAACCGCCTTCCAAAGCCCGGCGCTTGAGCCGGGCTTTTTTCTTAGCCCCCCTCGGCAACCCCGCAGTTTCTATTGCAATTTTTCAGCAAGAGCCCCATCCTTGTGTGGCGGCGGGCTCTCTTCCGGGCTTTGGGCCGCGAAGCATGAGGGTTGCAACGCTGTCGACAGGTGTTCATCCGGGTGCGGCTCCTGGTCCGCTCCGACCGGAAATTGGCGCAAGCGCCCAATTAACCGGCTCAATCGTGCAAAAGGTTCTCGCCAGCCTGGACGAAACCAAGGCCGAGGACATCGTCTCCATCGATCTGCGTGGAAAGACGGCGCTCGCCGATGACATGATCATCGCGACGGGTCGTTCGACCGTGCATGTCGGCGCCATCGCCGACAGAGCGATCAAGGCCCTGAAGGCGGCGGGAGTCATTGCTCCGCGCGTCGAAGGCCTGTCCCAGTGCGACTGGGTGCTGATCGACGCCGGCGACGTCATCGTCCACATCTTCCGGCCCGAGGTGCGCCAGTTCTACAATCTTGAAAAGATGTGGGGCGGCGACCGACCGCTGGAGATTCGCCTGGTCTGACGGGAGCGGATGCAAGCGCGTGGCATCGCTTGTCCATCTCGCCTCCGTCTCGCCTGGCGTTGGATGAAACTGGGACTGATCTGCATCGGCCGCCTGAAGGCGGGTCCCGAGCGAGAGCTTTTCGCGCGCTATGCCGAGCGCATCAACGCCTTGCGGCGGCTGGGCCTCGAAGGTCTCGAACTCAAAGAGATCGATGAGAGCAAGGCCTCCTCCAGCGCGGAGCGGTCATCGCGCGAAGCGATGGAGCTGCTCGCGGCGTTGCCTGCCGAATCGCGGTTTGCGGCGTTTGACGAACGGGGCAGGGGGGAGACAAGCGTAGCCTTCGCGCAATTCATCGCCTCCGAACGCGACAGAGGCTGCAAGGCGCTGTGGTTTGCGATTGGCGGCGCAGAAGGCCTGGACGAGAGCGTGCGCGCGCGAGCGACGGCCGTCTTGTCCTTCGGCGCGATGACGCTGCCGCATCAGCTGGCGCGCATCCTCGCGGCGGAGCAGATTTACCGGGCGATGACGATCCTATCCGGCCATCCGTATCATCGGGGATGAGTTGGCCTCGAAGCGGCTAAGTTAGGGGTTCCTCCATAATTGGCAGTCCCGAAACGTCCCGTGCTTGTTGCGACAAGTCGTAGCTCACAGTGGTGATCTCCGGACACCGTCTGCAAGCTGCTTCGCCTTCCTGGAAATGCCAGCGGCACTCTTTTCGGATAGCGCATGGCGGCAGACTGTCGACTGCAGCAGGCAGCATTTTCACGACTCGCGTCGCCAACTGGCAATCTGCGCCGTCGAAGTGCGGACATTTATGCTCAGCGCAGGTCGCCGCGAGCCGAAATATTTCAGTCGGCTTTAACGGGGCGGACAGGGCAAGGACCTCGGGCGTCGCGGGAAGCCGCTCGTTCAGATATTGGACGACGGGACTCGGCCCGTCCTGCTGAACGACGCCCAAGACCATCGCTCGATCCATGCCGGGCTGCGCGCTCGGACAAAGTTTCGACATGGGCTTAAATCCACCTGTTACTTCTGTTCAAACTGAAGAATTTCAGGGGGAACGGGAATGCCGACAATGATGTGGCGACCAATGGAATAGACGGCGCCGCCCTGTTCGCCCGCGAATGCTCCCAGATGGCCTGCGATGTCGTTGGCAAGCGCCTGCGTCTCGCCAAGCGTCACTTGTGAAGCGATCGACTCTGGAACGGGTATGCCGCGAATTAAATAAGACACCGAAACGGCGTCAGGAACCTCCAATTTGAATTTTGGATGCTTCGCGCTTGCGGCCTTCACGGCGGCCTGAACGGATTCAGTGAACTTGCTTATGGAAATCGAAACGGGCTTTTTCATTCTGAAACCCCTGCTCATTGAAACTGATCGGGCAAATTCGACAAGGCAAAGAAGATCGCCCCTCGACAGCCAAGCTGCCAGCAATGCAATCTTCGCTGCCAAGCTAAACTGGCTACACGCTAAATTGAATGTACCTTTCGATACATGCGCGCGCTTTTTTCGCGCGTCGCTTTCCCTCCGCTGTTTCGTTCACGTCGAGATCGTGCAAACTCTTGTCGAGCCGCGCGCTTCTAATGCACGGTGCGCCCGTGCATCTCGCAGCCAAGCCCGGCTGCGCGCGCCGCCTCCTGCACCCTGTTGCCGGCCTTTTTCACCTTGTCGAAGTCGCCGCGCAGCGCCTTGAGCGCGTTGCGCTCCTGGCCGATCTCCTCTGCCGTTCGCAGGCCCAACCGACGCAGAAGGGGCAGTGGCGGGCACCAGCCCTGCAGCGCGTGCTGGAGCAGAAAGCCGCTGACGAGAACCGGCAGCGCCAGCCAGCGACGATCGGACGTCAGGCCGAGCGCAAGTCCAACGAGCGCCAAAGAGGAGGCGTTGGCTTCGAGCGCCCGCTCGATGTCCCACTCCCGATCAAGCTCCTCGAGACGTTCGTCGATCTTCTCCGGGTGTTTGGCGAAATAGGACAGCCGCGCCTGCGTTTCCTTGCGAATGGCGCGATTGACGTCTTCATCGGTGTTTTGTGCAACGCGAGCGACCGTGGTCGGCATCCATCTACCTCCCCTTATTTGTTTCCAACCGCAAAGGCCGCTCGAAGTTCCTGATTTTCGGACCGTCGGCGGCCTTTACGCTCTCGGCGGCATGCGCTAAACCCCTGCGGTAACGAGCCCCGGCGTTACGCGCGGGGCTTTTTCTATTTGGAGATCGAGATACGGCCATGGCGAATGTGGCGGTGGTCGGCGCCCAGTGGGGCGACGAGGGCAAGGGCAAAATCGTCGACTGGCTGTCGCTCGAGGCCGACGTCGTCGTACGCTTCCAGGGCGGCCATAACGCCGGGCACACGCTCGTCATCGACGGCGTGACCTATAAGCTCGCGTTGTTGCCCTCGGGCATCGTGCGGCCGGGAAAGCTTTCCGTCATCGGCAATGGCGTCGTCGTCGACCCGCATTTCCTCGTCGGCGAGATCGACCGGCTGCGGGAGCAGGGCGTCGCCATTTCGCCGATGAATCTCAAGATCGCCGAAAACGCGCCGCTGATCCTTTCGCTGCACCGAGAGCTTGACGCGCATCGCGAGGACGCGGGCGGCGGCGCCAAGATCGGCACCACCAAGCGCGGCATCGGACCCGCCTATGAGGACAAGGTCGGCCGCCGCTCGATTCGCCTCATGGATCTCGCCGAGCCGGATCTGCTCGACGACAAGATCGCGCGCGTGCTCGCGCATCACGATCCGCTGCGGCGCGGCCTTGGCCTGCCGCAGGTCGACCCCGCCGCGCTGCGCGAGGAGCTGCTGTCCGTCGCGCCGCGCATCCTGCCGTTTATGGACGCGGTGTGGGAGCTGCTCGAAGACAATCGCCGCGCCGGCAAGCGCATCCTCTTCGAGGGCGCGCAGGGCGTGCTGCTCGACGTCGACCACGGCACCTATCCCTATGTGACGTCGTCCAACACCGTCGCCGCTTCGGCGGCGAGCGGTTCGGGACTTGGGCCCGGCGCGATCGGCTATGTGCTCGGCATCGCCAAGGCCTATACGACGCGCGTCGGCGGCGGCCCGTTTCCGACCGAGCTTCATGACGAGATCGGCCAGTTGATCGGCGATCGCGGCCGCGAATTCGGCACCAACACCGGACGGCGGCGGCGCTGCGGCTGGTTCGACGCCGTGCTGACCCGCCAGGCGGTGAAGACGTCCGGCATCAACGGCGTCGCGCTGACGAAGCTCGATATTCTCGACGGTTTCGACGAAATTAAAATCTGCACGCATTACATGCTGGACGACAGGCGCATCGAACGCCTGCCGGCCTCGCAAGCGGCGCAGGCGCGCGTGCAGCCGGTCTATGAAAGCTTCCCCGGCTGGAAGGAATCAACGAGCGGCGCGCGTTCCTGGGCGCATCTGCCGGCGCAGGCGATCAAATATGTCCGCCGCGTCGAGGAGCTGATCGAGGCGCCGGTCGCTTTGCTCTCGACGAGCCCCGAACGCGACGACACGATTCTCGTGCATAATCCGTTTCAGGATTGAGCGCGGATTTACCTCCCCCTAGCGGGGAGGTCGATCGCCGAAGGCGATCGGGTGGGGGTGACCAAACCCCACCCGGCTCGCTTCGCTCGCCCCCGTAAAGGGGAGGGGTTACGCAGCGGAGAAGCGTCTCCCTCTTTTTCTCGCGCAGACAAGCCCGGCCATGATGGGTTAACGGGTGTGGAAAGCGTGGACCCGAGAAAATCTCATTAACTTGGCTTGGCGCCGCCCATAGGGTTGCGCCCCCCCGCGCCCTTCGCCATATCGGGCGAAGGAGGAGAGGATATGGAACCACCCAATCGGCCTTGTGAGTTCGCCTTGCGCTTGCACGCGCTCGACAGCGAAGATCTTTCGCTCCTCTCGGCGCATCTGCAGGACGCCCTGGTGCGTGTCGGCGACATCGCCTTTCTTGCCGACAAGCGCCGGTTCGCCCTGGTGGGGTCGCGGTTCGACTGGGCCGCTGAACTTGACGGGCGACTGGAGCGCTGCCGCTGCGGCCTGCATTTCGAAGGCGTGCAGCGCGTGCGCTGCCAGCGTATCTGCCGCGACCAGCCCGACGCGATCCTCGAACTTCTGGCGGTCACCTTCGAGCCCGACCCCGAACCGCCGTCGGGAGTCATCCGGCTGTTTTTCGCCGGGGGCGCGTCGATCGCGCTCGACGTCGAATGCGTCGAGGCGCAACTTTGCGACGTGGGACCGCGCTGGAAGGTCGCCGCCCGTCCGAGCCATGATTTCAGCGGCGAACTTGACGAGCACGCTCCCCGAGGGCCATGACAGCCGGACTTCCCGGCTGGAGAGGATCATGACCCTGCGTTTGGACGCTGCGGCGCCCGATTTCGAACAGCGTTTCGCCTCGCTGCTCGCTATGAAGCGTGAGTCGTCGCAGGACGTTGACGATACGGTCCGCGGCATCATTGAGGACGTCGTCGCGCGCGGAGACGCGGCGCTTGTCGACTATTCCAAGCGCTTCGACCGCATCGACCTTGAGGCGACCGGCATTGCCGTCTCCCGCGAGGAGGTCGCGGCGGCGGAGGCCAAATGCTCCGCCGAGCAGCTCGCCGCCCTCGATCTCGCGCTCGAGCGGATCACCAACTTCCACGAGCGGCAGAAGCCGCAGGATCTGCGCTTTCGGGACGCGGCCGGCGTTGAACTCGGCTGGCGCTGGACCCCGCTCGACTCGGTGGGCCTCTACGTGCCCGGCGGCACCGCCGCCTATCCGTCTTCCGTGCTGATGAATGTCGTGCCGGCGAAGGTCGCCGGCGTGAAACGCATCGTCATGGTGGTCCCGACGCCCGGCGGCCATGTGGAGCCGCTGGTGCTCGCCGCCGCCAAGCGTTCCGGCATTGACGAGATCTACCGCGTCGGCGGCGCGCAAGCCGTGGCGGCGCTGGCCTATGGCACGAAGACGATTGCGCCCGTCGTCAAGATCGTCGGGCCGGGCAACGCCTGGGTGGCGGCGGCGAAGCGCCGCGTCTTCGGCCAGGTTGGCATCGACATGATCGCCGGCCCTTCTGAAGTGCTGATCCTCGCCGACGCGACCGCAAATCCCGACTGGATCGCGGCGGACTTGCTTGCGCAGGCCGAGCATGACGAATCCGCGCAGTCGATCCTGATCACCGACGACGCCTCGCTGGCCGACGCGGTCGTCGCCGCCGTCGAACGGCATCTCTCGACGCTTTCGCGCAAGGAGATCGCCGGCGCCTCTTGGCGTGACTATGGCGCAACGATCATCGTGAAAACTCTCGCCGACGCACTTCCGCTCGCCGACCGCATCGCCGCCGAACATCTCGAGATCATCAGCGAAGACGCCGAAGACCTCGCCGCGCGCGTTTCCAACGCCGGCGCCATCTTCATCGGCGCCTATACGCCCGAAGCCGTCGGCGATTATGTCGGCGGCTCGAACCATGTGCTTCCGACGGCGCGTTCGGCGCGCTTTTCGTCGGGTCTGAGCGTGCTCGACTTCGTCAAGCGCACGTCGATCCTGAAATGCGATGCGGACTCGCTGCGCGCCATCGGCGCCGCCGCCGTCACGCTTGGCGAGGCCGAAGGCTTGCAGGCCCATGCGCGTTCGGTGTCGATCCGCCTCAATCAGCTCGAGGCGTGAGGGTGGAGTCAAACGAGTCGAAGCGGCTGATCTCCGTCACGCTCGACGAAAACTCGATCGGCCGCGGTTCGGCGGATCAGGAGCATGAGCGCGCCATCGCGATCTACGATCTCATCGAGGAAAACAGTTTCGCGCTGATTGGCCATCATGGAGGACCTTATGAGCTGCTGATCTCGCTCGTTGACGCCAAACTGGTTTTTAAGATTTGCGACGCGGAGGGCGTCTGTCTCGTCACGCATATTCTCTCGCTGACGCCTTTCAGGCGCATTCTCAAAGATTATTTCATGATCTGCGAAAGCTATTACGCGGCGATCCGCCATGCGACCCCGAGCAGGATCGAGGCGATCGACATGGGGCGTCGCGGCCTCCATAACGAAGGCGCGCAGCTTCTCCTCGAACGCTTGAAAGGCAAGATCGACACGGATCAGGATACGGCGCGCCGTATCTTCACGCTGATCACGGCGCTGCACTGGAAGGGCTGAGCGCCGCGCTCGGTCGCCAAGGATGAGAGCGCTGCGCGGCGCAGCGCTCGGCGCCGTCACATTGTCATCATGGAATCATCCGCATGGGCAAAGGTAATTCGGATCATTTCGCCGAGCTGCGGCTGTCGATGGAAGCGGAAGGCGGCGAACTGCTCCGCGCCTTCGTTCGCGAAGCGTCGCTGGTCGAAGGGGTTCCGCCGATGACCGCGAGCCTGATCGCCGCCGACGCTGCGCAAACATGGCAGATTCTCTGCGGATCGCGCACGAACGCCGAGCGCGCGGCGGTTCTTCTGTCCGCTTCCAAAGGCGAGGCGCGCGCACGGATTCTGCTCAACGGCCATTCCCGATTTTCCGCCGTTGTTGGTTCGCTCAGCGCGCAGGTGCGGCGAGATGCGGGATTATCCTACCGGGAACGCGGCGTCGACGGATGGGAGATCACGATCCATCGCGGTTTCGAACCCTCTCGCGAAGCGGCGGAACGTAACGAAGAGCCGATCGCCGAAGCCGCGGAGACCACCGAAACTGTGCGGATCGACGTGCCTCAGCAGAGCGACTCGGCGGCGATCGCGCGCTGCTTTCTGGCGGTCTATGGACACAATTACGTTCACCGAGAAGTCTTTTCCCCGCACCGCTATTGGCGGAAGGTCGAAAGCGGAGAGCTCATTCCGGTCGTGACCCGCGATGCGCGCGGCGAGGTCGTCGGCCATGTCGCGCTCGAGCGCGAGCCAGGCGCGGCGATCGCCGAACGCGGCGAAGCGGTCGTGCTTCCGTCCTACCGAGGACGTCATCTCCTGGAGCGCATGACCGAGCGGCTGACGGACGAAGCCACGAAACTCGGTCTCGTCGGAATCTACGCCGAGCCGGTTACGACTCATACATTTTCACAGCGCAACGACGAGCGGGCCGGCATGCCCACATGCGCGATTCTGCTCGGCGCGGCGTCCGAGTCGCTGCATTCCAAAGACTTGCCTGTGCCGACGGCCGGACAGCGCCAGAGTTTTCTGCTGACGTTCCGCTTCCTGGAAGCCGGGCGGGCATGCGAGATCGTCGCGCCTCCGGCGTATCGCGACGTCATGACGACGACATACGGCCGTCTCGGCGTCGGCGTTTCTCTATGCGAGAGCGGAACGCCAACAGAGACCCGGTCGATGACGAGCGTCATGGTCAACCCATGGGGCTATGGCAGGATTCGCTTCGAGATGATCGGATCGAACGCCAGCATCGAATTGAGCCAGGCGGTGAGCGACGTCAGCGGGCTCGGCGCGCGCGCCGTGCAGCTTTCCGCGCATGTCGACGACCCGGGCTTGCCGCTCCTGGTTGAGAGCGCGCGCCGCCAGGGATTTTTCTATTGCGGGCTGGCGCCGGCCTTCTCCGAAGGCCGAGATCTGCTGCTGATGCAGCATGTGAGCGAGCCGCTCGACATCAACGAACTGCAACTGTTCACGGACCAGACGAAGGAACTTGCGGCGTTCATCGAACGAGACCGTCAGTCAGCGCAAAGCCAGCGATGAGAATGCGTGAGCAACGTGGCGCGCCCCCAATCCATTCTTTTCGCCTGCACGCTGAACACTGTGCGATCGCCCATGGCGGAGGCGATCGCGCGGTATTATTTTGGCCGCGAAACCTATTTCGCTTCCGCTGGTCTGAAGCGCGGCGCCCCCGACCCCTTCGCCATCGCGGCGATGGACGAGATCGGCGTCGACATTTCAGCGCATAAGCCGCACACGTTCGAAGATCTCGAAGATTCCAATTTCGATCTGATCGTGACGCTGTCGCCCGAGGCGCATCACAAGGCGCTGGAGTTTACGCGCACGATGGCCGTCGACGTCGTCTACTGGCCGACGCCCGACGCGACCGCCGCGCAGGGCTCGCGCGAGGCCATTCTCGACTCCTATCGCGACGTGCGCGAGCGGCTGACAGGGCGTATCAAGGATCTGCTCGGACACGGGCCGCCGCTGAGCGGATGACGCGCGATCGCGAATCCAGAGCGACGCAGAGAGGATTTTGCTCTGGATTCCCGGTCAGGCCTTCGGCCCGCCGGGAATGACAACCGGTGCGTATAGAAAAAACTTAAAGAGACTGCTTCATCTGCGCGCAGAAGCGTTGCGCAAGGGCGATCAGCGCGTGGTCCGAACCGCGTCGGCCGATGAACGAGAGCGCAACGGGCGCATCGCTCGTCGGAAGGGGAGTGCTGATCTGCGGCAGGCCGAAGAAGCTCGCGATGAGAAACAGGCGCATCATCTGATAGCGCTTGGCGTCGAGCGTTTCCTCGCTTTCGGTGAGAAGCGGCGCGCGAAACGGCGCCGTCGGCGACACGAGGAAGCCTTGCGAACCGAGGAGCGCGTCGATTTTCTTGCGCGCCTCCTCGCGGAAACTTTCAGCGGCTTTCTTTTGGTCGGCCGTGACCTTCGCCGCATAGGCGAAACGCTGCTCGACGCCCTTGCCGAAAGTCGGGCTGTTCGCCGAAATCCACGCGCCATGCGAGGCCCAGGCCTCGAAGGCCTGCATGTTGCGGAAATGTCCGAGCGCCGTCTTGAAGAAGTCGTCGCCGAGCGTCGCTTCGCGCCAGGGGCCGGACGCCTTCAGAGCGTCGACGGGATCCGCCGCCGCCGAAGCGAAATCCATCCCGACTCCCGAGAAGGCGTCGCTGAGCAGCACGGCTTCTTTGAGTTCGGCGTTCGCCGCGTTAACCGGCAACAAAGCCTCGCCGACAGACGCCATGACGCCGATGTCGCGGGCGAACCAGCCGATGGCGTCGAAGGACGGCGCAAGCGGAATGATTCCATCCATCGCAACTGCGCCATGCGACGCGCGGAAGCCAAAAACCCCGCAAAAGGCCGCCGGCGCGCGGCAGGAGCCGGCGGTGTCGGTGCCGATGGCGAAATTGACGAGGCCGGCGGCGACCGCGACCGCCGAGCCTGAAGACGAGCCGCCGGGGTGGCGATTTTGCGCGGCCGGATTGATCGGCGTGCCGTAATGCGGATTGGCGCCGAGCAGGCTATAGGCCATCTCGTCCATGTGCGTCTTGCCGACGAGCCGTGCGCCCGCATCGAGCAATCGGGCGACGACAGGGGCGTCGCGCTCGGCGGGGGCGTGGGTCGCCGCCCATTTCGGATGGCCGTTGGCCGAGACGTTTCCCGCGACGTCGATGTTCTCCTTGACGACGAAGCTCGCGCCGGACAGGGGTCCCGGCGTTTCCGTGCTCCGGTTGAGAACGACGGACAGCGCGCCGAGATCGTCCTTCATCGCGGCATCCTTCCTTCCGGCGGGTCTATAGGCGGGCGCGGCGGGAATCCAAATAGCGCCTGATGGGCGCGACTATACTGAAGAATGTGGCGAGACAAAATGCAAACGCCGCAGGGAGACTGCTGTTGCGCCATTCGCAGGCTTACGCCAGATTGTCCGCTGCGGCGTGCGGCCATTGGAGACGCAACATGGATGAGTTCGGCGGGGGCTTTATACGCAACGTCATGATTGGCTTTGCGCTGGCTTTGGCCTTTTCCATCATCTACGTCTGGTACACGCGATAGGGGAGCCTCGCGCGTTTGGGGACGGTCGCGCGTCAGAATATCAGCGGCTTGGCGATCATCAGCCATATGATCGTCATAACGGCGCCGAACGCCGGAAAGCCGAAGGCGAACCACCACCAGAAAAATCGATGGTAGACCTGCGGTAGCGGCTGGTTCGCCGCTACCGCGGCTTGCGCAATATCGCGGATGCGCATCTGCATCCACACGACAGGCAACCAGAAGGCGCCGGTCAAAAGATACAGGGCGATTGAAAGCGCGATCCAGCCTTCGGTGAGCGAATAGCCGGCCAGCCAGGTGAGCGCGACGCCGGTGATGGGCTGAACCACCACGGCGGAGGTGGTAAAGACGAAGTCCGCGATCACAACGATGCGCGCCACCCCGGCGATGACTGGCGTGGAGCGGGAGAAATGCGCCATTAGCATGAAGAAGGCTATTCCGGCGCCCGTGCCAAGCAAAACTGCGGCGCCGATGATGTGAATGTATTTGAGGAGGAGATAAATCACCGGTCGTCGACAATCGCCAGAGAAACGACGTTGAGCACCATCACCGACCAGATCTTCAACATCGGCCCTAGCGGCTCCCTCCAGAGTCGCGGCACGAGGATGGTGCCGAGAATGAGGTAAACGAAGGATAGGATAAGCGCGGCGAGCAGCGCAACTTTCGATGTGCGGCGAAAGGCGATGGCGACGCCGATGATAAGATCGGATGTGGCGCCCGCGATCACGGCCAGCGGCACGATTGGGCCTGACAGTCCGCCCTCGTACAAAAGCCCGAGCCCAATGTCCCATCCCGGTCCGTAAGAGACCAGCGCGGTCGAAATCCAGAACAGCGCCGTTACGGCGAAAATGAGCGGCTTGAGCGCATAGATCCGCGCAAACCATTTTTCGCGCACGTCGGCGGGCTCGGCCATAAGCGCCGCTTCAAGCGACTGCGGTTTGATTCCCGTCATGTCTGTCCATGGCGTGGGATCGCCGATGGCTCCGCGGACCATTTCCTGTTTTGCGATGCTGCGGATCGGCGTGCGCCATCCCAGCCAGGCGAAGAAATCTCCGAGGCGATACATCCAGTCGATCAGCCGGTCGGGGACGTCGACGAGCAGGGCAGGGCGCGATCCGAGCCATTTGCGATAGATCGCGACGACCTCGTTGAAGGTCAGGCGCTGCGGTCCGACGATCTCCAGCTCCACACGCGCCGGCGCCGAGGGGGCGAGAAAGAAAAGCGCCGTCGCCACGACGTCGTCGAGCTGGACGATCTGCAGTTCCCCCGCGTCTCTGAAGCGGGGGAGGATTGGCAACGCCGCCAGTCCCCGAAACAGCGCGCTACCGCCGTAAGCGCGGCGCCCGAGGACGACGGAAGGCCGCAGAATGATCCAGTCGAGTCCCGTCGCCTTTAAGGCGGCGTCTCCCTCCGCCTTGCTCTTTGAGAATTCGCTGGGCGTCTGCCGGTCGACGCCGACGGCGGAGAAATGAATGACGCGCTTGACGCCAGCCTGTTCGCAGGCCGCAAACAAGGTTGCTGGGCCACGGCTATGCGCGGCCTCAGTGGAATCGGAGCCGCTTCCGCCAAGCACGCCCGCGCAATTGATGACGGCGTCGACGCCCTCGAGATGAGGCGTCCATTCTTGCGCGGAGTCGACGCTTCTCAGATCGATCGACACCCATTGCGCCTGAGGAAATTGCCGTCGGACATTTGCGCGTCCGCGCGACACGGCGATCACCGCATGGCCGGCTGAGAGAAGTTTTGCGAGAATGCTTGAGCCGATGAGGCCGGTCGCTCCAATCAGAAGAACTTTCATTGGCCCGCCTTGGATGGTCTATCCTAATGTTGCGTCGAAGACGAAACGGCCGTCACTGCGGCGCAAGCCATGGTCGAGTTTCATATAGGGCTGCTCCCGAACAAGGCGTCCGCGTAAAGTGCGCGGAGTTCAAGCCGCCGCTTAGACAGTCCGTGTTGGCGAAAGTAGCGCATAAGCCGACGCCGACCACGCCGGCCGCCTAGCGCACCATTTTATAGATGATGCCAAACAGGCTGGCGTTGACCGTCGCCAATAGGAACAGGATCAGTGCCGTCTCTGCGAGCCGAGGCATGACGCGCCTCACATATTCAGTTGCGGAACCGCACGCTACCTAGCGCGGCTGCGCGCAGCGACAATGCGCATCCAGACGATCTCGAGCAGGAATTTTGAACGCCGCGCCGTCCTGATGCGCGTGCTCGAGAGTGTGGCCAGCGTAGAGCTTGCGTCGTGGTATTGCTTCCACCGTCGCGGGGCTTGCGTCGAGCCGCGCCGCCGGGGCGCCCGCTTTCACAGAGATGACGTGAGTGAGCGGCGCATCTCGCCAAGGCGCACGTTCCCTTTTAAGACGAGCCGTGATGTTTCTGCATCACTGCCGAGAAAAAGATGCACGAGAGAATGCGCGCCATTTCATCGGCTTGCCGACATGCAGCTTAACGCGTACTCTCATGGACATTCCCCGCAGGGCGCTTTTATGCCGGGGATGGCGCATTCGCGCTCAACGCGGCATGACCCTTCGCAGTGATGACCCATGTTTGCTGCGGAGTCTGCAATGTCATTTCGTTCAGCCTTGGTCTGCTTTCTGACTGCAGTATTTGCGGCGCCGCCTTCGTTCACCGCACTGGCGCAAACCGCGCTTCCCACAATCCAAGTTGGCGTGCATCGGGCCGCCCCGGCGGCGCGTTCCCATGCGTCCGCGCCGGGACGACCCGTCCATGCGCCGCCGCAACCGCCGCGCGCTTCGCCGGTCGTCGCTGCGGTCAGTCGACCACCGGCGGCGCCTTCTGGGCCCCAGCCGCCGCCGATCACAGCCTCAAGCGAAAAGTTCTTCACCGGCAAGGAGGTCAACGCGCTACCCTTCGCGCGCCCCGGCGACGCGCTGGAGATCGTGCCCGGACTGGTCGTCACGCAGCACAGCGGCGAAGGCAAGGCGAACCAGTATTTTCTGCGCGGCTTCAATCTCGACCATGGCACCGATCTGGCGCTCTATCTCGACGGCATGCCGCTCAATATGCGCACCCATGGCCATGCCCAGGGCTACGCTGACAGCAATTTCCTGATCCCCGAACTCTTGTCTTACGTCCTCGCCCGCAAAGGTCCGTATGACGCTCAAGACGGCGACTTCTCGTCGGCCGGCTCGATTTACATGCAATACAAAGACGCGATCGACAGAGGCTTCTTTCAGGTCACTGGCGGCAGCTTCGGCTACGCCAGGGCTCTCGCCGTCGTCCCATACCGAGATTTCGCTGGCGGCTCCGCCTATGGCGCGGTCGAGGCGCAATATTACAACGGTCCCTGGGAGCGCGGCGACAATATGCGGCGCCTCAACAGCGTGTTGCGCTGGTCGCGCGGCACGCAGGAAGACGGCGCCTCCGTGACCTTCATGGGCTACGCCAACAAATGGTATGGAACGGACCAAATTCCGAGTCGCGCGGTCAGCGCCGGGTTGCTGTCGATATGGGGCACGATGGACCCGACCGCCGGCGGCGCGACCTCGCGCTTCTCGCTCTCCTCGCGCTGGAGTCAGATTGAGGGCGATCAGGCCACGCGCGTCGAAGCCTATGTCGTCCATTCGACCTTGGATCTCTACAGCACTTACACCTATTTCCTGGCGCATCAGAATTTGGGCGACCAGATCCGTCAGTTCGACGATCGCACGCTCGTCGGCGTCAACGCGCAGCATGCGATCAGATGGGCCGACGTGAATGGCGCGCCAGTCGAGACCCGCGTCGGCTTTCAAGGCCGCTACGACGACATTCGTCTGGGATTGCAGGAGAGCGTCCGTCGACAACTCTATGACACGCTCAGCAACAACGCCGTCGGCGAAGGCAGCATCGGCGTCTGGACGGATACGGCGGTGCGCTGGACGCCCTGGCTGAAGACCGTCACCGGGGCGCGGTTCGACTATTACAACGCGGCCGTAAGCTCACGCCAGACGCTGTTGGATGCGCCTAAACTCGTGACGAGCGCCGGTCTGCCGGCGTTCCTTCTCACCGGACCGTTCAATCAGGGCGTCAAGAACGCGGCGTTGTTCAGCCCGAAGCTCTCGATCATCGTCGGCCCCTTCTACAAGACGGAATTCTACGCCAATTACGGCGAAGGCTTCCACTCGACCGACGCAAGGGGCGCGGTGCTGCGAGTCTCCACAGCCGAACTTGCGGACAATGACGGCTTCGTTCAGGCGGCTTCAATTCCGCTGCTGGTGAAATCACGCGGCGCCGAGATCGGCGCCCGCACTAGATTCATTGAAGGGCTCGATTCCAGCATCAGCCTGTTCTGGCTCAATCTCGAATCGGAGAACCAGTTTGTCGGCGATAGCGGCACGACGATCTTCGGTCGCCCCAGTCGCAGATATGGCCTCGAATTCGCCAACAAATACGCCCCGAATTCCTGGATCAAATTTGACGGCGACGTGGCGCTTGTGCAGGCGCGCTACCGCGGCGTCGACGTTGCGCAGACCTTGGCGTGGCTCGACTTGATCACGCCTGAGGCAGCGCCCTATGGGACATTCCTCGGCAATGCGCCCGGCAACTATCTGTCGAACGCCATCGCGGTGACGGCGATGGGCGGATTGGAGCTCGGCGAGACGACCGGATGGTTCGGCGCGCTGAAGTATCGCTACTTCGGGGCCAGGGCGCTCACCGAGGACGGCTATTTCAATTCGCCAGCCACCGGCACGTTGAACGCACGACTGGGCTATCGATGGGCGGATGGCTGGCGATTGCAGATCGACGCCTTCAATGTTTTCAACTCGCGCTCCGACCAGATCACATTTGCATATGGCTCGCTCCTGCCGAGCGACCCTCTTTACGCGCAATGCGTCGCAGGCGTCGCTCCCGCCCAGGTTTGCGGCGTCGGCGTCATGGACCGCCATCTCAAGCCGCTCGAGCCCGCAGCTGTGCGCGTAACGCTGAACGGCCCGCTCAATTTCGACGGTTCTTTCGCCGGTCTGGCCGATCGCGCGGCGCTTTTCTCGCAGCTGCCGAACTGATCGCCGCCTGAATGGTCGGAGTGGCGGGATTCGAACCCACGACCCCTTGTCCCCCAGACAAGTGCGCTAACCGGGCTGCGCTACACTCCGACTGGCGCCGTTATAGTGAGGCGGCGCGGCGCTGGCAACGCCTGGGTCGCTATCGTCTGGTCAACTTGAGCAGGCGCTTGCATTCCTCGATCTCGGCCAGAACCTCGCGTAGGATTCTCGTTTGTGGCGCGGCAAGGGGGCGTGGTTCGCCGCGGGCCGAAGGCGGCGCCAGTGGCGCGTCAAGTTCGACGACGGGAGCCGCGTCCTGGGCTTCGATTCCCGCCAGATCGGGGTCGTGCGTGCGCAGAGCGGCGAGTTCGTCGGCCGAGAGGGCCGCTTCCGTCTCGTCTTCGTCTCGCGCTGACCCGATTCGTCCCTCGCTCACGCCCGGACGGGAAGGGGAGGGAGTCCCGGACGGATCCCCTTGGCGTCGCCCCGCGCCCGCCAGGACCGCCTCGACGCCAGCCTCCTTGAGGATGCGCTGCACGCCCCTGATCGTATAGCCTTCGTCGTAGAGCAGGCGGCGGATCGCGATCACGAGTTCAATGTCGCGCTCCCGGTAGAAGCGCCGCCCGCCTGCGCGCTTAAGAGGATTGATCTGCTTGAAACGGGTTTCCCAGAAGCGCAGCACATGCGCGGGAAGGTCGAGGCTCGCCGCGACCTCGCCGATCGTGCGCATCGCTTCATCGCTCTTGCCCGACACCTGATCCCTCGACTCAAGCCGCGCTATTCTAACACCCGCAGCGGCGCAGTTTTCAGCCAAATTGGCCCGACCTGCCGGAGACGGCCGCGGGGTGTGGACAAGCGAGGGCCGCATCCCTTAACTGGCCGCCGTCATCCGCCCCCCAACCTCGGCGTCTCATGGAAGATTGGCTGCATTTTCCCCAACCGGTTCCGGCGATCAGACACCATGCGACCGAGGCGAACGCCCGGGCGGTGCGCAACTGGCTGTGGCTCGTCGCGGGGCTGGTCTTTCTGATGGTCATCGTCGGCGGCGCGACCAGGTTGACCGAATCGGGCCTATCGATCGTGCAGTGGAAGCCCGTCACCGGCGTGCTGCCGCCGCTGTCCCAGCAGGAGTGGCAGGAGGCGTTCGAGGCATACAAGCAGATTCCGCAATATAGGGAACTGTTCCCGGACATGGATGTCGCCGGGTTTAAATACATCTACGCTTGGGAATGGGCGCATCGTCTTCTCGGACGGGTGATCGGCGTCGTTTTCGCCGTTCCGCTCATATGGTTTTGGGCGACCGGCCGCCTGCCGCGTTCGGCGAAGCCAAAGCTTGTCGGCATTCTCGCACTCGGGGCGCTCCAGGGCGGCGTGGGCTGGTGGATGGTCGCATCCGGCCTCGTCAATCGCATCGAGGTGGCGCAGGAGCGCCTTGCGATTCACTTGCTGCTCGCCGCGCTGATCTTCTCCGCCTGTTTATGGGTGGCTGGCGGCCTCGGGCCGCGCGCCGTCTCTCTCGTGCATGGGGGCGCGGGTCGGCTGAAGGCGGTCGCGCTGACGATCCTGGCTTTTGTGTTTCTGCAGATTTTCGTCGGCGGCCTTGTCGCTGGACTGCGGGCGGGACTCGTCAATAACACTTGGCCGTTGATGGATGGCGTCTTCGTTCCTCCGGCCGACGTTTTGTGGCGATTGGAGCCGGTCTGGACCAATCTCGTCGACAATCCGGTCACCGTCCAATTCTTCCACCGCATGATCGCCTATCTGATCTTCGCTCTGGCGCTCGGGCATCTTCTGGACGCGTGGATCAATGCCGAAGGACGCGCGCGCCGCGGCGCCGTGATCCTGTTCGGCCATGTGCTCATGCAGATCGCGCTTGGCGTTGCGACGTTGGTGCTCGTCGAGCCGCCCTTCGCCGGCGACCCGCATCTCGCGCTGGCGCTGGCGCATCAGGCGATCGGCATGGCGGTGTTGGGCGTCGCCACGCTGCAGGCGCGACGGCTTGTGCAAGACGTGATCACGAACTGAGGCGGTTGGCGTGCAGAATATTGCGATCCTTAATCTTCCCGGGCCAGAATTCCTCAACGTCTTCGGCCTCGTCGTTATCCTCGTGCTGGCGACCACCTACCTTTGCATTCGGCTCGCGGATCGTACCGATCGCCGCGCGCCGCCGCCCGTGCCGCAGAACCCCGACGCGATGGAGGTCGCCTTCCTGCAGGGCGGCGTCAATCAGGTCATCCGAACGCTGATCTATGATCTTGCGCAGCGCGGCTTCGTCGTCCTCGCCGCGGAGGATCACGTGATTCCTGCAGATGAGCAGCCGGAGCCGGGCGAACTCAACGCCATGGAGACGCGCCTGCTCGAAGCCGTGCAGGCGAAGCCGAAGGCGCATGCGCTGTTCGAAGATCGCGGCTTGCGGCGCTGGCTGCTGGAACAGCTTGCGCCGCTGCGCGCCAAGCTCGCCGCGGATGACCTGATCAAGCCCAAGTCCGTGAAGACCTGGCGCCGGCGCGCGCAGATCGGCGGAACGCTGATCATCGTCGGTCTGGCGCTTGCCAAGATCTATGTGGAATGGACAGCGGGCGCCGTGAATGTCGCCTATCTGGTCTTTCTCGCGGCTGCGTCGGTCGCGTCGCTTTTTGCGCTTGCCTATGTGCTGACCAGAACCCATGCGAGCCGTCGCGGCCACGCCTATCTTGACGCAATGCGGCTCGCCTATGGCGGTCGTCTGAAGGAGGCCGTCGGTCACATCGGATCGCCCGGACCCGAAGCGCGCGCGTTCCACGGCGCCGCGCTGTTTCTCATCGGCCTTTATGGATTCGCGCCGCTCAAGGGCACGACGGAGGCAATGTTCGCCGAAGCCTTCAGCCGCGGCTCGGGAAGCGATGGCGCCGATTGCGGAACAAGCTGCGGCGGCAGTTGCGGCGACGGCGGAGCGAGCGATGGCGGCGTCCGCGATTGACGCGCCGGCCCTCGGGTCCGGACTTGGCTATCGTCCGCAGTTTCGCGCCGATCTCTTCGCCCGGCGGGACGATGTCGATTTTATCGAAATCATCGCTGATCATTATCTCGACGCATCGAAAGAAAAGCTCGCTGAACTCGAGCTTTTAGGCGCGCATTTTCCGCTCGTCGCGCATGGTCTCGATCTCTCGATCGGAAGCGCGGACGGCGTCGACTCATGCTATCTCGATAAAGTCGCCGCGCTGATCGAACGCATCGATCCGCCCTGGTGGAGCGAACATCTTTGCTTCACGCGCGCGGGCGGAATCAGCATCGGCCATCTTGCGTCGCTGCCTTTTACGCAGGAAGCGATCGACGTCGTCGCGCGCAATGTCGAAGTTGTGCGCAGGCGCATCAAGACGCCGTTGATCTTGGAAAACATCACTTGCGTGGTGCGCATTCCAGGCGGCGAAATGGACGAGCCTGAATTTTTGTCGCGCACGCTCGACGCGACCGGATGCGGTTGGCTGTGCGACGTCGCCAACATGCATGTGAATGCAACGAATTTCGGCGTCGATCTCGAACGCGACTTCGAGCGCTGGCCATGGGACAGGCTCGTGCAGATCCACTACGCCGGCGGACGCCAGCACGACGGCCTGCTGATCGACAGCCATGACGCCGCGACGAGCGACGCCGTTTGGCGGCTCTATGATCGCGTCATCGCCCGCGCGCCGGTCAAGGCCGTCATCCTCGAGCGCGACGAAAGAATGCCGCCGTTCGGCGAACTCATCGATGAAGTGGCGCGTGCGCGACGGACGCTCGTGGAGAACGGGCGATGGCGTTAGCGCAGACGCAGGCGCTGCTCGCGCGCCTGTTCACTGACGATGATCTGCGGCGGGAATTCTTCGAAGCGCCGATCGCCGTGGCGACGCGTTTCGGCCTGAGCATGCATGACACGCAGCGCCTCGCCGCAATCGACAGTCGCGAAATCGAAGCCTTTGCACAGAGCCTGACGGGCAAACGCGCGCTTTATGCGCGCAGGGCGTTGCCGCTCACAGCGCGCGCGTTGGGCGATCGATTCGATGCGCTTTTCCGGCAGGCGATCGGCGGCGCTGCGCGAGAGGCGACAAATCGCTCGGACGCTGTGGCGCTGATTGCATTTCTCGATACGCGTGTCGCAAAGTGCGAATTGGGGCCGCGCTGGGTCGCCGACCTCGCGCGTTTCGAATTGGCCTTCATCGACGCCGGGCGTTCCGGCGGGACGCTTTTTTTCCGAGCGTTTGATTTCAATGTCGCATCGGTCGCCCGGGCTCTCGCCAGAGGCGAAGAGATCAGCGCCGTTCGCCGAAAAACGTTTGGCGTTTGGGCGCGCGCGCCTCGAGGCAGGCTGCGCTGGCGGCTATTTCAGCCTTAAACCCTGCGCAAAACTTCCGGCATTTCGGCGTGGCGCCGCTCGGCGACGACATCGACCATGCGCTCGGCGCCGCGATCCCGCGCTTCCTGGCTTTGCGCCTTGGCGAAGTCTTCGCTGGCTTCTTTGAACTGCGCTTCGGCTTCTTCGAGTTGGCCGCGCAGTTCCGCGATCGACGCAAGGATGTTGTCGCGTCGTGTGCGCGCCGCCCGCGCATAAGTCGGATAGGCGAAATGATTGGGATCGTCGATGTTGGCGCGCCGCTCTTCCTGACCGATTTCACGGTCGAGTTCATTGGCCATGCGCGTGAATTCACCGATCATTGCATTCAATTGGACGACGCGCCGGCGTTTTTCCTCGGCCTGGAACCGTTTGAGACGGACAAGCGTATCCCGCGACTTCATGCGACAAGCTCCATTACGCAACTTATGCGAAACAAATCCTTAACTCCGCGAGACAAGGCTCAATATGCCCTGTGGAAGTTGCTCGTTTGTTACCGAAATCGAATTTTTGAATTCTTCGTCCCTGTGTGTCTTCGGCGCACTATCTCAAGCAAGGGGCGCTTTGGAGGCCAAAGCTATGCGAAATCTTGCTGCAATTCTTGCGGGCGCGGCCATCAGCCTCGCAGCTCCCATCGCCGCGATGGCGGAAGCTCCAGGCTCCGTCTTTTCGCAAGAAAAACTCGAATGGAAGGCGGGTCCGGCAGAACTGCCGAGGGGCGCGGAAGTCGCGATGTTGTTCGGCGATCCGACGCAGGGCGGACCTTACATACTGAGAATGCGCGCGCCCAAAGGATATAAGATTGGCGCGCATAAGCACAGCGGGATGGAAACGATGACGGTGTTGTCGGGGGCCGTCCGTTACGGTCAGGGAGCCAAGGTCGATCCAAACGCCGAGAAGACGCTTGCCGCCGGCGGTTTTGCGGCGACGCCCGCGGAAGCGGGCCACTGGGTCAATTTCGAAGACGACACGGTGATACAAGTGACTGGCGTCGGCCCGTGGAACATCACCTATCTTGACCCGCGCGACGATCCTCGCGCGGCTCAGCGGTAGGTCACGCCGGCTCTTTGGCGCGCGCCGTTGACGCCGCGGCGCCGCCATAGCGGCGGTAGATAAAGTCCGGCGCCGTGATGTGCGATTCAACTTCCGCGTAAGCGGCGAAGCGCGCATGATCCGGCGAGAGGTGGCAGGCGGGGTCTGTCGCCGCGGCGTCGCCGGCTATCGCGAACGCCTGACAGCGGCAACCGCCGAAATCGATTTCGCGGCGCTCGCAAGAACGGCAGGGCTCCTTCATCCAATCCGTGCCGCGGAAGGCGTTGAAGGCTGCGCCGTTCCGCCAGATGTCGGCGAGCGGTCTCTCGCGCACATTGTCGAAGCTCAGTCCCGGCAAGGTCTGCGCGGCGTGGCAGGGCAGAGCCTTGCCGGACGGCGTCACCGCCATGATCGAACGCCCCCAGCCGCCGGTGCAGGCCTTCGGCCGCGTCGCGTAATGATCGTGGATGACAAAATCGAAATTGAGAACGCCGGCGAGACGCTTCTTCGCCTCGTCGACGATGCCGACCGTTTCCATAAAAGCTTCGCGCGTCGGGATGAGCGCGGCCCGGTTCATCTGCGCCCAGGCGTAATATTGAATATGCGCGATCTCGATGCGCTGCGCATCGACCTCGACGGCGAAATCGATGATCTGCGGCAGATGCGCAATGTTCTGCCGGTGCATCGGCGCATTGATCGTCAACCCCATGCCGAATTCGCGCGTCCATCGCGCGACGTCGCGCTTCTTGGCGACGCCGCCCTGATAGCCAGAGATTCGGTCGGCGCTCTCGGGAACGACATCCTGGATGGAGACCTGCACATGATCGAGGCCGATCTCGGCGAGACGCTGCAACCGCTCGCGCGTCAGCAGAACGGCGGAGGTGACGAGATTGGTGTAGAGCCCCGCGTCGACCGCCTGTGCGAGTATCTCTTCAAGATCGCGTCGCACGGTGGGTTCGCCGCCGGAAAGATGCAGCTGCAGCGCGCCGATCGACGCCGCCTGACGGAAGGTCTCGCCCCATTCATGGGCGGTGAGTTCCGTATTCGAGCGCTCGAGCTCCAGCGGATTGGAGCAATAGGGACATTGCAGCGGGCAGCGATGGGTAAGCTCGGCGAGCAGCCCCGCAGGTCCACCCGCGAATGGCGCGATCGACGCGGCGAAGGCGGACGGCGGCGGCGCTGCGAATTCGTCGGTCCCGTCGCGCAGCAGTCGCTTGTCGGCGAGCCCCTGCAGCAGCGCGGTAACGTCGCGCGTGATGATGTCGAGGGGCGCGGAATATTGCTGCGCGAGGCGCGCGCACAGATCGGCGAGGCGCGTTGCGCCGTCGATCGCGCGCAGCACGATGAGCCCAATCGGATCGAGTTCATAGGCGCGCTCGGGCGCGAGAATAACCGTTCGAGAGCGCGCGCGGTCTTCATGCAGCCGCGCGTAGCGCGTGAAGGCCGGACGCGAATCCGGCGCAATCACGAACCGCGAGGCGTGCGCCTCAGACATTTGCTTCTCCTGGCCGCCATGCGCCGGGCGGGATCGGCCCGGGCGTGACGTAGGCGTGATGTAATGCGTCAAGCTGCGCCCACAAGACGTCGCATTTGAACCGCACGGCGCCGACGCAGGCTTCCTGTTCGGCGCGGGTTTTGGCGTTATCGAGCACATAGCCGAGCGCAAACTCGGAATCGCGCGGCGCCTGGGTCAGCCGGCGTTTGAAATAGGCCATCACCTGGTCGTCGACGAAATCGTAATTTTCCAGCATTCCGACGATGCGTTCGCGATGGATCGACGGCGCGAAGAGTTCGGTCAGCGAAGACGCGACCGCAACGACGAGCGCCTGCTCGACGACAAAGCGCACATAGGCTTCGACGGCGAATTTTGTCGCGGGCAGGGCGCCGCGCCGGGATGTCACGTAATCGCGCGAGAAGCCGAGCGCGTCGGTAAGCACAAGCCAGCGCTCGATGCCGCCGCCTTCTTCGCCAAGTCCATCATGATCATGGATGCGATGTATCCACTCGCGGCGCAGCTCGCGATCATGGACGCGGCTCATGAAAGCGGCGTCCTTGCGCGGCACCGCCTCCTGATAGCAGTAGCGGTTCAGCGCCCACGCGGCGACCTGATCCTTGTTGAGCTTGCCGCCGTGCAGCAGCTTATGAAACTCGTGCTTGTCGTGATAGCGCTCGGCGCCAACCGCCCGGATCGCAGCTTCGAATTCGTCGCGGGGGAGGGGCGCGACGCCGCGCCAATCAATGGCTACGATCTCGTTCACAGGTCGACCTCCATGCCATCCTCGCCGATTTCCCAGCCGGCCGCTTGAGCGGTCGCATATGCGTCCGAGAATTCGTTGAGCAGAGGATTGGAATTGTTGATGTGCACATAAATTTTGCGGTTCACGTCGAGCGGCGCGAACGCGGCGATGGAGCCGTCGGCGCCGCTGACATTGATGTGGCCCATGCGCGAGCCGGTCTTGCCGAGCAGGCCTTGCTCGATCATCTCGTTTTCGTGGAAAAGCGTGCCATCGAAGAAGACAAGCTTGGCGCCGCGGAGCCGATCGGCGAGGTCCGCGTCAACCTTGGCGCATCCCGGAATGTAAAAGAACGAGTCGCCAGTTCCGGCTTCGATGATCTCCAGCCCCAGTGTGTCGCCGGCGCTTGTTCCGAAATTCGGCGCATTGGCGTTTTCGAGGTAGAGCGCGATCTTGCCCGGAACGGGAAAGGCGCGGATCGCGAGACCGAGATCGATGCCCGCTCCGGTGACAGGCACGGCTTCTTCTATGCGAAGCTCAATGCGGGGCACGAGCTGCGTCTGCAGGATCGTAAAAATCGGATTGGCGCCGAGCGCATCGAGAACCCGTCCTGCGGCGTAGAGGCTGAACGGCTGCGCTTCTCGCATGTTGAGAAGACCCGCGACATGGTCCACGTCGCCATTTGTCAGCGCCACCGCCTTGATCGGGCTCGCGCGCAAACCGTCGTCAGGGCCCGGAGCAAGCTCGGGCGTGGCGGCGATTTGCTCGCGCAGATCAGGCGAGGCGTTGAGCAGCAGCCAGTCTGCGCCATTGGCGCTCACCGCCAATGAGGACTGTGTGCGCGGCAAAAAGCCGGGCGCTCCGGCGCGGACAGCCCGGCAATTCGCGCAGTTGCAATTCCATTGCGGGAAGCCGCCGCCGGCGCCCGACCCCAAGATTATGATCCGCATTGGCTTTTCGACATAGCGGGCGCGCCGCCACGTCGGATCTCCCTGAATGTTATTTTCTTGGCACTATGCGCAGGCGACCCACATTCGCGCAAGTGCGACCGATTTGCGCGGGCTTCATGAAATGTCGAGACTTTTTCCCTGTTGCGGCGGGCGTCTCGCCCCGCTTTGGTCGCTTTCTTTCGTCAGAAACGACGGTGGAGAGGCGAAGCGCCTCAGTCGAAGCGCGCCGCTGCGGATTCAGTTCCGAACAGGCGCTGGATCGAGCCAACCAATTTGCGCACTCATGGAAAAGAAACGCTGACGCGCTTATGCGCGCTCTTGATCGCGGCATCGCTTGGCGGCTGCGTGTCGGACGGCATGCGCATGGTCGACGGCCACGTCGGCAACGCCGTTTCTCTTGCCTCTGGAGCCCAGGGGGAGCCGTCGGACGTCGCCATTTTCGTCGCTTCGACGCGGCGTTCCGAAGGCGCGACAGACGACGGCCGCGCGCATTTTTCGCTGACTTCGATTGGCGTCCCGCTCAACCATCGCGCTGGAAGCCTCGAGCGTCCAAGCTTCGGCGGCGCCGATCGGCGTCGGCATTTCACAGTGCTGTCGAAGCGCAACATGGATGAGCGCGAGTTCTACGGCGAAGTCGCCTCGCACGTCTCGGGTCGCATCGGCAATTCGCGCGACGTGCTGCTTTACGTGCACGGCTTCAACACCGGAGTCGAGGAGGCGCGCTTTCGTCTGGCGCAGATTGTCGCCGACGGACGCTTCTCTGGCGTTCCCGCGCTCTTTACCTGGAATTCCCGAGGCGGGCTGTTCAACTATGAGTCCGACAAGGAAGCGGCGACAGTCTCACGCGATGCGCTTGAGAAGTTCGTCGTCGAACTGTCGCGCACGCCGGGCGTCGGACGGATTCATGTTCTCGCCCATTCGATGGGCGCGTGGCTGACGATGGAGACGCTACGCGGCGTCGCGCAGTCCGGCCATCCGGATCTCGACGGCAAACTTGGCGAGGTCATGCTGGCCGCGCCCGACATTGATCTTAATGTTTTCCGCCAACAGGTTGCGCGCGTCGATCCTAGGCATGTGTCGATCTTCGTCGCCAACAATGATCGCGCGCTGTCGCTCGCGTCGCGCATCGCCGGAGACCGTCCCCGTCTCGGCGCGATGAACCCCACCAATCCTGAAGACAAGTCGGAGCTGGATCGATTGGGCGTCGCCGTGCATGACATCTCGTCATTCTCGACGGACTTCGTCGGCCATGGCGCCTTCGCCGAAGCGCCCGACGTGGTGCGAAAGATCGGCGCGCAGCTGACGGCCCCGCGCCCTGGCGAGGCCGAGACGCAAGCGGTGATTGACGCGAGCGGCGGAACCGCCCCCGTCGGGCCGCCGCCGCTCAATCAGAAAGTCGAGGTCCAGCCGCTGGCGCCGCTCGCCGCCGCTCAGTGACAGTTACGTATGAGGACCCCCGACTCCGCCACTCTCTCCGCGAAATTTCAGATCGATCCCAAAAGCGGGTTACGAGAAGCACAAATGGCAGCCCGGCCAGGAGTTTGCGTTCATCCCCAAAGGATCTGGCGTGCTGCTCGTTCCCGTGCCGGAGCGCGATCAACTGGCAGAAGTCGCGAAGGGGGCAAAGGCGGGAAATTATCGTGATCGCAAAGATCGCTTTTGACGCGCCAGCGCTTATTGCTTACGGTCACGCCTCTTTGAGCGCCGCCGCTTTTTCCGCCTCCGCTTTCGCGAGCTTGTTATAGCGCCTCACGCTAAGCGGAATAGCGGCGAGGAACGCGACGCTCAGCACGGCGAGCAGCTCCATCGGATAGATCGCCAGCAGCAGCGCCGTTACGCCAACCCCGAAAAGCACCGGAATGACGAGGTCGCGCGGTATGCGCCCGATGCGCTTGCCGGAGAAATGCGGAATGCGGCTCGCCATCAGGAAGGCGATGCCGAGCACATAGACGATGTAAAACGGCGTCATCGCCTTGGATGCCGGCAGCTCCAAGACGGAGAAATGCAGATAGAGCGGCAGCAACACCGTCACGGCGCCGGCGGGCGCCGGCATGCCGACGAAGAATTCCGCATGCCAGGCGGGCTTGCTCGGATCGTCCATCGTCACATTGAAGCGGGCGAGCCGTAGTGCGCCGGCGATGGCGAAGACGAGCACGGCGAACCAGCCGAGGCCTTTGATCTCGTGCAGCGTCCACAGATACAGCAACAGGCCGGGCGCGACGCCGAAATCGACGAAATCCGAAAGCGAGTCGAGTTCCGCCCCGAAGCGCGACGTGCCCTTGATGGCGCGCGCCAAGCGGCCGTCCAGCCCGTCGAGCACCGCCGCGGCCATCACCGCCGTCACGGCCGTTTCAAATCGTCCTTCGATTCCATAGCGGATCGCCGTCAGCCCCATACACAGGGCGAGCAGCGTCACGAGATTGGGAAGAACGATGCGCAACGGAATGTTGCGAAATCGCAGCCGACGCTGTTCGGAGGGCGTCAGGGTTCCTTCTTGCGAATCGCGCCCGGAGAAGAAGGGATCGGCCATGACTTGTTCAACCCGCCTTGAATGACAGCGCAGGGGCGCCGGCGGTCATGTCAGCGAGGATCGTCTCGCCGGCGATGGCGCGAGACCCGATAGCCACCATGGGCCGGGCCGATGACGGCATGTAGACGTCGACGCGCGACCCAAAACGAATGAGGCCAAAACGGTCGCCGACGCCGATCTGCTCGCCTTCCTTGACGAATCCGACGATGCGCCGCGCGACGAGTCCTGCGATCTGCACCACTCCAAAGCGGCCCGACGGCGCTTCGATGACCATGCCGCTGCGTTCATTGTCGTCGCTGGCCTTGTCGAGGTCGGCGTTGAGGAACAGGCCCGGCTTATAAGCGATTCTCGAAATGCGGCCGGTGATTGGCGCACGGTTCACATGCACGTCAAAGACGCTCATGAACACGGAGATGCGCTGCATCGGCTCGGCTCCTAGGCCGAGTTCGGCCGGCGGCAGAAAGAAGCCGACCGCGCTGACGACGCCGTCCGCGGGCGAGATGACGAGCCCTTCGCGCAGCGGCGTCACCCGCGGCGGATTGCGGAAGAAATAAGCGCACCAGGCGGTGGCGATGAAGCCCATCCAGCCGAGCGTCGGCGACAGCCAATCCAGCAGGAAGGAGACGGCGGCGAAACCGGCGATGAAGACGTAGCCTTCCGGATGGATCGGGACGAGCGACTTACGGACGGAATCGATGATCGACATGCGGGCCTGCTTTCGTGGCGGGCTGATCAGCGCGCGCGTTTCCTTTGCCATGTTGCGGCGCCAAAGTCACGGATGCGCGGCCTCTGATCATGGCAGCCGAAGGATGCGGCAGGCGTCGCCCTTCGTCAGGGGCGTCGCGCCCGGCTCGCGGATCAGCAGCGCTTGCGATTGCGCCAGCTCGGTGAGCAGCGACGAGTCCTGCAGCGGCTGCGGCGTTGCGACGAGGCGGCCATTTTCGTCCAGGGCGAGCCGCGCGCGCATATAGTCGCGCCGCCCCTTATTGGCCGGAAGGGCGCTTCCTGCGATCGCCAGTTCGGTCCGATCGCCGCCGGCGTCTGGATCGCCCTGCAGCGCGCGCAGGAGCGGCGCGAGAAAGACCAGCGCGCAGACAAAGGAGGCGACCGGATTGCCGGGCAGGCCGAGGATCCGCGCGTCGCCCAGCGCGCCATGGATCAGGGGCTTGCCTGGGCGCATCGCGATTTTCCAGAAGTCGAGCGACATGCCCTGCCGCGCCAGCGCCGGACGCAGCAGGTCGCGGTCGCCGACCGACGCGCCGCCGAGCGTCACTAGAACGTCGGCGCGCGCCTCTCGCGCGAGGCCGACGCCGCGTTCGAGTTCCGCGAGATCGTCGCGGAAGATGCCGAGGTCGATCACTTCGGCGCCGGCGTCTTCGGCGATGGCGGCGACCGCGAGATTATTGCAGGAGATGATCTGCGAGGGGCCGGGCTCGGCGCCAGGCGGCACAAGTTCGTCGCCTGAAGCGATGATGGCGACGCGGGGACGCCGCGCGACAGGAACCGCGGCATGGTTCATGGCGGCGGCGAGCGCGAGTTCGGCTGGGCCGAGGCGCACGCCGGCGAAGAGCGCGACCGCGCCTTCGCGAAAGTCGAGGCCAGCTCCGCGAATATGCGGGCCGGGCGGCGCGCCTGCCGTCAATGCGCCGTCGGCGACGACAGCGTCTTCTTGAAGCAATATCGCGTCGGCGCCCTCCGGGACCGGCGCGCCGGTAAAGATGCGCACAGCTTCGCCCGGCTGGAGCGCCGCGCCATAGCCGCGGCCTGCGGCGCTTTCGCCGACGATGCGCAGCGGCCCCGAAGCAAGGTCAGCGGCGCGCAGCGCAAAGCCATCCATGGCCGAGACGGCGACGGGCGGCTGGCTGCGGCGGGCGACAAGGTCGGCGGCAAGCGTGCGGCCGCGCGCCCGCGCCAGCGGGGCCAGTTCTTCGCCAAGCCGTGAAGCCCCAGCGAGCACCCGCGCAAGGGCGTCGGGAACGGAAAGAAGCTTATCCACGCGAAATCTATCCCCCGTTCGCGACGCGGCGGAAAATGAAAGCACAGAGGCTCTCGGCCGTGAGCGCGGCCAGCACGACCATCGCAAGCGCCGCGTCAATGTCGATGTCGGGATAAGCGATGGCGCCGCCCAAGTCGAACTATTCGGCGCGTCGCCAGTCGCCGGACTTGCCGCCGCGCTTTTCGACGAGTTCGACGCCCTCGATGCGCATGCCGCGATCCGCCGCCTTCAGCATGTCGTAGATGGTCAGACAGGCGACCGAAACGGCCGTCAACGCCTCCATCTCGACGCCGGTCCTGCCAGTGACAGACGCTTCGGCCAGGACGCGCAGGCCCGGCAGCGCGTCATCGGGCGTGATCTCGACCGAGATGCTCGACAGGGGCAAAGGATGGCACAGCGGAATGAGGTCGCTCGTCTTTTTCGCCGCCATGATGCCCGCAACGCGGGCGACGCCGAAAACGTCGCCCTTCTTGGCCTGACCCTCGACGGCGAGACGCAGAGTTTCGTGCGCCATCACCACATGGCCACGGGCGAGCGCCACGCGCGACGTCTCGGCCTTCGCCGATACGTCGACCATATGCGCTTCGCCCGTTGCGCCGATGTGAGTCAGCGCGCTCATGTTACGCGCCGGCGGGGAACTTATGCGCGCCGGAGTTGTGATTGGCCGTTGCGCCTTGCAGGAGTTCGCGCGTAGCCGCTTCGACGTCGTGCTTGCGCATCAGGCTTTCGCCGACGAGAAAGGTGAAGATGTGCGATTTTTCCAGGCGCACGCAGTCGTCATGCGTCGTGATTCCGCTTTCGGCGACGATAATCCTGTCGCGCGGAATCTTCTCGGCGAGCCTCTCACTGACTTCGAGCGACACTTTGAAGTCATGGAGATCGCGATTGTTCACGCCGATCATACGCGTCTCCAGCGCCAGGGCGCGATCAAGCTCTTTCTCGTCATGCACTTCAACGAGCACGTCCATGCGCAGATCATGCGCGGCGGTGTTCAGCGCCTTCGCTTCGTCGTCGTCGACGGCGGCCATAATGATGAGAATGCAGTCCGCGCCGTAAGCGCGCGCCTCATAGACCTGATAGGGATCGAACATGAAATCCTTGCGGAGCGCCGGCAAATGCGTCGCTTTTCGCGCGGCTTCTAGGTCTTCGAGTCTGCCTTTGAACGAGGGCGTGTCGGTCAGCACTGAAAGACAGGCCGCGCCGCCGGCTTCATAGGAGCGCGCCAGTTTCGGCGGATCGAAGTCTGGGCGAATGATTCCCTTGGACGGGCTCGCCTTCTTGATCTCGGCGATGAGCGCGATGCGACGCTCGTTCAGTTTCTGCTCGATCGCATGGACGAAGCCGCGCGGCGGATCATGATCGCGCACGTTGCGCTCGAGCGTCGCGAACGGCATGCGCACCTTGGCCTCGGAAATCTCGGTGCGCTTATAAGCTTCGATCTTTCTTAGGATGTCGGTCATCTTCTCGCCTGCGGCGAAGACAGGCCGCGACCGCCCTCGCTCGAACTCGTTCCGCCGACTGCCGGCTGCTCATGAATAGCCGATAAACCCGCGCAATCCTATCCCGATCGAGGCCAAGGCCGATCAGGCGTCTCGATTGGAGCAGCGGATCAGCGCGTCGAGCTTATCGCGCGCCGCGCCGGAATCGATCGCCGCCTCAGCGAGCGCCGCGCCTTCGCGCACATTCGCGGCGCGCCCGGCGACGACCAGCGCCACGCCGGCGTTGAGGACGGCGACGTCGCGGTAGGCGTTCTTGGCGCCCTCCAGAACGGCGCGCAGGGCTCTGGCGTTATGCGCCGCGTCGCCGCCGACAAGCGCCTGAATCGTCGCGCGGGGCAATCCGGCCTCCTCCGGCGACAGCTCAAAGCTGCGGATCTCGCCGTCTTCGAGCGCGACGACATGGGTGACGGCCGTCGTCGTCGCTTCATCGAGCCCGTCGCCGCCATGCAGCAGCCAGACGCGCTTTGCGCCGAGCTCCCGAAGCGCGCGGGCCAAGGGTTCGAGCCAGTCGCGGGAGAAGACTCCAATCATCTGCCGTTCGACCCGCGCGGGGTTACACAAAGGGCCAAGCAAATTGAAGATCGTGCGCACGCCCAGCTCGCTTCTCACCGGCGCGGCGTGGCGCATGGCCGGGTGGTGCGTCGTCGCGGCCATGAAGCAGATTCCGGCGTCTTGAAGCGATGCGGCGGCGGCGGCTGGCGAAACGCCGACCTTGACGCCGAGTTCGCCGAGCACGTCGGAGGAACCCGACAGCGACGTGGCCGCCTTGCCGCCATGTTTGGCGACGATCGCGCCGGCCGCTGCGGCGATGATCGCGGCCAAAGTGGAAATATTGTATGTGCCGGCGCCGTCGCCGCCGGTCCCGACGATGTCGATTGCGCCGGCCGGCGCTTCGACCGGCGTCATCGCGGCGCGCATCGCCTCGGCGGCCCCGATGATCTCGTCGATTGTCTCGCCGCGCAGGCGCAGGCCCATGAGAAAGGCCCCAAGCTGAGCGGGCGTGGCGTCGCCACGGAAAATCAGCGAAAATGCCGCTCTCGCCTCGTCACGGGCAAGGGGCGCGCCGGAGACCAGCGCGGCGATGTAGGATTTGAAATCCTCGCTCACTGTCGTTCAGCGCCGTGGCGCAAGGGCAGGGCCGCCGGCCGAGGGCTGCAGGCGACCTTCGAAGCGGTCCTCACGCCGCCTTCTCACGCCGCCGGGGGCCCTCGTTCCACTCCTGCGCGAGATCGAGGAAATTTTGTAGAATTTTGTGGCCGTGCTGCGAGGTGATGCTCTCGGGATGGAATTGCACGCCATGCGTTGGGAGCGTCTTATGCGACAGCGCCATGATGAGGCCGTCAGGCGTCTCGGCGGTCACCCGCAGGCAGTCGGGAAGGGTGTCGCGGCTGACGATCAGCGAATGGTAGCGCGTCGCCTGGAACGGCCCCTCGATGCCGCGAAACACGGCGTCGCCGTGGTGGAGAATAGTGGCCATCTTACCGTGGATCGGCAGCGGCGCTCGAATGACGTCGCCGCCAAACACCTCGCCGATCGACTGATGGCCGAGGCAGACGCCGAAAATCGGCACGGTCTCGGCGGCGGCTGAGATCAGCTCCATGCAGATGCCCGCCTCATGCGGCGTGCAGGGGCCGGGCGACAGCACGATCGCGTCGGGTCCCCCAGCCAGCACTTCGGCGACCGAAACGGCGTCGTTGCGGTGTACCGTGACGTTCGCGCCCAGCTGGCCGAAATAGTGAACCAGGTTGAAAGTGAAGCTGTCGTAGTTGTCGATAAGCGTGACGTTGGACATTGGGCTGCTGTCCAGCCTCCTGGCGCGGGTTTGACAGTGCAATAGGCCGGGTGGCGGGCTTACGCAACCGTCGGACGGCGATCGTCTCGCGGCGAGAAGCGCCAGTCCGGCCGAACATCTTTGATCATCATGATCTCAGCCAGCGACTGGCGGGTCAGAAGACCCAAGAATCGACCCTCCTCGTCGGTTACGCCGACCGCCTCTCCGCTCGTGAGCATGGGCAGGGCGGCGTCGATGTTCTCGCGGCCATCGATCGTCGCGGGCTCCTGGCGAACGAAAGGCGCGATCGGCGCGCCGGGTTCGGCAGCCCGCAACGCTTCGATGATGTTGGCGCGCGACAGGAATCCGCTAAGCCGGCGCGAGGCGTCCACGACCGGGAATTCGTCCTGAGACGTGGCCAGAAGGATATCAACCGCTTCGCGCACGCTTGAGCTGCGTTCGATCACGGCGATGCGCGTCTCCATGGCGTCGGCGGCTTTCAGGCCACGCGCCGCCTCGGACATCGACGTCATCTGCGCTTCGCCCGCCGCCGCGATATAGACGAATATCGCGATGAACAGCAGCAGCGGATTTCCGAACAGCCCGAGAAAACCGAGCAGGAAAGCGAAGCCCTGACCGATCTGCGCGGCGATGCGCGTCGCACGGCCCTTGCCAATCCAGATCGAGAGCGCCGCCCGCAGCACGCGGCCGCCATCCATCGGAAAGGCCGGGATCAAGTTGAACGCGGCAAGAAAGATATTCACGGCCGCCAGACGTTTTAAGAGATTGACGGAGGGGTCGCTGATCTGGATCCCGTCGGACACGTCGACGGCGCCAAGAAACAGGATCAGCAAAGCCGCAATGACGAGATTGACCGCCGGACCCGCCAGCGCGATCAGCAGCTCCTGGCGGGGCTTATCGGGCATTCTTTCCATGTCGGCCACGCCGCCGATCGGCAGCAGCGTGATCACCGGCGAAACGATGCCATAGCGCCGCGCCGTCAATATGTGGCCGAACTCGTGCAGCACGACGCAGACAAAGATCGCGACGATGAACAGGATACTGTCGCGCGCTGCGACGGCGCCGCCGCGCTGGTAAGCCGCAAAGCCGATCCAGCCCAGGAGCAGCAGGAACGTGACGTGAATGCGCACGGCGGTTCCCTTGAAGGAGCCGATCGTGAGGGACCATCGCATTTGAGCTCCTGCGGTCGTGGTTAACAGCCGGTAAGATAGGACTACGCGGCGGTTTGCGCTAGAGCGCTTCCCCCTCACATGGATCATGTGATCGATCAGGAAGCGCTCAAAATCAAAATGTTGGAGCAGGTTCTCATCGAAAAAGTCTGTCAACTTTTTCGGAACCTGCTCTAAGCGCGGGATGCACGAAAAACGCCGGCGAAGCGGCCCTGGGGCGCTTGCCGGCGATAGAGAGACAACAGGCGAGAGACGAGAAGAAAGCGAGATCGCGTCAGAGGCGATAGCGGACCTGATCGGTCCAGAAGCGCTCCAGCCGTGAAAGCGACGTATTGAGGGTGCGAAACTCGTCGCAGGAGACGCCGCCGATCTGCTCGACCGTCAGCGCGTGCTTCTCATAAAGCTGCGCAACGATATCGTGAATTTGCTTGCCCTTCGGAGTCAGGCTGATGCGCACCGAACGGCGATCAAGGCGCGAGCGCGCATGATGCATATAGCCCATGTCGACGAGCTTCTTGACGTTGTATGAGACATTGGAGCCGAGGTAATAGCCGCGCGTGCGCAATTCGCTCGCGGTCAACTCCTTGTCGCCGATGTTGTAAAGCAGCAGCGCCTGCACGGAATTGACGTCGCCAAGATCCCGGCGGTCGAATTCGTCCTTGATGACGTCGAGCAGACGGCGGTGAAGGCGTTCGACGAGCGTGAGCGCTTCGAGATAAACCGGTCGGATCTCGCTGGCGCGATCCTCGCGGGCAGGGGCTGTCTTGGTCATGGCGCTCATCGTCTTCTCCATCAGGGCGGATGCATCGCGCATCTCTTGATCGGCGTTCGATGAGATCAAATTAGATCGGCGCAGGTGAAAGGCAGTTTAAACAACAGCATGAATCGTGCGTTTACCCCGATAGGGGCTGTTTGCGGTGAATGAGAGATGAACTTAAACGTTCGATTTACGCTAAGATTCCTCTAACAAACCTTGCGCATCAGGAAGCTTTTGGCGGTTTCCTGTCGAATTTGCGGCGACGGCGGCGTTCGCGCATGCGCTGCGCCTCGATATCGCGTCCGGCCTCGAAGGTCAGCCCGAAATACATGGCGATCAGCACGGCGTTGACGCCGATCAGCCAATAACCGCCGGTGAAGAATCCCGGCATGCTGAGCGTAAGAAAAATCTGCGCGCTGGCGACGAGCAGCCACAGCACGCCGCCCCAGGGCGTCGCCAGCCACAGGCCGACGCCGGCGATGAGATCGAGCACGGCGAAGAAAATAACGGCGGAGGCTGCGCTCTGCGGCATGGTTTCGAAGATCGAGCGTTCGGCAGCGAGAATGATCCGCCACTGCATCAAGCCTTGCACGAGCCAAAATAACGCGACGATGCGCATGAAGCGCGAGAGCAGCACGCCCCATTTTGCGGCGTCGCCGCCATTAGGTTCGCCGACGCGAATTGCGCGGTAGGGATCGTCGCCGTCGTCGTAGATCGTTGGGCCATCCATCAGATGCGCCGCCGCCTGTTTCGCTGTCCGTGCGCTTTGGCGGAAATGGCTACTGCCCCCGCCGCGCGCGCGTTGCGAAGCGAACCGCTTCCTCGGCGGCGCGGAAAAGCGCTTTCGCCTTGTTGACGCATTCGCGGTGTTCATACTCCGGTTCGCTGTCGTAGACGACGCCGGCGCCTGCCTGCACATGCATCTTGCCGTCCTTCACGATCGCCGTGCGCAGCACGATGCAAGTGTCCATTTGGCCGCCGGCGCCGAAATAGCCGATGCAGCCGCCATAGATGCCGCGCTTGTCGGTCTCAAGCTCGTCAATGATCTCCATGGCGCGCACTTTCGGCGCGCCAGAGACAGTGCCGGCGGGAAACCCCGCGGCGAGCGCGTCGATGCAATCGTGGCGCGCATCAAGCTCGCCTTCGACATTGGAGACGATGTGCATCACGTGACTGTAGCGCTCGATGGTGAAACTGTCAGTGACGCGCACCGTGCCGGTCTTTGCGACGCGGCCGACGTCGTTGCGGCCGAGATCGAGCAGCATGAGATGTTCGGCGCGCTCCTTTTCATCGGCGAGGAGATCCGCCGCCAGACGCTCGTCCTCCGCCTTCTCCTCGCTGCGCCAGCGCGTGCCGGCGATCGGGCGAATCGTCACCGTGCTTTCGGCGACGCGCACGAGGATCTCGGGACTCGAACAAACGATCTGGAATTCGCCGAAATCGAGAAAGCATAAAAAAGGCGCCGGGTTCACGCGGCGCAATGCGCGATAGAGCGCAAAGGCGGGCAAAGCGAAAGGCGCGGTGAACCGCTGCGACAGCACGACCTGGAAGATGTCGCCGGCGCGAATATATTCCTTGGCGCGCTCGACCATCTCCAGAAAACGAGATGGCGGCGTATTCGAAACCGGCTCCTGAGCGAGGAGTTGCGCGTCGGCGCCGCCGTCGCGATGCTCCAGCGGCGCCTCCAGCGTCGCAACGACTTTGTCGAGGCGCGCGAGCGCCGCTTCATAGGCCGCCTTCGCCGCGACGCCGGCTTTCGGCCGAGCCGGCGTGACAATGGAGATTTCGTCGCGAACCGTGTCAAAGACGATCATGACCGTCGGACGCATGAAAAGCGCGTCAGGCGCGCCGATCCTGTCTTCCTTGGCGGGTCCGAGGCGCTCCATCTGGCGCACCATGTCATAGCCGAGGTAGCCGAAGACTCCCGCCGCCATCGGCGGCAGCCGCACGGCCTGCGGCACGGCGGATTCGGCGATGAGCTGACGCAAGGCGACGAGCGGCGCTCCCTCGCAAGGCGTGAAGACGCTCGCGTCGTCGAGCGCGGCGCGATTGATTTCCGCTCTGTCGCCGAGGACGCGAAAAATCACGTCCGGGTCGAGGCCGATCATCGAGTAGCGGCCGCGGGCGGCGCCGCCTTCCACGGATTCGAGCAGAAAGGCGGCGCCGCGCCGCTCGCGCGTGAGCTTGAGATAGGCGGAGACCGGCGTTTCGAGATCGGCGACCAACCGAGTCACGACCAGCTGCGGCCGATCTGCGTCATATTCGGCGCCGAAGGCGTCGAAGTCGGGCTCGAACAGCGCGCCGCTCACTTGTCGCGTTCCGCTCCGGTCGCGGCTTCCAAGGCCTTCTGGTTGATGTCGACGCCGAGCGCCTTCTCGAGGCCGCCGACATATTGCTCCAGCAGGTCGTTGTGAAACGCAGGCTTCAGTTGCTGGGCGATCGTCTTCGCTTCGATCGAACTCGGGTCGAACACGGGAGTCGTCGAGTCGCGCACGAAAAACACCAGCCGCCCATTGTCGACGACGGCGGAGCCGGCGTTGCGCGGCGCGACATCGAAGAATCGAACGATGACGTTGGTGTTGAAGTCGGGCCGCGCTTCGCGCTTCACGTCATTGGCGCGTTGGGTCTGAACGCCCACTTCCTTGGCGACGTCTTCGATTGACCGGCCCGCGTTCAGCTTGGCGACGATTTCATCGGCCTTGGCGGCGAGCGCCTTTTGCGCCGCGTCGCTGCGCATGGCGTCGACGACGGCCGCCTTCACCTCTTCGAATGTCTTCTGCCGGGCGGGCTCGATGCCATTGACCTCGTACCAGACATAGCCGCCGTCACGCGTCGCGACGGTATCGTTATCGACGCCGATGTCCGATGCGAAGGCGGCCTTCACGAGGTCTGGACCGGAAGGAAGGCCGGCGATCGGCTTGCCGCTGCGGTCATTGCCTGCGTCGTCGACGCCGTCATAGACCTGCGTCTCCAGCCCCACGGCCTTTGCGGATTCGGCGAGAGTTTTGCCGGAGGCGCGCTGATCCTCGATGGCCTCATGGAGCCGGCGCACTTCAGGCATCGCGCCCTGCGCGGCGATTTCCGCGCGCAGTTCCGGCTCGGCCTGCTCGAAAGTCTTGTTGTAGACCGCCGGGGCGATGCTCTTTACCTGAGAGACGACGGCCCCGAAGGCGGTATGAACCGGCTCGGTGAGCCCCGGACTGGGAAGCGCAAAAACCGCCGCGCCGACTTTGGGATCGCCGAAGTCGCGCTGCTCGACGAGGCCGAGGTTGACGTCCTTGGGATTGAGTTTGAGCTCGGCCGCCATCGCCTCGATGTCGGCGCCGGCTTTGAGCTTGGCGAGCGCAGCTTCGGCTTCGGTGTCGGTCTTGAACACGATCTGCCGTACGTCACGCTTTTCCGGCATGCCGTAGCGCTTCGATTTGACCTCCTCGTAAAGCTTGCGCACCTGCTCGGCGGGCACGCTCTCCGGCTTCCCGACCGTAGAAGGGCTGACGACCAGCGCCGTCAGCTTGCGGTATTCCTTGGCGCGGAAGGTCTGCTCGCGTTCGTCGAAGTATTTTTTCAGCTCTTCGTCGGATGGCGTCGCTGCGGCGCCGACCAGCGACGGCGGCAGAATGACGTAGTCGATCGTTCGCGACTCATTGCGGAAACGATAAATCGCCTCGACCATCAACTTGGGCGGCTCGACTCCGGCGACGGCGATGTCTGTAATCGTCTTGCGCAGGTAAGCGTTCTTCTGATCCGCGACGAAACCCCGCTCGGTGAAGCCGGAGTCATTGGCGATCTGCTTGAAGCGCATGGCGTCGAATTTGCCGTCGGGCCCCTGAAACACCTTTTCAGACGCGAGCAGACGCTGGGTGGTCTCATCGCTTGCCGCCAGCCCGAGCTGGCGCGCCTTTTGGTCAAGCGCAACTTCCGTGACGAGGCGCTCGAGGATCTGAAGGTCCAGCCCCGCCTGATGCGCTTCTTCATTGGTGATTGCGCGCCGCATCCGCTGCTGAATGCGGCGGAGCTCGTTCTGATAGGCGCTGCGATAGGTCTCGACCGTGACTTCGCCGCTGCCGACTCGGGCGAGCCGCTGGGCGGTCATGCCGCGAAACACGTCTCCGACGCCCCAGATCGAAAAACTGATGACGATGACGCCCATGACCAGCGCCATGATGGTGCGGCCGATCCAGTTCTGCGAGGCGACGCGCAGGCCTTCTAGCATGGGTATTGCTTCCTTGGGTGTGTTATCCGGCTTCCCGGTTTTGGCGGCGGACTATAGGGAGGGGGCGGGCGCGTGGCAATGCGCTCCGCCCAGAACCGCCGACGCGTCGAAATGCGCTATTGCCCTGTGTTTCGAATGCCTGCAGTCTCCCCCGACGAGAACCCCGCTGAACAGTTCCAAATCGGAGCGCGCGCCGGACATGAGAGCCGATAATGGATGAAACCGTTAACGCCGTAGGTGAGGCCGGCGGAGAGGCTCTCGTTACCAAAGTCGCGGCTGAGCCCGCGGACGTCCAAGCGGCCGAGCCCGCGGCGCTTCCCCGCGCGCCACATCAGGACGTGCGTCGCCTGCGGGCTGACGCCGAGGCGGTGCGGAAGGCGTTTGAATCAGGAGAATTTCCCTACAAGACCCGCCTGAGCGAGAAGGTCTACCTGCGGCACATGGAGCTCCTCCAGGTGGAGCTCCTCAAGGCGCAAAACTGGGTGAAGGAGACCGGTCAACGCATCGTCTTGCTGTTCGAGGGGCGCGACGCCGCCGGCAAGGGCGGCACCATCAAGCGCTTCATGGAACATCTCAATCCGCGCGGCGCGCGGGTCGTCGCCTTGGAAAAGCCTTCCGAGCGCGAGCGCAGCCAGTGGTATTTCCAGCGCTACATCCAGCACCTGCCGGCGGCGGGCGAGATCGTTTTCTTCGACCGCTCCTGGTACAATCGCGCCGGCGTCGAGCGGGTGATGAATTTCTGCACCCCGAACGAATATCTCGACTTCATGCGCCAATGTCCCGATCTTGAGCGCATGTTCGTCAATTCCGGCGTTCGCCTCTACAAATATTGGTTCTCGGTGACGCGCGAGGAGCAGCAGCGCCGCTTCCGCTCGCGCATGAATGATCCCTTGAAGCAGTGGAAACTATCGCCGATCGATCGCGCGTCGATGGACAAATGGGACGATTACACCGAGGCGAAGGAGGCGATGTTCTTCTTCTCCGACACGGCCGACGCGCCCTGGATCGTCATCAAATCGGACGACAAAAAGCGCGCGCGCCTTAATTGCATGCAGCACTTTTTATCGAGCCTCGATTATCCGAATAAAGATCATAGCGTCGTACACGGGCCCGATCCGCTCATCGTCGGCGCCAGCGCACATGTTATCGGCCGCGACGAGCACATTCTGGGCAAGTCGCTTGCGATGGACGCCGAGAAGAAGCGCAAGCGTTCCCGCTAGAGCTTTACGGTATGGGCGTGGATATCGCGCCCGGAGTGCCGCGCCAAAATCTCCTGCGTTGACGAAAAGACGATCGGAGCGCTGCGCGAGGCGCTCGACGATGAGTACAAGGCTCGCGCGACCTATCAAGGCGTGATCGACAGATTCGGGCCGGTCAGACCTTTCGTGAATATCATCGAAGCCGAAGAGCGCCACGCGCATGCGCTTCTCCGTCTTTTTGAACGCTTCGGCATTGAGCCGCCGAAGGACAGATGGGCGGGTCATGTCCCGGCTCCCTCGAGTCTTGCCGAAGCGTGCGTCGATCCGGTGTATGAGCGCTCTCTTCCTTGCATTGCCGTTGCACCGGGTCTTTGCCGCTATTGTCACGGCCCAGACTGGTTTGAACATGATCGTTGAGAGAGACAGCGGTCCTTCGCTCAACGCGCCAGCATCCAACCGCCGAGGCCAATGAGAACGACTCCCCCGATCAGGCGACTGATGGCGGCATAGCGGGTATTGACAATTTTCTGCACGGCGAAGGCCGCCAATCCGAAGATGATGAGATCGTCCAGCATGAAAAAGGCGACATAGAGCCCGATGTAGGCATAGTGCAGAGCGATCGGCAGATCGGTCAACGCAAGCAAGTGCGTGTAGATCGCCGGCAATGCTGCAGAGCAGATGAATTCGATCGCGTTCACGGCGAAGGCCAGCGCAATCACCATGACGAGGCTAGCGATCCCTACGGGCGCGGCGACGATCCTGCGCCCCCACTGCATTGTGCGCTGGCGCTGCTCCATGTCGCCCACGTCGCAGACGATCTCTCCGCGGGTTGCGGCGACGCCGATGAGATGGTCGAGGCCGAAACCGATGGCCGTCAGCGCGATGAGCTGCGTGAGCGGACGAATATATCCAATGAAGAGAAAAGTGTTGAGCCACGCGGTCATGAACAGGAAGTACAGGACTCCTGAAGCGAGCACGAACGTGCCGACCAGCCACCAGATTTTTTGTCGATCCTGAATATTCACGATGAGAGAGATCAGGTAGATCAGCACCCACATCGCGCATGGATTGAACCCGTCCGACAAGCCCATGAGCGCTGTCAGCGCGAGAAGGGAATGATGCGTCGGATCAACTTCGCCGATGAGAGGAATGATGATTTTCGATTCGGCGGCGCGTCGCGCGCCAGTTTCCTGGCCGGAAAGCAGCGCGAGAATTTCGCGCCCAGTGGTTTGCGCTGAGTCAAAGCCAATGACATAGCGCGAGCCGCGCACGAAGAGGGGAACGGCTGGGTCTTCTAGGCCGTAGTGCTTCACGACTCTTCGAAAGAGCGCCTCGCTCGACGGCTTTGAAATATCATGTAGCACGTAAGCGATCTTGCGCCCCTGTTTGAGAAACTCGATGGCTTCATGGCAATGCGGACAGTCGGGCGAGAAAAACACATGCAGCCGGCCATCTTCTCGCCATTCGGTTTGCGCAGGTTGCGACCCGGGCCGCTCTGCGAATTGCAGCCACGCGAAGGCGAGGCCAAGGAGAGCGACAAGCGCAATGCGCAACGGAAGAAGTCTCAAGCTTTGGCTCCTTTGCGAATGCGGAGAATGAATGTAGCAGGCTCAAGGCCGGAACCGCCGCCGGTGAAGCGTTCTTAATTTTCATTTCGTTGAGCTTTGGCCGAGTAGGGCATTGGTTGGTCGCGACAAGCGTCATCTTCAAAAAAAATTCACCATAAAGTTAAGGCTATGCTTGCACTGCAGATAACGCCTGTTTAGAAAAGGAACGCTGAAGCTGGAAGAGGCGCGAATCGAAGCCCTTCCCCTTCCTAAAAGGGCCCGAGACGCGCGCTCGGTCGACTGAGCCCTGACAGCCATTCGGCGGCGCGACCGCCGTTTCATCGAGCGCCCCAAAAGGAACTCTTATGCTGCGATCTCTCGGTCTTGCAGGAATGATGACGGCTGTACTTTTGACGGCGCCCGCCCAGGCTTTCGATGTTATGGCGCCCGACTACGGCGGACGCGTGGAGCAATATGAAGCCAGGCTTGCCCGGGCGCGGGCTCGCGGCGAGCCGATCCGTATTGGCCCGACTGAATGCGATTCCTCATGCACGCTCTATCTGGCGAATCCCCAGTCCTGTGTTTCCGAGGGCGCGGTTTTGGGCTTCCATGCGCCTTGGTTTGGCGGGCCCGAAGGGGGCGTCGTCGATCCGCGCATGACCGCGGTCTTCGCCGCACATTATAAGCCCGGGCTGCGTCAGGCCTTCATGGCTCACGTGCGACGCCACGCGCATCAGGCCCCCGGCCCGATGCTGCGCATCACCGGCCGCCAGCTCGCGGCGTATGGCTATCGCCTCTGCTGATTTAGGGTAGATCGATGTGCGCGGAGACTTGATCGGGAGATCGCAGCGCTCCGCGCTCATACCAGCCCTTGCTCCGATTGACGATCCAGACAACGCTCAGCATCACTGGAACTTCGATCAGGACGCCAACAACCGTGGCGAGCGCCGCGCCCGAGTCAAAGCCAAAGAGGCTGATGGCCGCCGCGACCGCCAGTTCAAAGAAATTGCTCGCCCCGATCAGCGCCGAAGGGCCGGCGACGCAATGGGCTTCTCCCGCCGCGCGATTGAGCAGATAGGCGAGCCCGGCGTTGAAATAGACCTGGATCAGTATCGGCGCCGCGAGCATGGCGATGATCGCGGGTTGCCGGATGATCTGTTCCCCCTGAAAACCAAAGAGCAGAACGAGCGTCGCGAGCAGCGCGATCAGCGACGCCGGGCCGATATGCGCGAGCGCCTTCGCGAGGCCTTTTTCACCGCCTGCCGCGAGCAACCGTTTGCGGGCGACTTGGGCGACGATCACCGGAACGACGATATAGAGAACCACCGAGAGAAACAGCGTGTCCCACGGCACGACGATCGAGGACAGTCCAAGCAGCAACCCGACGATGGGCGCGAAAGCGACGATCATGATTGCGTCGTTGAGCGCGACCTGGCTCAGCGTGAAATGCGGCTCGCCCTTGATGAGATTCGACCACACGAACACCATGGCGGTGCAAGGCGCGGCTGCGAGCAGGATCAGGCCGGCGATATAAGAGTCGATCTGGTCCGCCGGCAGATAGGGTCGAAACAGATAGCCGATGAAAATCCATCCGAGCAGCGCCATGGAAAAGGGTTTTATCGCCCAGTTGACGGCGAGCGTGACGCCAATCCCGCGCCAGTGACGGCCGACTTCCGCAAGCGCGGCAAAGTCGATCTTCATCAGCATCGGCGTGATCATCAGCCAGATGAGCGCGGCGACGGGCAAATTGACCTTTGCGACCTCCATCGCGCCAATGGCGTGAAACACGCCCGGCAAAAAATGGCCCAGCGCGACGCCGGCGACGATGCAGAGCGCCACCCAGAGCGAGAGATAGCGTTCGAAAATAGTCATGGCTTACTCCGCGACCGCGTTCGGCGATGTTGCGCCTTCCATCTCGCCGATCTCGCGCAGGCGCTGACTGAGCGCGAGCTTGTCGAGGCGATGCAGCGGAATCGCACAGAACTGATCGACGCGGTTGCGCAGATAGCGAAAGGCCGTGGCGAAGGCGCGCTGCTTTTCTATGTCGCTTCCTTCCACCGCCGCAGGGTCTTCGATGCCCCAATGCGCCGTCATTGGCTGACCGGGCCATGCCGGACAAGCTTCACCCGCTGCGCTGTCACAGACGGTGAAGACGAAATCCATGCGGGGCGCGTCAGGGCGGGCGAACTCGTCCCAGCTTTTGGAATGATAGCCTTCGGAAGGAAGGCCCATCGTCTCAAGCGTTTCGAGCGCGTAAGGGTTCACCTCGCCCTTGGGATGGCTGCCGGCGGAATAGGCGTGGAACCGGCCGGCGCCGCGCTCGCGCAGCAGCGCTTCGGCCATGATCGAACGCGCACTGTTGCCGGTGCAGAGGAACAACACATTGTAGATCCTGTCGGTCATTGGCGAGACTCACATTTGATGCGTGCAAGAGAGTCGGCGGGGGCGCATGGCGCGCCGCCGCAACAGTCTTCGGCAAGGAAGCGCGCCAGCGCATTCAGCCGAGAAAGATCCGCCCGATAGACGATGCTGCGGCCGGTGCGGGCGCTGATGACGAGCTTCGCCTGCGAAAGAACGTTGAAATGGGCGGAGAGCGTGTTTTGTGGAACGCAGAGCGCGCGGGCGACGTCGCCGGCCGGCAGACCCTCGGGCTCGTGCCGGACGAGCAAGCGGAAGGCTTCGAGCCGCGTCGACTGCGAAAGCGCGGACAGACAGGCGAGAGCCGCTTCTATTTCCATAAATCCAGATATATCGAAATCAAATGACGGCGCAATGACATTTCCGTAGGGCGCGCCACATTGTTGCGTGCCTTTAGCTCTGTTACCGAGGCGTATTGTCAGGAGCATTTCGCATGACTCGTCGTCCGCTCGTCGCCGGAAACTGGAAAATGAACGGGCTGCGCGCCTCGCTGGCCGAGATCGAGGCGATGGGCGCCGCCTATGACGATGCGCTGCGCGCGCGCGCCGAACTTATCGTCTGCCCGCCGGCCACCTTGATTGCGGTTGCGCGCGATAGCGCGGCGCGCGGAGGCTTGGGCCTTGGCGGGCAGGATTGCCATGCCGCCGCCAGCGGCGCTCACACGGGCGACATTTCCGCCGAGATGCTCAAGGACGCCGGCGCGTCCTACGTCATCGTCGGCCACAGCGAGCGCCGTTCGGACCATGGCGAGACCGACGCCGACGTTCAGGCGAAGGCCGCCGCCGCCCTGCGCGCCGGGCTGACGCCGATCATTTGCGTCGGCGAAACGCGCGCCGAGCGAGAGGCAGGCGACGCGTTGAGCATTGTCGGCGCGCAGATCGAGGGTTCGCTCCCCGCCGACGCGCCCCCTTACATTGTCGTCGCCTATGAGCCGGTGTGGGCCATCGGAACGGGGCTGACGCCGACAACCGAGGACGTCGCCGAAATGCACGCCTTCGCGCGCGAGCGGATCGAAGCCAGGCTCGGCGGCGGCAAGAGCGGCGATGTGCGCATTCTCTATGGCGGCTCGGTCAAGCCGTCGAACGCCCGCGAATTGATGCATGTCGCCAATGTCGACGGCGCGCTGGTCGGCGGCGCGAGTTTGACGGCCAAGGATTTTATCGGCGTCGCGAGCGCCTATCGCCGATCAGGCGAAGCTGGACAATCGGACGGGCTCGAATAAAGTCATCTCTTCAGAGGGTTTGTTTTCAGTAATTGTTTGAAAGAGGGGCCCGTCATGAGCCAGAATGATTTCGGCGTCATCGAACTGGTCGATCAAGACCGCGTCTATCCCGGCTCGCGATTCAGCGAAGTGCGCGACGCGATGTTCGCCAATCCCTATCAAAAGGTCTGGGGCGCGCCCGGCGAGCCGCCGCTCCCCTTCGTGATGCCGACCTTTTTCGACATGTTGCGCGCGCTTTGGCGGGGCAGGCACTTTTTGACGCAAGCCGCCGAGCGATCGGTCGATGCGCGCAGTGATCTGAGGTGGGGGCCTGACGAAAAAGGCTTCAGACGCATCGTGCATCCCTGGGGCGTCGTTCTGACGGGGCTCTGGGAAATCACCGAGGACAGCGGCTACACCGGCTATTTCCAAAAGGGCAGCAAGGCGCTTGTCGTCGCCCGCTATTCCAACGGCGGCGCGGTGAAGCGCGGCAAACCGCGCGGGCAGGGCATCGCCGGCAAGCTCTTCCCGACGACTGATCCCCACCATAAAGAGCCGCTGCAGACGGCGAACTTCTTCACGATCGACGATATCGTCGGCGCGTCGACGCGCTACATCAACGATGTCGATTTCGTCAATGCGCCGAACGTCACGCTCTCAAACGATTGGGCGACGTCGCCCATCGTCATGACGGCGGGCGTCGTGTTCGCGATCACCGATAAGGATCCGACCGAGCGGCAGCTTCATGAAGTCGCGGAGCTCGGCAAACCTCGCGACCTTCCCACCCGCGCCCCCCGCTTCATGCGCTTAAAGCTTGCGCCGGGTCATCCGCGCATTGAAGGAGAGGACCTCGATTCACGCGACGAATTGCTCGCGATGATGTTCGACAAGGGCGATCCAACGCCGAGGCGCGAGATTGTTTTCACCATCGAGGTCACCGAGGATGGCGAAGTGACCGGCCGCACCGGATTTAAGAAAGGAACGTTCCGCAATTGGCGGCGGATCGGCGCGCTGACGTTCGACAACGCCGTCGTTTCCTACAACGGCGATCACGTCCTTCATTTCCACCATCCGAATTGGCGCATCGATCGCAACGATCCGGCGACCAGGTTCCGGCCCGCGCCAACGGGCAGCGAAGCGGAAAAGACCGAGGCGATGTAGGCTTGCCGCCTCGTCAAGCGACCGATATAAGCGCGACGCCTACACCATGCTCCAACGACGAGGCGACGCGCTCCTATGGCGATCGAACGCACTTTTTCCATTCTCAAGCCCGACGCGACGAAGCGCAATCTCACCGGCAAGATCAACGCGCTGATCGAAGAGGCGGGCCTGCGCATCGTCGCTCAGAAGCGCATCCGCATGTCGCGCGAACAGGCGGAAGCTTTTTACGCCGTGCATAAGGAGCGCCCCTTTTTCGGCGAACTCGTCGACTTCATGATTTCCGAGCCCGTCGTCGTGCAGGTGCTCGAAGGCGAGAACGCCATCGCGCGCTACCGCGAAGTCATGGGCGCGACCAATCCCGCTAACGCCGCGCCGGGCACGATTCGCAAGGAACATGCGCTGAGCGTCGGCGAGAATTCGGTGCATGGCTCCGACGCGCCGGAAACCGCGGCGGTGGAAATCGCGCAGTTCTTTTCCGGCAACGAGATCGTCGGCTAATCTGTGCGACATGCCCGCGCTTGGCGCGGGCATCCAGCCTTTATGACATGTGACAACGTGAATGGCCGGGCCAAGCCTGGCCATGACTCTTGCCGCGCGGCTCCTGACTATGCCGGCGCGTTCTCAGGAAAATACGCCTGCATGATCCTGTCGCGATAGGCGACGAGGTTGGCGTTCGCCAGCGCCGCGTTGCGAACGGCGCTCTCCGACATCGGCGATAAGACCGACGCCACAAAGGCGAAGACCGTAGCGTCGGCGCCGCAGGGCGCGTCGCCGAAGAGATAGGGCTTGTCGCCGATCAGCGTCGCGAGCGCTTCGATGTCGCGCACGCCGAGCGCCTCGATTTCCGACGGGCTGTGACGGCCCATGCCCTGCGCCCAAAGCGATTTGGCGATCTTGCGACGAATGAACCATTTCGCCAGCGGGCGCGCGAGGGCTGGCACGCTCGAGAAAAAACGCGCCGGACCGCGTTCGAAATTGGCGTCGTCCATCCAGCGGGTATGGACGATGATCCAATAGAGATGTTCTTCGCACATCTTTTCGACGCACCAGCCGATCGCCTTTTGCTCGGCGCTTAACTGTGCGTCGAAGTCCACGCCGTATTTCTTTTCGATATGGAAGCGGATGAAGGTCGAATCGGCGACGGTTTCGCCGTCGTCGTTGACGTAGGGCTGCTTGCCCTTCGGCGCTTTCGAGAAGCCGCTGCGGTCTTCGACGTAGTCGAGGCCGGCCATCTTCAGAAGCACCATCGCTTTCGTCACGAAAGGCGATGCGTCCGGCAGTCCGGCGACGGGGCGGAAGCAGTAAAGCGTGATCGTCATGAAATTCCTTGGGTCGGCGCGATGGCGCCGGGAACGATAAGGGCCGCCTCGCGGGGCGCCGGCGCCGCGAGCACGCGATTGCCTTCGATCCGCACGGCGCCCGACGCGACCAGCCGCAGCGCCATCGGATAGATGACATGCTCCTGCGCAAGCACGCGGGCGGCGAGGGTGTCCGGCGTGTCGTCGTCGAGCACAGGCACGGCGGCCTGCGCGACGATCGGACCTTCGTCCATTTCCGGCACGACGAAATGCACGGTGGCGCCGTGAATCTTTACGCCGTCGGCCAGCGCACGCTCATGCGTGTCGAGTCCGCGATAGGAGGGCAGCAGGGCAGGGTGGATATTGAGCATGCGCCCGCGCCAGAGGCCGACGAACCAGGGCGTGAACATGCGCAGAAAGCCGGCGAGGCAAATGAATTGGATGCGGTAGGTTTCCAGCACCAATTGCAGCGAACGCTCGAATTCCTCGCGTCCGGCGTAGATCTTGTGGTCGACCGCGGCCGTCGCGACGCCGGCGGCCTTCGCCTTGGCGAGACCTGGCGCATCGGGGCGATTGGAAAGCACAAGGGCAATTTCAGCCGGAAAGCTGGGGTCCCTGGCGGCGGCGATCAGCGCGTCCATGTTTGAGCCGCGACCCGAGATGAGAATCGCGGTGCGCAGCCGCGTCACAACGTCAGAGTCCCGTGCGTAACGACCCGCTCGGCGTCCGTCTCGATGACTTCGCCGATGCGCACCGGCTTCTCGCCGACGGCGCGTAACGCCGACTCCACCTCGCTCGCGGCGGGCTCGGAGGCCACCACCACCATGCCGATTCCGCAGTTGAACGTGCGCAGCATCTCGCTCGCCGCGATGCCTCCCGTCTCGGCGAGCCAACGGAAAACCGGCGGAGGCGCGAACGTCGACAGATCGAGCGCGACGCCGAGCCCGCTGGGCAGCACGCGCGGGAGATTGTCGGGAAAGCCGCCGCCGGTGATATGGGCGAGGGCGACGATATGCGGCGTCGCCTTTAAGGCCGCGAGCAGGGGCTTCACGTAGATGCGGGTCGGCGTCAACAGCGCCTTCGCCAGATTGAGGTCTCGCGCGAAAGGCGCGGTGGCGCTCCACGCTAGTCCGGCGTGCTTCACAACGCTGCGTACGAGCGAATAGCCATTGGAATGGACGCCGGAAGAAGGCAGTCCGAAAAGCACGTCGCCGGCATGGACATCGCGGGGGAGAAGGCGATCACGCTCCGCGGCGCCGACCGCGAAGCCGGCGAGGTCATAGTCGCCGCGCGCATAGAGGCCGGGCATTTCGGCGGTCTCGCCGCCAAGCAGGGCGCACCCCGCCTCGACGCAACCGGCGGCGATGCCCTTCACCACCGACGTCGCGACGTTCGGGTCGAGTTTGGCCGCCGCATAATAATCAAGGAAGAAAAGCGGCTCGGCGCCCTGAACGATCAGGTCGTTGACGCACATGGCGACGAGATCGATTCCGATCGTCTCATGCAGGCCGGATTCGATCGCGATCTTCACCTTGGTGCCGACGCCGTCGTTTGCCGCGACGAGGACAGGATCGGAAAAGCCGGCCGCCTTGAGATCGAACACGCCGCCAAAGCCGCCGATCTCGCCGTCGGCGCCGGAGCGCCGCGTCGAACGCACGGCGGGACGGATCATGTCGACGAACCGATTGCCTGCGTCGATGTCGACGCCGGCGCCAGCGTAGGTAAGGCCCGAATTTCTCTGTTGCATTTCATCCTTCGCGTCGTGGGCGCCGGCGTTAGATGGGCGCAAGCGGCGGCGGCTGTCAAATCCGCTCGGAACGGCTACGCTCTTGTGCGCTTGCACAAAGTTTTTTCGGTAGCGCGGCATATGAATGTCGCCGCAAAGGAGCAGCGCCATGAAGATTGTATTCACTATTGACGATCTCGCGGCGGCCCGCGACGCCGGCGCGATTGACGCCGCGTCATTCGAGCGGCTGTCGCAGTTTCTTGCATCGCGGCGCGCGGCCCTCGCGGAGGAGACGTCCCAAGCGCCGCGCTATGACGTCGTCAACCTGCTTTGGTACGCCGGCGCGCTGATCGTGCTCGGCGCCATGGGCATGTTTTCGACGACGGCCTTTGGGCTTTGGGGCGACAAGGCGCTGCTGGTCACCGCGATCGTTTACGCCGCCATGTTCGCCTTCGCCGGCGCTTATCTTTGGCATAGGCGCGGCTTGCACACGCCGGGCGGGCTGCTCATCGCCTGCGCAGTGGGGATGGCGCCGCTCGCGATCTTCGCGCTGCAGTCGATGTTCGACGTCAGTCCGGCGGGGGAGGCGCGCCCGTACCGCGACTTCTACATTTGGATTCAGTCGAGCTGGCTTCCTATGGAGCTTGGAACGATTGCGGCGGCTTCTGTCGCGCTGCTCGCTTTTCCCTTTCCGTTCCTCGTCATGATCATCGCCTTCGCGCTCTGGTTCATGTCGATGGATCTGACGCCCTGGCTGATGGGCGTTGCAGAATTTTCATGGGATCAGCGGGCGACGGTGAGCATGTATTTTGGACTCGCCGTGCTGGCCGTCGCCTGGCTCGTCGATCTCAAGCGGTGGCGGAACGGCGATTTCGCTTTCTGGCTGCATCTCTTCGGGCTGCTGGCCTTTTGGGGCGGGCTGACGGCCCAGCACAGCGGCGACGAATTGGGCAAGGCGCTCTATTGCGCCGTCAATGTGGGACTGATTTTTCTGTCGCTCTTCCTGATGCGCCGCGTCTATGCGGTATTCGGCGCCGTCGGCGTGACGACCTATCTGAGCTATCTCGCCGGCAGCGTTTTCAAGGATTCGATCCTCTTCCCCTTCGCGCTGTCGGGCATCGGCGTTCTGCTCATCGTCTTCGGTCTGTTGTTTCACCGCTATGGCGCCGCCATCGGCGAAACGATCGGCGAATTGTTGCCGGCGCATTTGCGCGGATTGCGCCCAGCGCACGCCCGCGATCAGGACTCCGCATGAGCGTTTGCCGAGTTGGCGGCGCTTCAGCGGGAGTTTCTGGATTGATTGCGCTTTAGGCGGCGGCGGATTATATAGGCAAAATCCCAACATGGACTGTCGTTCTGTGGGTCGCTGGCGCCGGGCGGCGCGGCGCCAGACGTCGCCCCCATGCCTGATCAAGGAGTTTGCAGATGGGCAACGCCCCGCTGATGCCGAAGGCCACGGCCGTTTGGCTCGTCGAAAATACATCGCTGACGTTCGATCAGATCGCCGATTTCTGCAAATTGCATCCGCTGGAGGTGAAAGGCATCGCCGACGGCGAGGTCGCGGCGGGGATTCGTGGCCATGATCCGATCACCTCCGGGCAGCTCACGCGCGAGGAGATCGAAAAGGCCGAGAAAAACTCGGACCATCGCCTCCATCTCTCCGTCTCCAAGGTCGTCGTGCCGGAGGTCAAAAAGGCGCGCGGTCCGCGCTATACGCCCCTCTCGCGCCGCCAGGACCGTCCGAACGCGATTTTGTGGCTCGTGCGCAACCATCCGGAGCTGAAGGACGCCCAAATCATGCGTCTCGTCGGCACGACAAAGACGACCCTGAAGGCGATCCGCGAGCGCACCCATTGGAATTCCGCGGCGCTGACGCCGATGGACCCGGTGACGCTCGGGCTTTGCTCGCAGATTGATCTCGACTTTGAGGTCAATCGTGCGGCGAAGGACAAGCCGGCGACCGTGGAGGATCATGGCCAGACGCTGGTTCCCGCAAGCGTCACCACCAGTCCGCGGCCTGAGCCGTCCACGACCGAGGACGTCTTCGGCAAGGCCAAGCCAGCGGCGCCGCCGGACGATGAAGACAATTTCGACGCCGACCGCGTATTCGGACGGCTCAAGGACGTCGATTTCGGCGAGTAACGACGCAAGTCTTCGCGCGAGCGCCGATTGATCAACCGGTAGCCCGCGCGTATCTTGCACATAGAGCTTAGCCGCGCGGACTGACGCACATCGCGCTGGCGAGCGTTGCTTTCGCCGTGTTCACATTCTCGCTCGCTGGCGAACCTTTGGACTCTCCGGATGACCAACTCGCCTTATGATCGCGACCTCGAACGAAATTCCGCCAATTTCCAGCCGCTGACTCCGATCACCTTTCTGGAGCGCGCCGCAGCCGTCTTTCCCGAACGCATCGCGATCGCGCACGGCCAGCTGCGGCGCAATTATCGCGATTTTTACGCCCGCAGCCTGCGGCTCGCGAGCGCGCTGGAGAAGGCGGGGCTTGGTCGCGGCGACACCGTCTCAGTCATGCTCGCCAACACGCCGGCGATGCTTGAATGCCACTACGCCGTCCCGATGATGGGCGCGGTGCTCAACACGCTGAATACGCGGCTTGACGCTTCGATCCTCGCCTTCACGCTCGACCATGCCGAGACGAAGGCGCTGATTGTCGATCGGGAATTTTCAGACGTCATTCGCGACGCGCTCTCGCTCGCGAAGGCGACGCCCGTCATCATCGACTACAGCGATCCGGAATATGACGGGCCCGGCGAGCGGTTGGGCTCGATCGAATATGAGGACTTCCTGCGCTCGGGCGACCCCGATTATCAGTGGTCGCCGCCGGGAGATGAATGGGACGCGATCTCGCTCAATTACACCTCCGGAACGACGGGCGATCCGAAAGGCGTCGTCTATCATCATCGCGGCGCCTATCTGACCGCGCTCGGCAATGTGCTTACGGGCGACATGGGCCGCCACCCGGTCTATCTGTGGACGCTGCCGATGTTCCATTGCAACGGCTGGTGCTTCCCCTGGTCGATTTCAGTCAACGCCGGAACCCATATCTGTCTGCGACAGGTGCGCGCCGGCCATATCTATGAGCTGATGGCGGAGCACGGCGTCACGCATCTCTGTGGCGCGCCCATCGTCATGTCGACGCTTCTCAACGCGACCGAATCGGAAAAGAAGCCGCTGACGCGAACCGCGCGTTTCTTTACGGCCGCGGCGCCGCCGCCGCAGGCGGTGCTCGCCGGCATGAAGGCGGCCGGATTCGAAGTTACGCATCTTTATGGACTGACCGAAACCTATGGCCCCGCCGCCGTCAATGAATGGCACGACGACTGGGATTCGCTGGACAGCGGCGCACAGGCGCAGATGAAGGCGCGTCAAGGCGTGCGCTATCTCGTTCTCGAAAATCTCGACGTGATTGATCCAGACAGCATGCAGCCGGTGCCGCGCGACGGCGCGACGATGGGCGAGGTCATGTTCCGCGGCAACGTCGTCATGAAGGGCTACCTGAAGAACAAGAGCGCCTCGGAAAAAGCCTTCCACGGCGGCTGGTTTCATTCAGGCGATCTGGGGGTGCGCCATCCCGACGGATACATCCAGCTGAAGGACCGTTCGAAGGACATCATCATTTCGGGCGGCGAAAATATTTCCTCGATCGAGGTGGAAGACGCGCTGTTTCGTCATCCCAAGGTTCGCGCCGCCGCGGTGGTCGCCGCCCCTGACGACAAATGGGGCGAAACGCCTTGCGCCTTTGTCGAGCTGAAGGATGGCGAACAGGCGACGGCGCAGGAGCTGATCGAGTGGACGCGCCAGCATTTGGCGCATTTCAAATGCCCGCGCCACGTCGTCTTTTGCGAGCTGCCGAAGACCTCGACAGGAAAGATTCGCAAATATGTTCTGCGCGAACGCGCTCGAGAAATCTGGCCGGCGAGCGCGACGGCGGCGTCCCTTTAGAGGATCCAAAAGTACGGCCTTAAAAAAGAGAGAAGCCAGCAGTCTTGACGACTGCCGGCTTCGCGTCGGGGGCGGAAGGCCGAGACTTTCCGCGCCCCGCTATGTCGCTTGAATCTAGAAGAAGAGTCCGAGGCAGCCGCCCGCGAGACCGCCGACGACAGCCGCCGCGATCGTGTTGGGGATGCCGCCGAGCGCGACGGAGGCGAGACCGCCGAGGATCACGGCGCCGATGCCAGCGAAGATGTAGGTGTTCGTGGTGATTTCGAGTTCTTTCTCAGCCATCGTTCTTCACTCCTCTTATTTTCGTTCCCTGAGTCGCGCCTTGTCCGCCGGCGCATTCTCATCCCATGGGCGCGTCATTTCGACGCAGGCCGGAGGTTAGCACAAGTTGGCGCTGAGTCAATTGCGCATGCGACAGGATGTCGCGCATGTAACTAAATGATAAATAATAGCGTTCGGAGCTTGATGCGTTTTTTGCCGTTCAATAGTGAAAAAGAAATTTCGATTTCCATGCGCTTCTGCGGCGGTTTCGGTCGCGGAGCGCTCGCTTCAATTCGTTTTCGTCGAACACGGACGTTATACCCCCTGCCGATGACAAAAAAGAACGCTGACGTCGATTCCGTCGATCCCGTGGCGCGCAAACCGGATCGCGGTTTGAAAGCCACACTCTCCCCGCTTCGGCCGTTGCTGCCTTATGCGCTGCGCTACAAGCGAACGATCGTTTTCGCTTTCGTCGCGCTCCTCCTGGCCGCGGGCGCGACCCTCACCTTGCCGCTCGCCGTGCGCGGCATGATCGACCACGGCTTTTCGGCCGACAGCGCCGGCGCGGTGAACGCCTATTTCGGCGCATTGATCGCGGTCGCCGCGACGCTCGCGATCGCATCTGGCACCCGCTACTATTTCGTCATGACGCTCGGCGAGCATGTGGTGGCCGACCTGCGCGCCGATCTCTTCAAACATCTCACAGCTCTCGACGCCGCCTTCTACGACACGGCGAAGACAGGCGAGCTTCTCTCCCGGCTGACCGCCGACACGACGCAGCTGAAGTCCGCCTTTGGCTCATCGGCGTCCGTCGCGCTGCGCAATCTCTTCATGTTCTTCGGCGCAATCGTCATGATGGTGGCGACGAGCCCCAAGCTTGCCGGTATGACGCTCGCGGCCATCCCGATCATCGTTCTGCCGCTCATCGCGTCAGGCCGGGCGGTGCGTCAGCGCTCCCGCTCCGCTCAGGACACTCTGGCGCAGGCTTCCGCCTATGCCGGGGAAAATCTCTCGGCGGTGCGCGCCATGCAAGCGAACGGCGCGCAGGCGTCGACGACGGCGCGATTCACGCGCGCGGTGGTGGCCGCCTATGACGCGGCGCAGGCCGCGACGCTGCTTCGCGCTATCGTGACCGCCGGAGCCATTCTCGTCGTCTTCACGAGCATTGTCGGCGTGCTCTGGTTGGGAGCCCAGGACGTGCTCGCCGGGCATATGACGTCGGGCGTTCTGTCCCAGTTTGTTCTCTATGCGGTGCTTGGCGCAAGCTCGCTCGGCGAGCTCACTCAGACCTGGAGCGAACTCTCCGCCGCCGCCGGCGCCGCCGGCCGGATCGCCGAAATTCTTGCCATTCAACCGCGCATCGTGGCTCCGGCGCGGCCGACTCCGCCGCCGGCGCGCTGGCAGGGACGCATCGCCTTCGATCATGTGCGCTTCGCCTATGCGACGGCGCCGGAGAAGCCCGCGCTGCAAGATTTCTCGCTCGTCGTCGCGCCCGGCGAGCGCGTCGCGCTGGTCGGGCCGTCCGGCGCGGGCAAATCGACAACCTTTGCGCTGCTCCTTCGCTTCTACGACGTCGACTCCGGCTCCATTACTCTGGACGGCGTCGACCTGCGCGATCTCGATCCCGTGGCGCTGCGCCGGGCGATCGCGCTCGCTCCGCAGGATCCGGTGATCTTCGGACTCTCCGTCGCTGAAAACATCGCCTACGGCCGCGACGACGCGTCGAGCGGGGAGATCGTCGCCGCGGCGAAGCGCGCCCAGGCGCACGACTTCATCATGGCGCTGCCGATGGGCTACGACACGCTGCTCGGCGAGCGCGGCGTCACGCTCTCCGGCGGGCAGCGCCAGCGTCTCGCCATCGCGCGCGCAATCCTCGCCGACGCGCCGGTGCTGCTCCTTGACGAAGCCACCTCGGCGCTCGATGCCGAGAACGAGGCTTTGGTGCAGGCGGCGCTGCATGACGTCATGCAGGGGCGAACGAGCCTCGTTATCGCCCATCGTCTCGCGACGGTGTTGGAAGCCGATCGAATCATTGTTGTCGACGAAGGCCGCATCGTCGAGCAGGGCACGCACGCGAGTCTGACCGCCGCCGGCGGGCTTTACGCGCGGCTTGCCAAACTGCAATTCGACACCGACCGGGCCGGCGCCGCCGCCTGAGCCCGCGGATGTGGCTTATTCGCTTGAACGGATGCGCTCGATCGTCGCCTTCAGCAGACGGATCGCCTCGTCCTTATCGGCTTTCAGGAGATCGACGTCGACGGATAGGCCCTCACGCTCCTCGTGAATGACCTCCGTCATGGAGGGGGCCTTTTTGCCGGTCGCCTTATAGGTGCGGATCGGGCCGCTGACGCCCTTCACATGCAGCGGAGATTGTTCTTCGACTTCGATCGCGTCGCTCACGAGCGTCATCGTCTCATGAGAGATGAGGATCGCGCCTGGCGCGGCCGACTGCTCAAGTCGCGCCGCCACATTCACCTGATGACCGACAATGGTGTAATCCATCCGCTCCTGGCTGCCGAAATCGCCGACGGTGCAATAACCCGTGTTGACGCCGATGCGGATCTGGAACCTCTGGTCCAAGCCTTGTTCGCGCCATCGGCGCTCCAATTGTCGGGTCATCGCCTGCATGTCGAGCGCCATGAGAATGCATGCTACGGCGTCTTCCTTGACGCCGCGCGTTTCCGGGTCGCCGAAGAAAATCATGACCGCGTCGCCGATATATTTGTCGATGGTGGCGCCATAGGCCAGCGCGAGATTCGCCATTTCATTGAGGAAATCGTTCAGCATGCGCGTGATGTCTTCGGATTCCAGCCGCTCGGCCATTTCGCTGAAGCCGACCACATCGGAAAAAAAGATCGTCAGCTTCTTCCTTTTCGCTGAAATGGACGCAATAGTTTTGTTCTTGAAAAGCGTGCCGTAGAGCTGGGGCGAAAGATATTTCGAGAGGCGCGCCGACAGTCTTTCGAGTTCGGTATTTCGCTCTTGGAGCGCCTGGGTTCGTTGCGTCACGAGCGCGTCGAGCGTCCGTTCGCGATCGAGAAAGTCGAGCGCCATTTTCTTGAAGACGCGCGCCAATTGTCCCACTTCGTCGGTGCGCTCCTCGACATCCGACAATTCGCCGGCCGTAAACGCTCTGCGCTCGACATTACGCGCGGCCTTGGTGATCGCCACGACAGGGGCCGTCTGTTTTCTCGCGATCCAGATCGCCATGCCGCCGCCAAGCAGGGTTGCGGCCAAAGCGATCCCGAGCGCCGTTTCGATCTGCGAGGCGAGCACGCTGTTCAGTCGCGCCGTCGGCATTCTGATCAGAGCCGCGCCGATGGCGCCGCCGTTATCCGCATTGATCGGCGAGATGACGCTGAGTTTGCCGACGCCATTTACCGACTTTGGCTTTCCGCTTGCGATAACGGTGCGGACGGGCGCCAGCTCCTCGTCCGTCAGCCGATCGCCGCCGTTGTTGAGCCGTGCGGCCTTCGGGCTGGCGATCAGGTTCGAATCCTTGTTGAAGATGAAGATCGCGTCGATTTCGCCGCTGCCCAGAAGATTGTCGATGGCGCGCGGAAGGCCGATCTGCTCGTCGACGTCCTCGAGAATGCGCGCATTGTAGCCGACCTGCACGATCCGCGGCTTGTCTACGCCGCGCACGCCGACATATTTGAATCGCTCACTGTCGATCTCGCGCTTCCTGGCGTCCTGGACGACCTTGTCCGTCTTGCCGCTCAGCAGCTTCCAAAATTCATGCGCCTGCGGCTGCTCCTCGGCGGATGCGCTGAATTGGAAGTCCGCGTTGTTGTCGCCGTGAATGTAGGCGTAGCCTTTTTCGTCGGTCACCCAGAACTCGTCGAGAACCGTTTTCTTGGTGATTGCGCTGAGTCGGTTTTTTATCTCGGCCGACGTCATGCCAGCCTTTTCCGCGGCGTCGATAAACTGCGCCAGAAGCTCGGCCGAGACGATCATGTGCTGCGAGAGCATTTGCTCGACTTCCAGCGGAAGTTCGCGCGCCAGGCTTGCGCTCCGCGCCAGAAGCCGCGCGACGCTCTCGCCTTCAACTTCGGCTTCGGCGAGCATGGCGCGGTAGTTGGACCAGGAGAGAAGTATCGAGGACATCAGCGTCGCGCCGACGCTTAGCGCAGCGACCAACGCAACCAGGCGCGAAGCAAAGCTAAGTTGAATAAGGCGCATAATCTTCTCGCGTTCGGATCATTACCGTAAAAGCATACCAAATTTTCTCGGCTGTCGGCCGCGCATACGCCAAACGGTGCGCCAACGAGGCCGGCGCAGCCTCAGGACTCTCAAACTGAGTTCCTGTCATTTGCCTTCCTCCTGAATAATGCTATGAGCACGCGCCAACCCCAGACGGCGCAGGCCGTCAAATTTCCATCCCGCGGCTGACGCGTTTGCATCGCCGCTCAGAGGAGTTGGCGCCAATGGCCATATCGCCCGTCACGTTGACCGAAGCATTGACCTTCGACGACGTGTTGCTGCGGCCCGGCCATTCGCGGGTGATGCCTTCCGCCGTCGATGTCACCACCCGGCTGACGCGCGAGATCACACTCAATCTGCCGATCGTTTCGGCCGCGATGGACACCGTCACCGAGGCGCGTCTTGCGATCGCCATGGCGCAGGCGGGCGGCATCGGCGTCATCCACCAGAACCTGTCGCCCGCCGCGCAAGCCGCCGAGGTGCGCAAGGTCAAGCGCTACGAAAGCGGCATGGTGATCGACCCGATCACCATTTTCCCCGACGAAACCCTCGCCGACGCGCTTGCGCTGATGGCGGGCCACGGCATTTCGGGGATTCCGGTCGTCGAGCGCGCCAGCGACGGCGGCAGGGGCAAGCTCGTCGGCATCCTGACCAATCGCGACGTGCGTTTCGCCCAGGACCGCAGCCATCCCGTGGCCGAGTTGATGACGAAAAAGCTCGTCACAGTGCAAGAAGGCGTAGGGCAGGCGGAGGCGCAGCGGCTGCTTCACGAACATCGCATCGAGAAACTGCTCGTCGTCGACGAGGATTACCGCTGCGTCGGCCTCGTCACCGTCAAGGACATTGAGAAGGCGACGCAACATCCTTACGCCTGCAAGGATCATGAAGGGCGGCTGCGCGTCGCCGCCGCCTCGACCGTCGGCGACCACGGCTTTGAGCGCGCGCTTCAGCTCATCGACGCCGGCGTCGATTGCGTGGTGATCGACACCGCGCATGGACATTCGCAGTCAGTTATCGACCAGGTGACGCGGGTCAAGAAGGCGTCGAACAAGGTCTCGATCATCGCCGGCAACATCGCCACCGCCGAAGCGGCCAAGGCGCTGATCGGCGCCGGCGCCGACGCGATCAAAGTCGGCATCGGCCCCGGCTCGATCTGCACGACGCGCATCGTTGCGGGCGTCGGCGTGCCGCAGCTCACCGCGATCATGGAGGCTGCGGACGAAGCCCGCAAAGCCGACGTGCCGGTGATCGGCGACGGCGGCGTCAAATATTCCGGCGACCTCGCCAAGGCGATCGCGGCCGGCGCCGACGTCGTCATGATCGGTTCGCTGTTCGCGGGAACCGAGGAGTCGCCCGGCGAAGTGTTTTTGTATCAGGGCCGTTCGTTCAAGGCCTATCGCGGCATGGGTTCGGTGGGCGCGATGACCGCAGGGTCGGCGACGCGCTATTTCCAGGGCGACGTGAAGGAACAGCTCAAACTTGTTCCAGAGGGCATCGAAGGACAGGTGCCCTATCGTGGCCCGATCGCGCCGATTCTCTACCAGCTCGCCGGCGGCCTGCGCGCGGCGATGGGCTATGTGGGGGCGCCGACGGTCAAAGAGTTCCAGGAGCGCGCCCAGTTCGTGCGCATCACCAACGCCGGATTGCGCGAGAGCCATGTGCATGACGTCGCGATCACCCGAGAGAGCCCGAACTATCCGACGGGCGTCTAAGACGCCAAAAAAAAGGGGCCGCGCAACGGCCCCTAAAAGGTGGGAGAAAAGTCAAGGGAGGAAACATCCTGGTAAAAGTATCACCTGAGAAGTGAGCGCCAGATAAGCGAACAATGAGAGCATTTGCGCCCGTCTAACTCCTTGCGCCTCTCACTGTTCATAAAAAAACTACGACCAAAATTGCTTTTCCGCGTCATGCGAATTGATGATGACGGCGTTTTTTTTTGACGTGTGGCTCAAGTATTCGCCGAGAGCAGGTTCCGAAAAAGTTGACAGACTTTAGGTGAGAACCTGCTCCACTATTTTGATTTTCGAGCCCTTCCGCCCGATCACATGGACCATGTGATCGGGCGGAAGCACCCTGATGGCGCACCCTCAAGCTGACGTAGGAGAATAGAGGGCCTCGCGAAGGCCCCCCAAATTTAAGCTCAAAAGGGCTGCTGAAAGGATCAGGCTCAAAAAGGCAGGCTGAAAATTGAGCGCGTAGTATCGAACCCCGAGTTAATGAAGCGTCCGCGGCAATTTCGTCCGCCCCCCCGACGTTCGAGAAGACGTTAAGACGAAACAAAAGGGCCGGCATCATCCAAACGGATGAGGCCAGCCCTCAATTCCTTGAAATCAAATGTAGACGCTTATTCGCCCCTCGACGGGTTGAGCGGGGCGAGTCCACCCAGGAGCGCGACCACTTCCGCCTGGCGGTTGCATCCGGTCTTTTCCATCACGCCGCGTAGATGCGTGCGCACGGTGTTGCGCGATACGGACTGCTCGGTGGCGATTTCCTCGAGCGTTTTGCACGCCACGAGGCCGCGCGCCACGCGCGCCTCGGCTGGCGTGAGGTCGTAGAGCGACTGAACCAGCTCGATCGCCGGCGCCTGTTGCGAGCCCACCGGCGTCATCACCAGAATGGCCGCGCAACGCACGAAAATGTCGCGCGCCGCGCCGCGGATCGGCACCAGATTGGCGATCATCGGACCTTCGTCTTCGCCGGCGCGGGCGGCGAAGGATTTCGGCGCCCCGACGAGATCGTCGTCGAGCGAGTCCATCGCCTGACGCAGCAGCCCGTCCGCCGAGGCGTCGACGAGCGATATGCGGTCGTGGGCGCGCCAGCGGACGTATTTGTTCAGCGCATTGCTCGGGTCGTTCGCGGAGATCACGCGCCCGTCGTCGTCAAGAACGAGCGCCGGGAGGCCGATAAGCGCGAAGGTTTCGCCCGCGACGCGGGCGCGCTCGAGTTGCAGACGCGTGGCGAGGAAGGCGGCGCGCGCAAGGTGCGGCCGCAATTCGTCAAGCTGACGAATGACCGACGGCTCGATGGGTCCGCGGTTATGCGCACGTTCGAGGCAGATGATGCCGGTGTCGCCTGTCGGCAGCGAAATCGCGGTCGCCGCGCTAAATCCCAGCCCACGCGGGCGTAGGAAGTCGCTGTAGTTGGTATCGCGCTCAAGCTCCTCGGCTGTATAGACGTCGTCGTCGGTCAGGAAGCCCGGATGGCGGCGACTGAACAGCCTGCCGCCGCGCGTGCAGTTGCTGAGCCAGTCCCCGCGCATAAAGTTCTCGACATGTTCGCAGATCGCCGGAGACGCCGTCCAGCGGGAGACTTTTTCGCGCGCCGCGAAGAGCACGCCGCCCTGCGCCTCGGCAAGATGTGAGAGTTCGTCGAGCACGTCGGGCCACATGTCCGGCGCGAAGGAGCATTCGTAAATACGATCGATGAGTTCCTGAACCATCTTCAAAATCTCTTGCTGGCGGTCGCGCTAAAGGCGCGTGCGCTTTGAAATAAACCGGTATGCAAACGTGCGGCCGGCGAGATGGTTCCAGCCGGCCGCGAATTTGGTCAGTGCTTGCCGGCGTCGATCGGGACTCCTTTGCGCTCCTTATGAATATAAGCGACGAGCGCCGTCATCTTCGGATCATCGGCCGGAAGCGCGGCTCCCTGCAGCGGGTTTCTGATGCACCAGTTCACCATTTCAAAGAGCTGCGCGACCTTTCCAAGCTGCTTTTGGAATTTCGGATAGGTCTCCGGGTGGGTGTTGGCGGCGTTGGGATGGCACTGCGCGCAGGCCACGCCGTTGGTGCCCACAGCTCCACTGGTCCAAAGCTCGCGGCCTTTCTTCGCCACGGAATCAAATTCGCCCTGCCAGCGGTCGACGTCGGTCCTCGTGAATTCGTCGGCGAGCGTTGCCGGCGAAAGCAGCACAGCGCTCAAAACAAGCGCAATCGTAAAGCAGCGCATGGTCATTCTCCTCGACCTAGAGCAGGTTCCAAAAAAGTTGACGGACTTTCGATGAGAACCTGCTCCGACATTTTGGTTTTGAGCGATTCCTTATCGATCACATGATCCCTTGTGATCGGGAAGCGCTCTAGTAATGGAGTTGCGGCGCCTTGCGGACGATCGCCTCTTGATATTTCTTGTCGACGGGCTTCCCAAGCTTCGGATCGTAGCCGACGACGCGCTCGCCATTGTCCCACAGCTGATAACGCGCGGTGATGCGCCCGGAGTTGACGTCGATCATCTGCCAGCCAGTGGCGTCGCGTTCGAAGAACGGGTCGGCGCGGTTCATCGGAACCGTCAGCACAGGAACATGCGCGCCGGCCTGCGCATAAGTGTCGGGGTAGGGCCAGGGCCAGGCCGTCGCCATCACCGCATTGAAGGAGATGTTGCCGATCTGATTGTACTGGATCTGGTGCACGTGGCCGTAGATCACATTGACGGTCTTGAACGGCTGCAACAAGGCCTGCACCTGCTCGGCGTCGTCGGTCCAGAAGTTCCAGCCCTTATAGATCTTCTGCAGCGGCGAGTGCGAGAAGACGATGAGCGGCGTGTCCTTGGACACTTTGTCGAGATCGTCCTTGAGCCAGGCGCGCTGCTTTTCGCCGACCATGAACGGCGAGCCGTTGGGATTATCCAGTCCGGCCATTTCGAGCATGCGCTGCTCGGCGGTCGGCCAACGATGAAACGTCCATTCATCCGTCGTGAGAATCGAATTCAACACGACGAAATGAACGCCCTTGTGATCGAAGCTGTACCACTGCGGGCCATAGAGCTTCGACCAATATTCGCCGAGGTCGAGATAATAGTCGTGCTCGCCCATGACGCTGTGGAGCTTGCCCTTCACATGCGAAAGCATCTCGGCGCCGTGGTCGAGCTCCTCCTTCTTGCCGAGCTGCGCGAGATCGCCGCCGAACATCACGAAATCGGCTTCCGGCGTAATGAGATTGGCCTCGGCGACGGCGCGCTTCAGGCCCATGTCCCAGTTGCGCACGAAGCTCGCGCCTTTGATCTGCTGAATGTGCGAATCGGAAATATAGGTGAAGCTGAAATCCTCGCGCGTTCCGCCGAAGGCGAGGCGCACCATGGAGATCGGCAGGGTCGTGAGCGTTCCGGCGGCGGCGCCGGCGGCGATGACGCTGCGTCGGGTGATGAGTCTGGTCATTTCTATCCTCCCTCGCGGCTTCGCATTAACGGGGCGAGGCCGCTTGTTTTCTCCTGAGCGTTGGTCTCGCCGTTATTTTGTCTGCGCCGTCACATAAGCAGGACTCGTCAGCGTCTCTAGAAACGCGACGAGGTCGTCGATCTGCTGATCCTTCAAATCCAGCGGCCGAATGCCGCCCGAGAGATAGGGATTGACCGGCGTCGGATCGCCCGGGCTCTTTCCGCCCTCGTTATAATGCTTCACCACATCCTTCAGCGTCTTCAGCGAACCGTCGTGCATATAAGGCGCGGTCACCGCGATATTGCGCAGAGTCGTGGTCTTGAACGCGCCGATTTCATCGAAGGAGTTCGTCACCGCGAACCGGCCGAGTTCGGAGACCATCGGATCGGCGAGCACCGTCTTGTCGACGGACGCGCCCGCCGCTTTCGCCTTGAGGAATTCAGCGGCGAGACGCGGCACGTCGCCTTGAATGCGGTTAATGCCGACGCCGATATTGTGAAACCTGTTGTCGGTGAAGAGCGCCTGCGTCTGTTCGATGGCGTGGCAGGACACGCATCGTCCCTGACCGACGTAAAGGTCGAAGCCGCGTTTGGCCTGATCGCTGATGGCGTTGCGGTCGCCGCCGAAATACCACTTGTCGAAGGGCGAATCGCCCGAGATGACCGTGCGCTCGAAGCTCGCGATCGCCTTCTTGACGTCATCCATCGTTACGTCTCGGCCGCTCTTGCCGAACGCCTTCTTGAAGCCCTCGACATAGCCGGGATCTTCACGAACGATCTTGAGCACCGGCTCGTGATCGGGCAGCCCCATTTCGACCGGATTGACCATCGGATGCTGCGACTGATCTTCCAGCGAGATCGAACGCCCGTCCCAGAACTGCGAGGTGTAATAGGCCGCGTTGATGACCGACGGAGCGTTGCGCGTGCCGGTCAACTTATGGTGACCCTCGGAAACCCGCAGCGGACTGTCCGTGAACGCTTTTTTGTCGTTGTGACAGGTCGAGCAGCTCACCGTGCCGTCGATCGAGAAGCGCGCGTCATGGAACAGCTTGTCGCCGAGCGCGATCTTTTCCGGCGACTGCGGATTGTCCGCCGGGACCGGGAGTTTTGGCAGGCCGAGCGGCTCGGCCATCGCCCAACCGCCGGCGGCGAGCAGCGCCGCCAGCGGAAGCGCAACAAGCGTCGTCTCAACGGATTTCCAAACATTAGCAACGCGCGCCATGAGCCCCTCCGCGACCGCTCGGCTTCTCGCCGGCTTTTGTTTTCACATTAAGTTTGCTCTGCTTTTAGCGGCAGGGCAAGTCATGGCTGTGACGCTCCGCGCAGCCGTCAAAGAACTCCCCGGACGAATATTGCGTCATGGCGAGTAGTGATTGTGCATTGCATTAGAATGGCGCAATAAACCGCCCGATAGGGTGCTTGGCCTGTGCTTGGAGTTCCGGTTTGGTGCTACGCTCTTCAGGTCGTGTTCATGCTACACTGGACTGTTTTTAAACAGGTCCCTCCCCAGGCGCCCTTCCGCCGCCCGCGCGGCTGTGGTAGCTGACGTCCGCAGAGAGGCCGTTCGTCGCGACGCGAAACAGCGCCTCCGCAAATCAACTGCAGGAGTAAGGGATGTATTTGACCAGGTTCGCCGCGCTCGCAGCGACTCTGCTGGCGCCGGCCATGGCCGCCGCGGACGATTTGCGCGCCGACGCCAATGCGGTCTTCAAGCCGATCGACGCCGCGAGCGTCGCGGGCGTCGTCAAGAATAACGAGATCACGCCCGCCAAGATCGACCTCGGCGGCAAGCTCTTTTTCGATCCGCGACTTTCGAAGAGTCAGATCATCAGCTGCAACAGCTGTCACAATCTCGGAACCGGCGGCGTCGACGCCGGCCCGACGTCGATCGGTCACGGCTGGGCGAAGGGACCGCGCCGCGCGCCGACAGTTCTCAACGCCGTGTTCAACGTCGCGCAATTTTGGGATGGGCGCGCCGTCGACCTTAAGGCGCAAGCAAAAGGCCCGGTCCAGGCCGACGTCGAAATGAACAACACGCCGGCGCAGGTCGAAAAGATGCTGAACAGCATGCCGGCCTATGTCGCGGAGTTCAAGGCCGCCTTTCCGGCCGACCCGAAACCGGTCAGTTTCGACAACATGGCGAAGGCCATCGAGGCTTTTGAGGCGACTCTGACGACGCCGAATGCGCCATTCGACAAATTCCTGAAGGGCGACGTCAACGCGCTCAATGACGTTGAGAAAAAAGGACTGCGTCTTTTCATCGACAAGGGCTGCGCCGCTTGTCACGGCGGCGTCAACATCGGCGGCAACGGTTATTTCCCCTTCGGCGTCGCTCAAAAGCCGGGCGTCGAGATCATGCCCGTCGCCGACAAGGGCCGCTCCAAGGTCACCAATGACGTAGCGGACGACTTCGTCTTCCGCTCTGCGCCGCTGCGCAACGTGGCGCTGCGGGCGCCTTACTTCCACACCGGCTCTGTCTGGACGCTGGAAGAGGCGGTCGATCTCATGGCCAAAGACCAGCTTGGCGAAAATCTCTCCGATCCGGACATCAAGGCGATCGTCGCGTTTCTGGGAACGCTGAGTGGCGACCAGCCCAAGGCGGTCTATCCCGTGCTGCCGCCGCGCACCAAGGACACGCCGCTTCCCCAGTAAGCGGGCTCGAGCGATTTGTCCGCATAAACAAAAAAAGCAGATGGCGCTGTCACAAATCGTGCTGTGTCGCCAATTAAATTCTCCGCGCGGCGCCGCGCCGCGCGGAGGTCGCCTGTCAATGAAAGCCGTCGGACGATTCGTAATTTCGCTCGCCATTTGTGCGACCGCGACCTGCGCGCGCGCCGCGGCGCAGGAACAAGAAAATCCTTTCGCCCGAATCGGCCATATCGTCGTCATCTTCACTGAGAATCGCAGCTTCGATCATGTGTTCGGGCTCTTTCCCGGCGCTGAAGGAATCAACTCGGCTCAGCACCCGCCGCAAGTTGATTTCGACGGACGGCCGCTCGCGGCGCTGCCGCGTCCGCGCGCCGACGATCGCTTTCCGCGGCGCTTGCCGAACGCGCCGTTTCGCCTCGAGACCTTCGTCGACATCGACGGCCACACCATGGATCCGGTGCACGACTTCTACCTCGAGCAGGAGCAGATCGACGGCGGAAAAATGGATCGCTTCGTCGAGGCGTCAAACGCAGGCGCGCTCGTCATGGGCTATTACGACGGTTCAGAGCTCAAGCAGTGGGCGCTCGCCAAGGAATTCACGCTCGCCGATCATTTTTTCCATGCGGCGTTCGGCGGCTCGATGCTTAATCATTTCTTCCTGATCTGCGGTTGCGCGCCGGTCTTCGACAATCCGGTGGAGGCGACCAGAAAGAAATTCCTGCCAAAGCTCGCGACGATCAAGGATTCGCAGGGCGCCGAGCTCACGATTCGCGAGCGCGAGGAGGATTCACCGCCAAGCGTGCTCGACGGTCCGCCGCGGCATAAGCGGTTTGGCCGTCTGACGATGGACTTGGAGGCGATCGGCACGCTGCAGCCAGGAAACCCGGTTTCCAAGCATGACAAGACCGAAGCGCAGGAGCGGCTTCCGCCAGCGCACGCGCCAACCATTGGCGACCGGCTGACGGAGAAGAACGTAACTTGGGCCTGGTACGCCGGCGGGTGGCGCGATGTCATCGAAGGCCGCCTCAAGCCTTATGAGGACAAGCCGGACGCCTTCCAAACCCACCATCAGCCGTTCGCCTATTTCGCCAATTACGCCGAAGGTCGAGAGGGCCGCGCCCATCTCAAGGACGCCGACGAGTTCTTCCGGGCGATCGAGAAGGGCGAACTGCCGCAGGTCAGCTTCTACAAGCCGCTGGGCGTCTTCAACGGGCATCCGGACTATTCCGATCTCGCGGCGGGCGACGCTCATGTCGCAGACGTCGTCGCGCGGCTGCGCAAGAGCCCGAACTGGGCCGACATGCTGATCATCATCACGGCCGATGAAAATGGCGGGTTCTGGGATCACGTCGCGCCGCCGAGACGCGATCAATTTGGCCCGGGAGTCCGCGTGCCGACGCTGATCATTTCTCCCTTCGCCAAGAAGGGCTTCGTCGACAAGACCGTCTATGACACGCTCTCGGTGCTGCGCACGATTGAACTCCGTTTCGGCGTTGCGCCGCTTTCGGAGCGCGACGCGAGGGCGGCGGATCTGCGCAATGCCCTGGTCGCGCCTTGAGTTCGATCGGATTTCGCAAGCGGCTCTGTCCAACTGGCGAGGAGACCGTCGTATACAGCCACGGTTATGCCAAAAAATTGCTGCGGATGGCGCCACACAGCATAAGCAACTGATAATAAAGATTATTATGGATAGGATGAGGAGCGCCTCCGTAGTCCAATCCAACCCATACAGGTGGTTGTGACACTATCCACTAGGGTTGCATTGGCTATTCGATAGATTGTTTTGCTCTATACTAACGGGTATTGTGATTATTGGGGGTTATTGGAATGTTGCGGCACGCTGAGCTGGGTCTACGGTCTGCTCTTTCAAGGGGCGGATTTAGGATTTTGGCTTAGGCGGCGACGTCGGTTTTCGTCCGATAACAACAAGCAGCCGGGTTCTGGGGATTTTGGGGATTTGCTCGCCTTTGGGCGGGGGACGTTCCGGGGGTTTTCGGGAAGGCTGCGGCAGACAAGGGCGGTTTTGCGTGTTTTTAGAAGAAGACGCGCTTTCGCTTTGCTTTACGAAACGAGGACGAAGCGGCTCCGTTGTGGGAGGCGGAGCGATACCGGTCACGCGCAATTCCCTGGGAGCACATTGGAGGAGAAGGGTATGAGCTCAACGACTGACACAGCAGCCCGCGCTGCTGCTGGCACGGAAGCTGTAGTAGACCTGAAGGGCATGTGGATCGGCCTGGCCGTTCTGAACGGGTTCTATCTGGTCGTCCGGATTTACGAGCAGGTTTTTGGCTGGCGCGCCGGCCTTGATTCGTTCGCTCCGGAGTTTCAGACATATTGGATGTCGATCCTTTGGACCGAGATTCCGCTTGAGCTGATCTCCGGCATTGGCCTTGCGGGCTTTCTTTGGAAGACGCGCACGCGCGACTTCTCGAACCTGGCGCCGCGCGAAGAGATGCGCCGCCTGGTTGTCGAAGTGCAATGGCTTGTTGTTTACGCCGCGGCCATTTACTGGGGCGCGTCGTTCTTCACCGAGCAGGACGGCACCTGGCACATGACGGTGATTCGCGACACGGACTTCACGCCGTCGCACATCATCGAGTTCTACATGAGCTACCCGATTTACTCGGTGATCGCGGTCGGCGGCTTCTTCTATGCGAAGACGCGTCTTCCGTATTTCTCCAAGGGCTATTCGGTTGCCTATCTGATCGTGGCGATTGGCCCGTTCATGATCATCCCGAACGTCGGCCTGAATGAGTGGGGCCACACGTTCTGGTTCATGGAAGAACTGTTCGTTGCGCCGCTGCATTGGGGCTTCGTGTTCTTCGGCTGGATGGCGCTCGGCGTGTTCGGCGTCGTGCTTCAGCTGCTGATGAACATTCAGCGCCTGATCGGCAAGGAAGGCGTCGCCCTCCTGACCGAGTAATCTGAGACTTCGCCGCCCGCTTGTGGCGGGCGGCGACTGGCTCCGGGCTTTTCGCGAAAACCAGAGAGCTTTTGCCTGTCGCTTTGGCGAGTGGGTTGGCTTGTTGCGGTCGAAAAGGGGTCTTCGGGCTCTGGGACGATCGGGGGCGAAGGGCTTTTAAGCGATGCGGCCGGCGGGATCTCCGCCGTCCGGGCGCCGGCGGCGGGAAGGCCTGCCGGAGCCATAAGGAAAGAACTCGGGCTTTACGGGTTCGAGAAACACCAAGGAGAAGAGTGATGTCACAATCGAAAAGCGGGGGGGCGGTCGGTCCGTTCAACTCCGTCGCCGAGGCGGCGGGTTGCGTTCAGACGGTCGACTGGATGCTTCTTGTTCTTCTGTTCTTCGCCGTTCTTGGCGGCTACCACGTCCACTTCATGTTGACGGCGGGCGACTGGGACTTCTGGGTTGACTGGAAGGATCGTCGTATGTGGCCGACGGTCGTGCCGATTCTTGGCGTGACCTTCTGCGCCGCGGCGCAGGCGTTCTGGTGGGTGAACTTCCGTCTGCCGTTCGGCGCGGTGTTCGCGGCTCTTGGCCTGCTGATTGGCGAGTGGATCAACCGCTACGTCAACTTCTGGGGCTGGACCTACTTCCCGATCAGCCTTGTGTTCCCGTCCGCTCTGATCGTTCCGGCGATCTGGCTTGACGTGATCCTGCTTCTGTCGGGCTCCTATGTGATCACGGCGATTGTTGGTTCGCTGGGCTGGGGTCTGTTGTTCTACCCGAACAACTGGCCGGCGATTGCGGCGTTCCACCAGGCGACGGAGCAGCATGGTCAGCTGATGACGCTTGCGGATCTGATCGGCTTCCACTTCGTCCGCACCTCGATGCCGGAATATATCCGCATGGTCGAGCGCGGCACGCTGCGCACCTTCGGTAAGGACGTTGTGCCGGTTGCGGCGTTCTTCTCGGGCTTCGTCTCGATGATGGTGTACTTCCTGTGGTGGTTCATGGGTCGTTGGTATTCGACGACCAAGATCATCGACACGATCTAATCCTCGTCGCGTGCTGCGGCGCTGAACGGGCGCCGCGGCGGCCTGCAAGAAAGAAGAGCGGCGGGCTGGAAGCTTTTTTAAGAGCGAAGGTCCGCTGCGAGAGACAAGACCGGTTGGCGCGCGAGGCGGCGACCGGGAAGAGGAACCTGGGAGGTTTATCGATGAAAAAGTTCGTCAAGCTCGCCGCGATTGGCGCGGCGGCGGCTGTGGCGGCGACCCTGGGAGCTGTTGCTCCTGCGTCGGCGCACGGCGAAAAGTCTCAGCAGGCGTTTCTTCGGATGCGCACGTTGAACTGGTATGACGTTCAGTGGTCGAAGACGACGGTGAACGTCAATGAAGAGATGGTGCTGTCGGGCAAGATCCATGTGTTCTCGGCCTGGCCGCAGGCGGTCGCCAATCCGCGCGTGTCGTTCCTGAACGCCGGCGAGCCCGGTCCGGTTCTGGTTCGCACGGCGCAGTTCATCGGCGATCAGTTTGCGCCGCGTTCGGTGTCGCTTGTTCCTGGCAACGACTACGCCTTCTCCATCAACCTTCGCGGTCGTCGCGCGGGCCGTTGGCACGTTCATGCGCAGGTCAACGTCGAGGGCGGCGGTCCGATCATCGGCCCCGGCCAGTGGATCGAGATCAAGGGCGACATGAAGGACTTCACCGATCCGGTGACGTTGCTTGATGGCTCGACGGTCGACCTCGAGACCTACGGCATCAGCCGCGTTTACGCGTGGCATCTGCCGTGGCTTGCGGTTGGCGCGGCGTGGATCCTGTTCTGGTTCGTCCGTAAGGGCGTCATCGCTTCTTATCTCCGTGTCGCCACCGGCAAGGTTGATGAGCAGGTGACTGACGACGACAAGCGGATTGGCGCGATTGTCCTGGCGTTGACCATTCTGGCGACGATCGTCGGCTACGCTGTGACGAACTCGACCTTCCCGCGCACGATCCCGCTTCAGGCGGGCTTGCAGAAGCCTCTGACGCCGCTCGTTACGGACGGCACGGCGGGCGTCGGCAAGGAGCGCGTGACGGCCGATCTGAACGGCGGCGTCTACAAGGTTCCTGGCCGTGAGCTGACGATCAACGTCAAGGTCACGAACACGACCTCCGAGCCGCTTCGCCTTGGCGAATATACGGCGGCCGGCCTGCGCTTCCTGAACCCTGACGTGTTCACGACGAAGCCCGACTTCCCGGACTATCTGTTGGCCGACCGCGGTCTGTCGACGGACGCGACGCCGATCGCGCCGGGCGAGACGAAGGAAATCGCCGTGAAGGTGCAGGACGCGCGTTGGGACATCGAGCGTCTGTCTGACCTGGCTTACGACACCGACAGCCAGATCGGCGGCCTCTTGATGTTCTTCTCGCCGACGGGTCGCCGCTTCGCGGCCGAAATCGGCGGACCGGTCATTCCGAAGTTCGTCGCCGGCGATATGCCCTAAGCGATACTGACGAATTGAAATAGAAAGCCCCCGGCCCATAAAGCCGGGGGTTTTCTTTTGAGGCGGCGCCGCGAAGCCTTGCGGTTCGCCGGAGATGCGCGGCGGTCGTGGAGCAAAGCGCCGCGGCGTAGGAAACGGCTGCGCGAAGGCGCCCGCTGATCGTCGAGAGTTGTTCGGTCGCCGCCACGCGGAGAGCCGGCGCAAGGCGATCGCTAGAGCAGAGGCTTCATCCGGTTCGATTGCCACCAGAAGTCGGTGCGTCCTTTCGACGCAAATTGTTCCGCCGTTTTTACTCGCGTCAATTTCTGGCTTTTGTCAAAAGTAGGAGGAGCGTCCAGCCGCGCGGCGATGTGCTGGCAAGGGACAATAATCGAGCCGCGTGCCAAAAATCCGCTATAGAAGATGCAGGGCTCAGGCAACGTTCGCCAACAAGAGCGACAGCCCGGCAATCAATATGGATCGAGGGATGGAAATGAAGAATAGGCGTAGCGTTGCAGCCGCAGTTCTCGGCGCGCTTTTTTCGCTGGCTTCGATGGCTCCCCTGCGCGCATCTGAGGGCGGCGCAGGCCCGGAAGCCATGTCGATGGGCAATATGTGCATGGTCATGTTCGGCTATGACATGATTCACATCACGGCCTACCAACCCGGTAAATCGCGCAGCGAATATTGCGCCGAGATCCCGACCTCCGGACCAACCATTCTGGTGTTCGACATCGAAAATCCGACGTTTCGCGACATGCCGCTGGAACTGCGAATCATTCGCGATCCGCTGACGCCGATCACCAAGGGCACCGATCTTGAGGCGCTGACCGAAGTTCATCGTCCCGCGACCAAATACGTCAAGGGCACGTTCAATCTGGAGCACGATTTCAAGGACAATGGCCATTATATCGGGCTCGTCACTCTGACCCGCCCCGACGGCACGCAGGAGACGTCCGAATTCAAATTCACGGTCGGCGAAACCCTGTGGGCCTGGGTGCCGCAGATTGCTGGGACCGTGCTCATCGCAGGCATCGTTTTCGTGTATTGGAAGCACACGCATCCCTCCGGCAAGAAGAAGGATGCCGCCGACGCCACTGCGTCTTGATCGCGGCGACAGGCGTAAATATCTCAAAACAAAGCGGGGCTCAGGCCTCTGGGAGGACGCTATGACTAACGCTGACAGAACTTCGCCGGCGCGCGCGCGCCGTCAGGGCGGGTTCGGCTTCTCGGGCGCCGCCGGGGCTTTCGCCATCGTCATAGTCGCCGCCTTTGGGACGACCTCGGCGCTCGCGCATTCTTTCCTTGTCGACGCCACCCCTTCTTCAAAGGAGCATGTCGCGGCGCCGCCAAAGACCATCAAGTTGCGGTTTGGCGGCGGAGTCGAACCGCCTTACTCGAAGATCACCATAGAAACGCCCGACGGTAAGGTGCTCGGCCAAGGCAATAGCGCTGTTCCCGACAAGCCGCGCGAATTGTCGGCCAGTGCGCCCGAACTCGCGCCCGGCAAATACATCGTGCGTTACCGCGTGCTCTCCACCGACGGTCACATCGTCGAGGGAAATTACGAATTCACCGTGGACGCGAAGTAAGCGCCCTGGGGCGAGTGACAGGCTCGCGGCTACGCTTGCGCGACACGCTGCTCGTTTCTCGCTTCTCGTGCGAGCTGAAGAGATGAGCGCCAGAGAACATCGGGCGAAACAAAAATGTATCTCTCTCTTGCGGCGATCCGCTTCCTTCTGAGCGCGCCCTCGGCCCTCGCGGTCGGGCTCCTGCTCCTGCCGCGTCTCATCGGTGAGGACGGAAAGCGCTTCAAGCCTGCCGTCGCGGCGCTGGCGCTGGCGCGCGCCGTTTTGGGCTTCGCGCTGCTGTATGTCACCGCGCGCGCGATTTTTCCCGCCGATCGTCCAATCGAATTCGACACGCTTTGGGAGTTCACCGTCAACACGAGCGTCGGAAACGCCTGGATCTGGACGCAACTGATCGCTTTCCTCTTTGCGGCGCTCGCGGCGGCGCGCCTCTTCGTCGCTTCAGATTCGCTCGATCAGGTGACGCTGTGGGTCGGCGTCGTCCTTATCGCCGTTGTTTCAGTGACCGGCCACGCCATCGACGACGGCCTGCCGCGGTGGACACAGGTGAGTTTCCTTCTCCACACGGCCGCCGGCCTCACTTGGCTTGGCGGCTTGCTCGGCCTCGTCTGGTGGATGTTCACGGCGCGCGGCAAACCGCCGGAACTGGCGGCGCAGCTCGCCGAACGCTGGTCGTTCATCGCAAAGGTCGCCATGGCGATCGTCGCCGTCTCGGGATTTGCGATCGCCTGGGAGAACGTCGGAAGCATCCCCAATCTGCTGGCGACGCCCTATGGTCGGATGCTCACGCTGAAGCTCGTTCTGCTGTGCGCCGTCTTGCTCGCTGCGCTGGCGCTCGCGCGATACATCACGCGCCGGCCTGAAGGCGAATTCAACGTCGGCTGGTACAGCAAGGTCGGCGCGGGCGAGTCGATCTTTGCGCTCGCTCTGCTTTCAATCGCCGGCTACATCGCGGTCATCACGCCAGCCTCGCATGAAACCAGTCTCTATTGGCCATTGCCATTTCGCCTGTCCTACATCGCGACGTGGGGGCAGAACCCAGCAATGTTCAGCCCGATCTGGTGGTGGGGCATTGCCGCCGTCGCACTCGCGATCGTGGCGGCGCTGATCTGGTGGACGCCATCGACTCGCCAGTATCGTCTCTATGCGACGCCAGCCATCTCCGCCGCGGCGGCGATCTCGCTCGCCGTGTCATTTGCGACAGAAGCCTACACCGACACGTACGACGATCCGACGCAGGACTACACTGCGGAATCGGTGGCGCGCGGGCTAGCGCATTTCCAGGAGAACTGCGTCGGTTGCCACGGCGGGCAGGGCGAAGGCAATGGTCCCCTCGCCAAAGACCTCAAGAACCAGCAAGGCCTTCCCGTGCAACCCGCCGATTTGACGGCTCCGCATGTCGGCACTCATACGATCGGCGACATTTTCCACTGGCTGACTCATGGCGGTCAAAGCGGCGTCATGCCGGCCTTCGGCGACCAGCTCGACGTCGATGACCGCTGGGACGTGATCAACTTCCTGCTGATGATGTCCTATTCAAACCGCGCCCGCTTCATGAGCGCTCAGCCGATGATTCAATGGCTGATCGCGCCGGATTTCGCGCTGATCGATCCCGAGGAGAATGCAACGTCTCTCTTCAAGTTGCGCGGCGTTCCAACGCTGGTCTCCTTTGCGCGCTGCGGGGCGTCAAACGGCGATCCCACGGCGCGCGCGGCAAGCGTCAAGATCGCGCATGCCGCCGCCAAGGCCGCTGGCGTAAACCAGGTGACGATCTATGACGCGGCGTGCCCGCAGGAGGCGAAAGGTCGAGAGGTCGTTCATCCAAAGGCGGTTGAGACCGCCTATTCGGTGATCAATCGCTACCCCAATGAAACGCCGTCCGAGGAAATCGAAGAGGCGCATTTCCTGGTGGATCGTTCCGGCTACATTCGGGCGCGTTTCCGCACATTCGCGCCCGACGACGGGAATACTCAGAAATTGTCCGGCCTCGCCGCCGAACTCGCCCGGGAGCCCTTGATCGAGATCAGCCTGCACTCGCATTAGCGCGCGCCATATTGTCGCAAGCGCGAACGGAGCGCGAGGCTATCGGAGCGGCGCGTCCTTGGTCATGATGCCAAGCAGTCCGGCGAGAGAAAAGTCCGGGCAAAAAGGGAGAAGCGAGATGCTAAAGCGGCGTGAATTTTTGCTGACCGGCGGGACTTTGCTCACCGGGACGGCGCTCGGGCTCTTCGCCGGACGCGGTTCCGCGGCTGCGCATGAATACGACGTCGGCAGTCTGAAAGTGGAGCATCCTTGGCTTCGCGCCCCCGTTGACGGCGACAACAAGGCGCAGTTCTACGCAATGCTGCACAATAGCGGCGCGACGCCCGACAAGCTGATCGCGGTTAAGTCGGAAAAATTCGGGAACGCCGAGATCCACGGCGACGCGAAGAAGCTGGATCTGATCACGCCGATCGTCCTGCCGCCCAAGTCGAAAGTTACGCTCGCGCCTGGCGGCGTCTATGTGACGCTTATGGACATCAAGAAGCATCTTGAGGTGGGCTGGGGCCTGGAGATGACGCTCGTCTTCGAAAAGGCCGGCGAAGTGGTGATCGACGCAGCGATCGATGCGCCGGACGCGGCCCATGCGCATGACGCGGAAGCCATGGAGCGTTGGCAGAAGGCGCATGGCCAGGACGCCGCCGGGCCCAAAGAAGGCGGGGCGGCGCATCACGAGCACCATCACATGGATAAGAAGTAGTTGCGGGGGGCTCGTTGAACTCGTCGACGCACAAGCAGAAACCGGCCGCTTGAAAGGCAGCCGGTTTGTTCGTTGAACATCGCCAAAAAGATTGCGCGCGTCGAGAGACGCGCGCCGTGTTTTCCGCGATCGAAATTTTCAGATGATTCAGCGGTCGATCGTCACCAGTCGCCCGGCGAAAACGCCGCCGTCTGACGCAACGGGGGTGGCCTTCTGGGCAGGCGAGCCAATCGGTAGGGCGAAGCCGAGAACGAAAGCGGCCATCGCCATGGCGGCGACCAGCAGGAGCGAAACTCGAAACTGGCGACGCGCAGAGTCCCTATCAAAGCTGCGCGTGAAGGCTGGCTCCATCTGATCTTCAAATTTGTCAACGAGCGACATTTTCCCTAATCCTCTCGCATTCGCCCTTGTGTAACGCTTGACCTCTCCCCAAGGCCCGCGCGCGATTGACTCGCGTCGCCGCGTTCTCAAGACAGAAACGAGGATGGGGTGAAAAGGTTGCATCATTCTTCGGAAATTTTATAAATTTTTAAGAAGTGCGTGAGACGGGGTTAACACTTGGCAATATTGATTCGATCAAGTTGAGCCAAAGCTTAGTCGCCGATTCGGGCTTTTTTGTAAAAGTTGATTGTTTTTCCTCAGAAAACCCCGACACTCAGCATGGCTGACGATGGCTGACGATGGCGGCGGCGCGATGGCGCGGTAGAGCGGCTCGCGCCCGTGCTCCGCGCGTGGTTGAAGTCTTCGTCAACAATAGACGCATGTGGTCCTGCGAGCCTCGTGAATCTCGTTGCGACGCTACGCCGCGCAAATTATGGTGCGGCGCACTATCCCCTCCGCAGGACACTCCAATGACCTTCCTCGCCAACGCCCTGTCGCGCGTGAAGCCCTCGGCAACAATCGCGGTCACGCAGAAAGCCCGCGACTTGCGCGCACAGGGCCGGGAGGTGATCAGCCTCTCCGTCGGCGAACCCGATTTCGACACACCCGCGCACATCTGCGCCGCCGCGAAAGCGGCGATCGATCGCGGCGAAACGCGTTATCCGCCGGTGCTTGGAATTCCGCCGCTGCGCGAGGCTGTCGCAAAAAAATTCAAGCGCGAGAACGGTTTGGACTACAAGGCGTCGGACACGATCGTCGCCACCGGCGGCAAGCACATCCTGTTCAACGCTTTTCTTGCGACGCTCAATCCCGGCGACGAAGTGATCGTTCCTGCGCCTTACTGGGTGAGCTACCCGGAGATGGTGGCGATCTGTGGCGGAACGACGGTCTTCGTCGATACGCGGATGGAGGACGGCTTCAAGCTCCAGCCTGAGGCGCTCGAGCGCGCCATCACGCCCAAGACCAAATGGCTCGTGCTCAACTCTCCATCGAACCCTTCGGGCGCGGCCTACGCATTCGATGAAATGAAGAAAGTGACGGACGTTCTGCTGCGCCATCCGCAGGTGCATGTCCTCACCGACGACATTTATGAGCACCTCGTTTACGGCGACTTCAAATTCGTCACGCCGGCCCAGGTCGAGCCGGCGCTCATGGAGCGCACGCTCACCATGAACGGCGTCTCGAAGGCCTACGCCATGACCGGCTGGCGCATCGGCTATGCGGCGGGGCCCAGCGCCCTGATCAAGGCCATGGACCTGCTCCAGGGCCAGCAGACGTCGGGCGCCTGTTCGATCGCGCAATGGGCGGCGCTCGAAGCCCTCGAAGGGCCGCAGGACCATCTCGCCGTGTTCCGTAAAGCTTTTGAGGAACGGCGCGACCTCGTGGTCTCGATGCTCAACCAGGCCAAATATTTGAAATGCCCGACGCCGGAGGGCGCTTTTTACGTGTTTCCCTCCTGCTCCGAGGCGATCGGGCGTAAGACCCCCGAGGGGAAGGTCATCGAAACGGACGAGGACTTCGTGACCGAACTCCTGGGAACGCAGGGCGTCGCCGTGGTGCAAGGCTCGGCGTTCGGCGTCGGTCCTAATTTCCGGGTGTCCTACGCCGCATCGAACGCGTTGCTCGAAGACGCCTGCCGAAAGATCCAGGCTTTCTGCGGAAGCCTCATCTAACCCCACAATGCATTGCGCATTGCGCCCGCCGCTCTAAACTGACGTCCAGCGCGTCAGGCGGCGGGCCGTGGGCGAGCGCTTCGTGAGAAAGCGACATCTCTCGGCTCGGAGAGCGCGGAACGAAATTGCAAGTCCGCGGGCCGTTCGCTCGACGGACCCACGCTCTTGCGGAGACCTGCACCATGTCGATGTTCGCTCTCGTTTTCCTGGCTCTCGTCAGCGCGCTGATCGCCTACATCTCCTTCCTGCCCGATAAATTCCGCATCGCCCGCTCGATCGTGATCGACGCGCCGCCGGAAGTCGTCTTTCGCCACATCAACGATTTTCATAATTGGGCCGACTGGTCGCCCTGGGCCAAGCTCGACCCGAATATGAAGGATGAATATGGAGGGACGCCGCAGGGCTATGGCGCGACCTATTCATGGTCCGGCGACAAGCAGGTCGGGGTCGGTCAGATGGAGATCGTCGAGAGCCGCCAGGGCGAGCGCGTCGGCATCAAGCTCGAATTCCAAAAGCCGTTCAAAGCCAAGAACGACGTGCAATTCAATCTCAAGCCTCTGGGCGAGAACAGCACGGAAGTCACCTGGGCGATGTCCGGCCACCATGAATTTGTGAGCAAGGCCATGCATAAGTTCTTGAACATCGACAAGACGGTCGGGGCGCAATTCGATCGCGGCCTCGCGGACCTAAAGCGAGTCGTCGAGTCGCAGCCGAAAATCGCCGCTGATTGACCGCGCCGAGCGGACGATAGGCGCAGCGAAGGAAGCCGCTGATGCTTTTTGGCCTGCAGATCGCCGCGATCACGAGCGTTACGCTATGCGTGATACCGGCGGGCGCGCATTTTTTCGAACGCGCCAACAAGATGGCGCTTTCGCCGGCCGACTACATGACTGTCCAACAGATCTACGCGGGCTGGGCCTATTTCGGAATCGCCGTCGTTCTCGTATTAGTGACGACGCTGGCGCATGCGATCGCCGTTCGCCGTAACCGGATCGCTGCGGTGCTCTCGTTCGCGTCCTTCGTGACGCTCACTGGAACGCAGGCGATCTTCTGGACGTGGACCTATCCCGTGAACGTTGCGACGCAGAATTGGACCAGGATGCCGCCGGCGTTCGAGGCGGCGCGACGGCAATGGGAAGATTCGCATGCTGTGGCGGCCTTGCTCGTCTTTGCGGCGCTTTTGCTGCTTGCCGCCTCGGCGCTTCTTCACAACTCAAAAAATGCGCGGCGCACGAATTAGGCGCGCCGCGCGGAATGAAGTGACGCTATGCCGCGTCGAACATTTCCTCGACATGCTCCCAATTGACGAGATGGTCGAGAAACGCCTTCAGGTAGTCGGCGCGGCGATTGCGATAGTCGATGTAATAGGAGTGTTCCCAGACGTCGGCGACGAGGATCGGCGCGGCGCCATGGATGAGTGGATTTTCCGCGTTCGGCGTCTTGCGAATGGCGAGCTTCCCATCCTTCGCTTCGAGCCAAACCCAGCCGGAGCCGAATTGGCCGAGGCCTTCCTTCTGGAATTCTTCGCGGAACTTGTCGACAGAGCCAAAGGACTCGATGATCGCCTTCTCGACCTTGCCGGGAATGGCGCCGCCGCCGTTCGGCTTCATCCACTTCCAATAGTGGTGATGGTTGAAATGCTGGGCGACGTTATTGAAGATTGGCGTGTTGCGATTGTAGGCGGTGACGATCACTTCCTCGATCGGCTTGCCTTCGTATTCGGTGCCTTTGACCAGATTATTCGCGTTGGCGACATAGGTCGCGTGGTGCTTGTCGTGGTGATATTCGAAGGACTCGCGGGAAAGATAAGGCTGCAGAGCGTCGTAGGGATAAGGCAAATCTTCCAGGGTGAAGGACATAATTCTCTCCTGAATACGTTAGACGAGCGTAGCCTGTCAGCCTCAGCTGCACGCGCTTAACTAGACCCGCGCGCCGCGTGCGGCAATATCGCGAGATCCCAACGGCGCAGCTATGTTCGCTTTGTAGCGACAAAAAAGCATGGCTCGTCGGCGACCGAGCCATGCTGCAATCTTCGGGCCGCTTGCTTAGGCGATTGCGTCGCCCGCTTGCGTCTTCTTCTTTGCGCCTGCGCGCAGCATCCACCACATCAGGCCGAGAAGCGAGAAGAAGCCGACGCCGTAGAGGATATATTCGATCAGCCCCCAGAAGGTGTAGAGCCCCACCGAGAAGGGAAAGCGCGAGACCCATTCATTGCCAAGATCGTCGCGCACCGTGACGATTCCGGCATAACGACCAGCGTCCTTGAAGTCGTGTTCGAAGGTCATGATGCCGTTGCGATAGACCTTCGGTTCGATATAGGCGACGGTGACCGCATCGAGGTTGGTCTTTTCCTTCTCTTCGCCGACATCCTTGACGACGCGGATGCCGATCGCCATGTCGCGCAGATCAGGCGAAACCGCGGTCAGCGCAATGACGGTCGGCCCGGTTTTGGCGATGTCTTCGCAAAACTCCGCCTCTTCTCCCGAGCGCTGATAGCCGATGAAATGCATGGTGTTCGGACCGATCCGCAGCACGCACTCGTCTTGCTCGAGCATCACGCCGCCATGCGCGAAAGCGGCTGATGGCGCGACGAAAAAGGTTGCGGCCGCAATCACTGCGCCAGCCAGCAGCCCGCGCACGCCAGTTAAACTTGCCATCTACGGTTCTCCCCACGATTGCTGACGGCGTTTTCCGGCGCTCTTCCGCCGCACGCGCGCGTCGACGCTGTGACGATGACGTTTGTATTGATTGATCGAATTACGATGTGACACCATGCCGCAGCTTTTAAATACTTTTAACTAGTTGAAAATAATACACAAAATATACCCCGGCGCGGGTATGGCAGATAAATTCAACCACTACATATTGATGTTATATACAGTAACATACGCATATATTGATTTCAAATTTCGCGGCGGCGCAGCGCTGCGCGCGCGTGCAAGTATTCGCGCGTCTTCCCCGGACTTGCGTTCCTATGGCGGTCGGCGCGGCTTGTGATAGGTTCCGGCCCGGACAATCACTGAAGGATGGCGATGAGACGATACGGCCTGGGCGTCATTTTCCTCGGGCTCGCGCTCGCGCTTTCCGGCGCCTATGGCATGTGGTCCGGGTGGGATTACATTCAGCTCGAGCGCGGTTGGAGCTTGTTCATCGGCGGCGCCACGGCGGTCTCTGGCGGCGTGGTGACGATCGCGCTGGGGCGCGCAATCGGCGTTTTGGGCCGCATTGCCGACGGGGTCCCGGCGACGCAGGCGAGTACGGCGGCGGATTCGGATAAGGAAGAGCAGGCGCCGCAACTGCAGCCGCGTGTCCCTGCCACCACTTCGCCAAAGCCGCCGGTTGAAGTCGACCGCTATATCGCCAGCGGATCCGTCTATGTGATGTTTTCCGACGGATCGATTGAAGTGCAGACCGATGGCGCCGCGCGGCGCTATCCTTCGCTTGCGGCTTTGCGCGCCGACACTGGCGTCGGCGGCGGGTGACGCGCACTCAATTTGGCGCCGCGCTCCACATGAGGAAGAGCGCAGCGTCGCCTGGCAGACCTTCGGGGAAATCGACGATTTGCGCGGCGATACGAAAGCCGCGAGGGTGCAGTTCATTACGCCACCGCTGAAAGACGTCGGCTGGCTCGCCGCGCAGAGTCGCCGGCCAATCGGGGTCCGGCGCATTGATCGCGCGGCCGCCGTCGGCGCAAAGCTGCGACGGAAACCGGATGAGCAAATGTTCGGTGAGGCCGGCCGCCGCACTGCGTCGCGCCTGCTCCAGCATCTCGCGCCATTGCGGGTCCGTCAGCCGCTGGCTCGCGAGATCACGAATGCGTTGTTCGCGCAGTTCGATCGCCACCCGTCGACGCTCGACGCGCTCGAGGTCGAGCTGGCGCTCATGCGCCGCGACGAGCTCGCGAAATTCCTGCGCCGTCGCGACGGCGCAGCGATCGCCGGTCTGCTGCGGAAGGGCGATCAGCGGACGACGCCGATGCGCCTCCAAAGCCATGGCGGTAAAGCCTCCAGCCATCGCCTCCATGACTTCTTTGCGCAGCACGAGGCCGATGATCTTGTGCCCTTCAACGACGGGGATGCGTTTGAGGCTATGGCTCTCCATAATTCGCGCGATGTCGGGAACTTTGGCGAAGTCGGAAATCGATATCGCCGGCGACGTCATCACTTCGCGCAACACGCGACCATTCGAGTGAAATACCGGCTTGGGCCTGTTGCGCAGCAGAAATCCCGGAATGGCGCCAAGGTCGGGCAGGGGTTGCGGGCGCGCCTGTTCGAGATTGCTGCGCGTCACGATTCCGATGGGCGCCAGCTCGTCGTCGACGACCGGCACGGCGCCCAGTCCGCATTCGGCGAGAAGTTTCGCGACGTAATCGAGATCCGCGTCCGCCGTCACATAAGGAAAGTCGCTGTTCATCAGATCGCGCGCGATCATGCCGCCGTCTCGCCTCCCGATCCCCGTTTGCGCTCAGTCCGATAGTTCGATCGTCACCGGCACGTGGTCAGACGGGCGGGTCCAGCTGCGCGCTTGGCGCAGCACGTCTAGACGTTCCAGCCCGCCGCCAAGCGCCTCGCTCACCAGAATATGGTCAAGCCGGCGCCCCCGGTTCGACGCCTCCCAATCGGCGGCGCGATAGCTCCACCAAGTATAAAGCTTTTCTTCGGCCGGCACGAAATGCCGCATGGCGTCGACCCAAGCGCCCGCCTGTAACAACGCGGTCAGTTTGTCGACCTCGACTGGGGTGTGGCTCACGACTTTCAATAGCGCCTTATGGCTCCAGACGTCATGTTCAAGCGGCGCGACATTTAGGTCTCCGACGAGCACCACGCGGCCACGCGAGACCCCCTCGGTGACGATCCAGTCGCGCATTTCATCGAGAAAATCGAGCTTGTGCTGAAACTTCGGATTGATGTCGACGTCAGGCTCGTCGCCGCCGGCCGGCACATAGAAATTATGCAGCGATATCGGGCCGCTTCGGGCGTCGATTTCCACGCAGATATGGCGCGCGTCGCCCTTTTCGCAGAAATCCCGCTTCTCGACGAAACGTAAAGGCCGCTTCGAAATGACGGCCACGCCGTGGTAGCCCTTCTGGCCATTGATCGCGATATGCTCATAGCCGAGCGCATGGAGATCCTTCATCGGGAATTCGGCGTCCCGACATTTTGTCTCCTGCAGGCAGAGCACGTCCGGCGCCCGGCTCTTGAGAAATTCGGCGACGAGCGGCATGCGCAGCCGCACGGAATTGATGTTCCAGGTGGTGATCTTCAGGCTTGCTGCTTTCAATGCGGATCAGCTCTTGGTTTTGTCGCCGAAGAGGAAAGGCGCGACGTCCCTGACGCCCGGCTGCTTCTCGGCGATGAAGGGCGTCGGTCGGCAGACGGCCATGGCGGAAAGGCCGACTCGCGCGGTGAGAAGCCCATTCAATACGCCCTCGCCGAGCTTTGCGGAAATGCGTGCGGCGATGCCGTGGCCGAGCGCCTGCTGAAGTATAGAGTCCCCGACCGCCACGCCGCCGGTGATGGCGAGATGCGCGCCGACCGAGCGGGCCAGCTTGAAGAAACCGAGCAGCCCCGGCTTACCGCCATAAATCTCGGCGATTTTTCGCATCAGCACGATCGCCTGGCCGACGACAAAAAGCACGTCGAGGAGCGCGCGCGGGCTGATCGCCGTGACGACGGAGACGCGCTTGGCGGCGCCGGCGATTTCGCGCCGCGCTTCTTCGTCCAGAGGCGCGACGAGATTACGCTCGGCAAGGGTGATCAGATCGCGTCCGTCGATAATTCGCTTCAAATAGTCGTTGAGCAGCGCGCGCGCCCGGCCGGTGTCCGGACGATCTTCATAGAGCTTGCAAAGTTCGCCGACGCGCTCGCGCGCAGCCTTACCGTCATCGCTCGCATGCGCCTCGGCCAGCGCGACATGCAGCTTGGCGATACGATTTTGCCGGCCGATGGCGCGAAACTCGCGCGTGAGGGAGATAATGGCCGCGACCGCGGCGAGGCCGGCAAGGACCAGGCCCAGCGTCCCCAGAATGGCGGAGTGGCGGAAGGAGTCTTCGACAACCCCCCATATCCACATCGTCAGCGCCAGGGACAGAATCCCGGTGACCGCGGAAAGGAAGACTCCGCCCCATGAGAAAACGTAGCGGCGCAGCATGCCGTCGGCCTGCGCCGCTTCAACGGCCGCTTCATCCCCGGTCATGCCGTCCGCGAGCTGGGCGGCCTCAAGCGCGAAAGCGTCAAATTCCGCTTCGACAACTTCGATAGACGGCGTCCCGGCATCGTCTGTCGACGGCGTCGCCTTGGCGGTGACCGTCTGGTCGCCTTCGAGCCGAAAAGCCCGTGGGCGCGGCCTGCGTTGCTCAGTCATTCGATTCCTGATTTTGGCCTTCTTACCGGCTCGAGTTCGAAAACGCGACGCCCGCACAGGTCGCCGGAGCTTCGAGGGAGCGATTTCAATTAAAAAAGGCGCCCACAAGGCCTCGACGGCCGCCCTGAAATATAGGCGGTCGCCGCGACTGAAAACGCTTATTGCGGCGCGATAGCGCCTCCTTTAGCATCCTCAGGCCTTTCGCTGTCGAGAAGTATCGCGTTTTCACGGATGAACTCCATCATTTACGACATCGTCGCCCTTGCGATCGGCTATTTGCTGGGCTCCATTCCCTTCGGTCTACTGCTCACGCGCGTCGCGGGCACGACGGATCTGCGCGCGATCGGCTCCGGCAATATCGGCGCGACCAATGTGTTGCGCACCGGTCGAAAGGACCTCGCGGCGGCGACGCTGCTCCTCGATGCCCTGAAAGGCGCGGCGGCGGTGCTCATAGGCGCCTCGCTTTCGCCCGAAGGGGGCATGATCGCCGGCTTGGCCGCTTTCATCGGCCACATTGCGCCGGTCTGGCTGCAGTTTAAGGGCGGTAAGGGCGTTGCGACGTTTCTCGGCGTGCTCTTCGGGCTCAGCTGGCCGGCGGCGCTGATTTTCTGCGCCGTCTGGCTCTCGGCGGCGGCGCTGTGGCGTTATTCGTCGCTGGGCGCGCTGACCGCGAGCGCGACGGCGCCATTGGTCCTGTTCATGCTCGGCCATCGAGCCGAAGCCTTTGTCGTGGCGGCGATGGCCGCAATCGTCTTCTATAGACATCGCGAGAATATCGCCCGTCTGCGCGCCGGCACCGAAACGCGCATAGGACAGAAGGCGTGAGCGAGGCGTCGCCAGGGCGACTGAGCGAAGAGCAGCTTGTCGACTGGCTGAGGCTCATCCGCAGCGAAAATGTCGGGCCGCGCACCTTCAGACAGCTCATCAATCGCTTCGGCGGCGCCGGCGCGGCGTTGGACGCGCTGCCGTCTCTTGCGGCGCGGTCCCTGCACGGGCGGGTTATCCGCATCGCCACTCGTGAGGAAGCGCTGCGCGAAATCGAGGCGGCGCGCGCGCTTGGCGTTCGTTTCGCCACCACGGGCGATCCGGACTATCCGTCGCTGCTGCGGGAAATCGCCGATGCGCCGCCGCTCATCGCGATGCGCGGCGTGTCCTGGACCGCGCAGCGCGACGGCGTCGCCATTGTTGGCTCGCGCAACGCTTCAGCCGCGGGCCTCGCCTTCGCCGAACGGCTCGCGCGCAGCCTCGCGCTTGAGAATTATGTCATTGTCTCCGGCCTCGCGCGCGGCATCGACGCCGTCGCGCATCGCGCCACGCTCGAAACCGGCACGATCGCCGTGCTCGCCGGCGGCCATGCGCGACCGTATCCCGCCGAACATGCGCGGCTTGTCGAAGAGATCGCCGAGAGGGGACTGATCGTCTCTGAAATGCCCATCGAATGGGAGCCGCGCGGCCGCGATTTTCCGCGCCGAAATCGCATCATTTCCGGCTTGAGCCGCGCGACCATCGTCGTCGAGGCGGCGCGACGTTCCGGCTCGCTGATCACGGCGCGTTTCGCCAATGAGCAGGGGCGAGAGGTCTTCGCCGTTCCGGGTTCGCCGCTCGATCCGCGCGCTGAAGGCGTCAACGATCTCATCCGGCAAGGCGCGACGCTGTGCGCGCGTCCCGAGGACGTGACTTCGGTGCTTGCCGAGAACGCGGGAACCCCGCCGCGCAAGAATCTTTTTGACGACGACTCTCTCGAAGGACAGGACACGCTGATCGACGAACTGGATCTTTTCGCCGGCCTCGATGGCGCGGCGTTTGAGGAGAGGGCTGCGCCCAAGCGGTTCTCGCCGCCAAGCCCGCCAGCGGATTGCGTCGCCGATCTCGACGCGCGCCCGCGAGGCGACGAGTCGCCTCGGCGCGACGCGCATGAGGTCATCCTGTCCCTGCTCGGGCCGGCGCCTATCGCGATCGACGATCTCATCCGTGTCGCTGGCTTGACGGCCCGCGAAGTGCAGGGAGTCCTCGTCGAACTCGACATCGAGGGGCGCTTGCAGCGTCACGGCGCCAGCAGCGTTTCCCTCGCGATCAACTTTAAGTTGTAATTAGGCCGAGCGGTCGATTGGATAGCCGCCAAGCTCGCGCGCCCGCATATCCGCCTCGGCGCGGGCAAGATTCAAGAAATAGCAGAGCATGGGCATGTCGCAGCGACTGGCAAGCTTCGCCATTTCGTCAGACATATCAGCGATATATGATGCGATTGACGCCGCTTCCTCATGAGTTTTGGCAGTCTCCGCAGGCGTTCCACGGGGTTCATTGAAATCTTTCTGAGAAGCATCTGGCCGGGGCATCGCTGTCAGTCTCCACGGACGACGAGGCGGGTTATGAATAAGGTAAGCATCAGACTTTCTTATATTTTTCTTCCATCACGCCTATCCCGTGTCAAGAACAAAATTCTATCAAAGGTTGTAATGCTGTGTGTGGCCGCTACAGACGCTTCAATCGGTCGAGCGCGCCCTGCAGGATATAGGCGGCCGCCATTCGGTCGACGACTTCGGCCCGTTTGGCGCGCGAGGCGTTCTGCGCGATCAATTCGCGCGTTACCGCCGCGGTCGAAAGGCGCTCGTCCCAGAAGGCGAAGGGCAGGGACGCGAGCTTTGAAAGGTTTCGCATGAAGGCGCGCGTCGCCTGCGCGCGCGGCCCTTCGGTGCCGTCCATGTTGAGCGGCAGCCCGACCACCAGCGCGCAAATATCGAAATCGGCCGCGCGTTTGAGCAACGCGGCGGCGTCTGGAGAAAACTTCGCTCGCGCAATCGTATCAAGGGGCGACGCGAGCCGCCGCTCAACGTCCGAAAGCGCCAATCCGATGGTTTTGGTCCCGAGATCCAATCCCATCAGCCGGCCCTTAGGCGGCAGAAGCGCCGCCAGTTCTTCAAGGGTCGTCGCGCGCATGGTCACCGCGATTTCGCTAACACGCCGCCGCATTTCCGCAAACTCAGCTGGCTCCGCGCTTCGGCTTTTTGCCTCTACGATTGGCTTCGCAACATTGCGCCGCGAAAGGCCAAGCGCTATAGCGCCCGTCGAGACCTTACTTGCGGAGCCCTAGATGTCCGTTGATTCCGCGACCGTCCGCCGGATCGCCCATCTCTCGCGTATCGCCATCGAAGACAGCGAGGTCGAGCGCCTTCGCGGCGAACTCAACGCCATCCTGGCTTTCGTGGAGACGTTGAGCGAGGTCGATGTCGAGGGCGTTGAGCCGTTGACCTCCGCCTTGCCGATGCAAATGAAGAAGCGCGCCGACGTCGTGACCGACGGCGGCATCGCCGATGAGATTCTCGCCAACGCGCCTTTGCGGGAGGATCATTATTTCGTCGTGCCCAAGGTGATCGAATAGCGCTTGTCGCGCCGGCGCCGCGCATGCGGCGGCCTCAGATATAAAGGGACAAATGTCCGACCCCACGCATCTTTCATTGGCCGAGGCGCGCGACGCGCTCAAATCCAAACAGCTCTCCGCCGTTGAACTGGCGCAGGCGCATATCGACGCCATCAGCAAATCGCGCGCGCTCAACTGCTTCATCACGGAGACGCCGGAGTTCGCGCTGGCGCAGGCGCAAGAGAGCGACGCGCGCATTGCGCGCGGCGACGCGCGACCGCTTGAAGGTCTGCCGCTCGGCATAAAGGATCTCTATTGCTCCAAAGGCGTGCGCACGACGGCGGGGAGTCGAATTCTCGACGACTTCACGCCGACATATGAATCGACGGTCTCGGCGAATTTGCTGCGCGACGGCGCGGCCATGCTCGGCAAGCTCAATCTCGACGAATTCGCGATGGGGTCGTCGAACGAAACGAGCGCCTTCGGCCCCGTAGTGTCGCCGTGGCGCCGCGCCGCGGATCCCGACGCCAAAATCGTGCCGGGCGGTTCGTCGGGCGGCTCGTCGTCGGCGGTCGCCGCGCGTCTTTGCCTTGGCGCCACGGCGACAGATACAGGCGGCTCGATCCGCCAGCCCGCCGCTTTCACGGGCACTGTCGGCATCAAGCCGACCTATGGCCGCTGCTCGCGCTGGGGCATCGTCGCCTTCGCGTCGTCGCTGGATCAGGCGGGTCCGATAACGCGCACCGTGCGCGACGCAGCGATCATGCTCAGGTCGATGGCCGGCCATGATCCGAAAGACACGACCAGCGTCGACGCGCCTGTGCCGGACTACGAAGCCGCTGTCGGCGCCTCCGTGAAGGGACGCCGCATCGGCGTGCCGAAGGAATATCGCCTCGATGGAATGTCGGCGGAGATCGCCGCTTTATGGGCTAGAGGCGCCGCTTGGCTGAAGGACGCGGGCGCGGAGATCGTCGAAATCTCCCTGCCGCATACGCGCTACGCCTTGCCGACATATTACATTATCGCGCCGGCTGAAGCGTCCTCCAATCTCGCGCGCTACGACGGCGTGCGTTACGGGTGTCGTGAGCAGGGCCGCGACGTCAGCGAAATGTACGAAAAGACGCGCGCCGCCGGCTTTGGTCCGGAGGTGCGGCGGCGCATTATGATCGGCACTTATGTGCTCTCCGCCGGCTATTACGACGCTTATTACGTCCGCGCGCAGAAAGTCCGCAGCCTGATCAAGCGCGACTTTGACGAAGCCTTCGCGTCCGGCGTCGACGCCGTCCTGACGCCGGCGACGCCTTCGACCGCCTTCGCGCAGGGAGAGAAGGGCTCGGCCGATCCCGTAGAAATGTATCTCAACGACGTGTTCACCGTTACAGTGAACATGGCCGGTCTTCCCGGCGTCGCCGTTCCGGGCGGTCTCGCGGCGAACGGCTTGCCGCTGGGGTTGCAGCTCATCGGCAAAGCATTCGACGAAGAGACGCTGTTCTCTCTCGCCGCGGCGATCGAACGGGCGGCGCCGAAGATCGAACTTCCGCAGCCATGGTGGCGCGAGGGCTGATGATGACGACGCCGAGCGCTGAAAAGGACATTGCGGAACGCCCGCAGCAAGCGCTGCAGGACGAAATGTCCGACGTGCGTCGTTTGATCGACGAGCTGGACGAAGAGCTTGTGGCGCTGCTCGCAAAGCGCCAGCGACAGATCGAGCGGGCCGCAAGGATCAAACCCGCGCTGGGAATCCCCGCCAATGTCCCCGAGCGCGTCGACGAAGTGTTGGCGCATGTGCTTGGCGCCGCGCGCCGCGAGGGACTGTCGGTCGAGGTCGCGATGACCCTGTGGCGCACGCTGATCGACTGGTCGATCCAGTACGAAGAGCGGCTGATGGGCGCTCGCGCGCTAAAGGACGTCTCTCAAGGATCGGCGGACGGCGACCGCTCTTCCTGATCGCCGTTGGGGTCCTTTCTCTTGACGCGAACGAAACCGTTGCGGATCGACCAGCGCAGGAATTTTAGCCACCACCAATAAAAACGCCGCGACAGCCTGTGAGCGCCCGGGGAGTGCGGGGCGAGGATCGCAAGGCCCAAAGGAAACATCCACACCCCGAAGACGGGAAGCGGCGCAAGAATGGTTCCGCCGAGGATCAGGCCGACGCCCACAGGAATGCTCACAAAGCGGGGCGCGCCGCGCATGCGGGAGATGAGGCCTTTTCGGCGGCTGTCCTCAGAATTCGGTTCGGTGGCCATCTCGCCCGTTTCCTCTGCCGCGCGCCGGCCGTTCCGCTCTTGCGAAGCGTGGTTTATAGGGAAGGCGTAAGTTTAGCGAGGCGGATATGACGACACAGGCGGCTCCCAACAAGCTCATCAGCGGCGCAACCGGCGACTGGGAAGTCGTGATCGGCATGGAGATACATGCGCAGGTGACGAGCAACGCCAAGCTCTTCTCCGGCGCTTCCGCGGAGTATGGCGGCGCGCCGAACGATCACGTCTCCCTGGTCGATGCGGCCATGCCGGGCATGCTGCCGGTCATCAACGAGGAATGCGTCAAACAGGCGATCCGCACAGGTCTCGGCCTCGAGGCCAAGATCAACCTGCGTTCGGTTTTCGACCGCAAGAACTATTTCTATCCCGACCTGCCGCAGGGTTACCAGATCTCTCAGTACAAACATCCGATCGTCGGCGAAGGCGCCGTGATCGTCGACGTATCGCCGAGCGAGCGCATCACCGTGGGCATCGAGCGCCTGCATCTCGAGCAGGACGCCGGCAAGTCGCTGCATGATCTTTCGGCGACCGAAAGTCACGTCGATCTCAACCGCAGCGGCGTGGCGCTCATGGAGATCGTCTCCAAGCCCGACCTGCGTTCGGCGGAAGAGGCGCGCGCCTATGTTTCGAAGCTGCGGACGATCTTGCGCTACATCGGCTCCTGCGACGGCAACATGGAGCAGGGTTCGCTGCGCGCCGACGTCAACGTCTCCGTGCGCCGTCCCGGCGCGCCGCTCGGCACGCGTTGCGAAATCAAGAACGTCAACTCCATCCGCTTCATCGGCCAGGCGATTGAGGTCGAGGCGCGTCGACAGATCGGCATTCTCGAAGACGGCGGCGCGATCGCCCAGGAGACGCGGCTCTTCGATCCGGGGAGGGGAGAGACGCGCTCGATGCGCTCCAAGGAGGAAGCGCATGATTACCGGTACTTTCCCGATCCGGATTTGCTGCCGCTCGAGTTCGACCAGCCATATGTCGACGCGCTAAGGGCGCAGTTGCCGGAGCTGCCCGACGCGAAGCGCGCGCGCTTTATCGAACAATACGGGCTGCCGCCTTACGACGCCGGCGTGCTTGTGATGGAGCGCGCGGCCGCCGACTATTTCGAGGAGACGGCGAAGGGGCGCGACGCCAAGCTTGCGGCCAACTGGGTGATCAACGAGTTGTTCGGCCGTCTGAACAAGGAGGGGCTCGACGTCACGCGCTCGCCGGTGTCGGCGCAGGCTCTCGGCGCGATCATCGACCTCATCTCGCAGAATGTTATTTCCGGCAAGCTCGCCAAGGATCTTTTCGAGATCGTCTGGACGGAAGGCGGCGACCCCAAGGAGATTGTCGAAGCGCGCGGCATGAAGCAGGTGACCGACACGGGCGCCATCGAAGCCGCCGTCGACGCCGTCATCGCCGCCAATCCCGACAAGGTGGAGCAGGCGAAGGCGAAGCCAACGATGCTCGGCTGGTTCGTCGGACAGGTGATGAAGCAGACGGGCGGCAAGGCGAATCCGCAGTCGGTGAACGAGCTGCTCAAGCGCAAGTTGGGCGTCTGACGCACGCCCGATCGTCGAAAAAACGAATCAGTTCACGACGCGCGCTGCGCGATTCTTCTCCCAGCGAAGCTGTCGCGCGCCATTTTTTTTTGATCCGACCGCGCTGACCACAATTTTTTTTTCTCTCCGAATGCGCGACCTCGCGCGCGCCTTCGAGGCGCGCGCGGTCGGCGCCGCTCCACGTCCTCCGTCTCTCCGCCAGCGTCGAGTCGCCCGACCGCTACAGGCGCGCTCCGCGATTTTTCATCGTGTTCCGATAGATCGCGTCACGGACGATCTCGGGCAGAGTGCGCGCGTCGCAACTATTCGCGGATACGAAAGCAAATCAAGTAATTGAACAGCAGGCGCGACTTGCGCCAAAGCGTGCGTGCGCACGTCTGGAGGCCTTCTCAGAGCGGATGTCGCCAACCGAATCCGCGCGCGGATCGTCGTTAATAAAACGCATGGCGCAAACCTGTCGCGATAGTCTCGCCGAAGCGTTTGCAAAGCAGCTTCGCGATCATTTTGCTTGTCGCGCGACCGCGCTCAACATGCCTCGTCATGCGTTGCGTTGATCACTTCTGCGCGCGCAGCACTTGAACGACTGCTTAACCGCGTTACGCTATTTGCGCGTATTGTCGGTGGACCATAGTTCCGGCAATTCGGATCAAGGGGACTTATTATGGCGAGAGCTACAATGAAGCGTAAGCCGGCCAAGAAGGCTGCGGCGAAGAAAGGTGCGCGTAAAACCGCGAGGAAGGCAGCGACGAAGAAGTCAGCGGCCAAGAAGGGCGCCCGCAAGGCTACGCGAAAGTCCGCTGCGAAAAAGACGGCCCGCAAGGGCGTCCGCAAGGTGGCGACGAAAAAGCGCGGCGCTGTGAAAAAGGCCGGCGCCAAGAAGAGCACGCGCAAGGCTACCGCGAAGAAGCGCACGCCGCGCAAGGCGAAAACGCCAACCCCGCCAGCTGCGCCAGTGACCGCGTAAGCCGAAGCGCCTCGCATGCGCGATGATCTTTCGCGTCATTGCGGCAGCGCTTCACGCACTCATCGCCCGGGGGCGCGCGTCCAGTGAGACGCATCCCGGGCGATAGCATTCTCACATCGCGCTGCATTCGCAGCGCGGCGCGTCCGGCGCGCTCCAGCCTTTAGATGCGTCTAGCGCGTCAGGCACTGCGTCGCGAAATCGCGCCACATCGGCAAACCCTCTTTCGACTCGCGCTTCATCCTGTCCCACTCTTCGGCGCAGGCCCGCATCTTCTCGCGCGGCGCGCGGGGAAGAGTCGGCGGCGGCTGGCTTGTATCGACCGCAGGCGGCGCTTGCGGCGGCGAGAGCGCATCGCCGCCCGGCCGCGGAGTTTGCGGAGCGGGCTTCGCGCTCGGCGTCGGGGATACGACGGTCGGAGGTCGCGTTGCGCGGGGCTGCCGCGCCGGCTCCTGTGGAGGCGAGGGGGTTCTTTGCTTTTGTTGCGCCGGTCCGGAGCGCGCTCGACTGGGCGGCGTTGGCGTCGCGGGCTTGACCTGTGCGAACGACACGCTCGCAGCGAGAAGAGCGCCGGCGGCGATCGCCGAAGCGCGCGCCAAGCGGCTCAGAGAAGAGTTGCGCGAGCCGATTTTCAATGGTTTTTCCTCGCGCAAGCGCAATGGCCGTCGATCCTCTATAGCCTGAAGTTCGATCGCCTCGAAACCGGATGACGGTGATGACCGAAGGACGGGCGCATGTCAGCGAGCAGAGAGAGGGAGCGGAGGCGCCATGAACGATGCACGAAAGCCCGTCGAAACAGCAGCGCGGCTGAACCTGCTACAGCGCCCGCGTCGGAATCGGAAGAGCGAATGGGCGCGCCGTCTCGTCAGGGAGAACGCGCTTGAGGTCTCGGACCTCATCTGGCCCCTCTTCTTGATCGACGGGTCGGATCGACGCGAGCCCGTGTCCTCGATGCCGGGCGTGTTCCGTTATTCGGTCGACGCGGCGGTTGAAGCTGTCGCCGAGGCGGCCGCGCTCGGCGTGCCGGCCGTTGCGCTCTTCCCCTATACGGATCCGGACTTGCGCGACGAGATCGCGAGCGCGGCGCTCGATCCCGAGAATCTCGTCTGCCGCGCCTGCCAGGCGATCAAAGGCGCCGTCCCTGGCATCGGCATCATCACCGACGTCGCGCTCGATCCTTACACGAGCCACGGGCATGACGGCCTTCTCGTCGGCGACGAGATTGTCAACGACGCGACCGTCGCCGTGCTGGCGCGGCAGGCGGTCACCCAAGCGCGCGCAGGCGCGGACATCATCGCGCCCTCGGACATGATGGATGGGCGGGTCGGCGCGATCCGCAACGCGCTCGACGCCGAGGGTTTCGAGAATGTTCAGATCATGAGCTACGCCGCGAAATATGCGTCGGCGTTTTACGGGCCGTTCCGCGATGCGATCGGCACCAACAAGACGCTGAGAGGGGACAAGCGGACCTATCAGATGGACCCCGCCAACTCGGACGAAGCGCTGCGCGAAGTGGGTCTCGACCTTGAGCAGGGCGCCGATATGGTGATGGTAAAGCCCGGAATGCCGTATCTCGACATCGTTCGACGCGTCGTCGACGTCTACCGGGCCCCGACGTTCGCCTATCAGGTGTCGGGCGAATACGCGATGATTACCGCGGCTGCGCAAAACGGCTGGATCGATGGCGAACGCGCCATGCTTGAAAGTCTGCTCGCCTTTAAGCGCGCCGGCGCCTCAGGCGTTCTGACCTATTTCGCGCTCAGCGCGGCGCGGGCGCTGCATGGAAGGAAGTGACGCGTGCGTCACTTCCTTCCAAAACATCATCACGCGGCGTCGCGCAGGCTCCGTACGCGGTCATGGTTTTCCTTCACGCCCTGATACTGGCGCTGGACCATCGATCTGATCTCCGGAGGCAAAGGCTGCGCAATGGCCTGCTGATAGGCGTCCTTGGCGGCGTCTTCGCCGCGCTCGACCTCCTCCAGCACCGCCAGTTCCGAGCGGCTTGTCAGGGCGGCCTTCAGATTTGTCCAAGCCCGGTGCACGGCGCCGGACATGGAGCCGCTCTTCGAAGGTTCGCCGCCCAAGCTGACGATCTTCGATTCGAGTTCTTTCGCGCCTTCAGCGCAGCGCGCGGCCGCCGTTCGAAACACAGTCTTTAGCGTCGGATTTTCGACGTCTTCAGCCGCGGCCAGAAACCCCTGCTCGCCGTCACGACTGATTTCAGCTAGCTCATTCAACGTGGTGATGACTTCAGATTTTTCCATTTTCCTGCCTCCCGACGACGCAAGCGCGTACGGGTCCTAAACAATAGCCCGATTGCTTTGTTCCGGCGGATTGCAGGGCGGGCGCGTCGGCGGGACGGGCGACGCGGCGAGCCTCCGAGGCCGCGGGGTGGACAAAGACTCGCAAGCATGGTTTGCAGGACCGCCCGCTGCGCCGCTTTCGCGCGCGTCAGCGAGCTATCTTCAGCCCCCTCCAGGCCTCGCTAAAGATATGATTCGACGCGCCGTTCTTGTTGCCGCTCTAACGTTTTGCGCCGCCGGGCCGACCCGAGCGGATTTTCGTCTGTGCAACAACACGAGCGCGCGCGTCAGCGTCGCCATCGCTTATACAGACGGGCGCAACTGGTTGTCGGAGGGTTGGTGGAACCTTCGGCCGAGCGTTTGCGAAACGCTTCTGCGCGGTCCGCTCGCCGCCCAATATTATTATATCTACGCGATGGACGAGCGCGGCGGCGAATGGAAGGGCAAGGCGTTCATGTGCACGCGTGATCGGGAATTCCGCATCGACGGCCGAGAGGACTGTTTCGCGCGCGGTTTTGATCGAACCGGATTTTTCGAAATCGACACGGGACGGGATGCGAAGAGCTGGACGGTTCAGCTCACTGACCCCAACGCCGCTCCCGCGCAATAATGACTCATTCAGGAACGGCTTCATCATGAGAAGGTCGCGGCGCGTCAAAATTATCGCAACGCTTGGTCCGGCGACGGTCGACAAAGCGGTCATCGCGGGGCTCGTGCGCGCCGGCGCCGACGTCTTCCGCATCAACATGAGCCATACGGATCATGCCGGGCTCGCCAGCTATGTTCGGATTATTCGCGAAATTGAGAACGACATCTCGCGCGCGATCGCCGTGCTCGTCGATCTCCAGGGCCCGAAGCTGCGCATCGGCGCCTTCGAGGAAGGCTCCGTGCATCTGCGCAAGGGCGACGTCTTCGTCTTCGACAGCGATCCCAAACCCGGCGACGCCACGCGCGTGCGCTTGCCGCATCCCGAGATCCTTGCGGCGCTCAAGGTCAATGATTCGATCCTCATCGACGATGGGCGCGTGCGGCTGCATGTCGTCGAAACGTCTCCGGAGCGGGCGCACGCCGTCGTCGACGTCGCGGGGCGCCTCTCGAACCGCAAGGGCGTCAGCCTGCCCGACACCGAAATTCCGATCACCTCGATGACCAACAAGGATCGCGCCGATCTCGACGCCGCGCTCAAAGAGCGCGTCGACTGGGTTGCGATCTCTTTCGTCCAACGTCCCGAAGACGTCCTTGAAGTGAAGCAGATCACGCAAGGCCGAGTGATGGTCATGGCGAAGATCGAGAAGCCTCAAGCGATTTCGAGGCTAGAGGAAGTGATCGAGGTTTCTGACGCGCTGATGGTGGCGCGCGGCGACCTTGGCGTCGAAGTGCCGCTCGAGCGGGTCCCTGGACTTCAAAAACGCATCAACCGTTCGGCGCGACGACTGGGCAAGCCCGTCGTCATCGCGACGCAGATGCTCGAGTCGATGATCCTGTCGCCCTTGCCGACGCGCGCCGAAGTGTCGGACGTGGCCACCGCCGTCTTTGAAGGCGCGGACGCCGTCATGCTCTCGGCCGAAAGCGCGGCGGGGCAATATCCGCACGAAGCCGTCGCCACCATGAGCCGGATCGCGGAAGAGGTGGAGACCGACGCGATCTACCGCTCGATCATCAACGCTCAGCGCGGCGAATTGCCTAATCCGACCTCAGCCGACGCCATCGCCGTCGCCGCCCGCGACGTGGCGCAAACGCTTCATTCTAAGGCGATCATCGCGTGGACGTCATCCGGCTCGACGGCGCTGCGTATCGCGCGCGAACGGCCGCAATCGCCGATTCTCGCGCTCACGCCCAAGCGCGACACCGCCCGTCGTCTGGCGCTCGTCTGGGGCGTGCACGCGCTTGAGACGCGCGACGCCGTCGACATTGAAGATATGGTGGGCCGCGCCTGCGAATATTCGGAGAGCGAGGGGTTCGGCGGCCCCGGCGACCGGGTCATCATCGTCGCCGGCATGCCTTTCGGCACGCCGGGAGCGACAAACATGATCCGCATCGCACATTTGGGCGAGCAGCGCCAAGGCGGCGAAGTCTAATCCTGCAGTTGCAGCTTATCGGCGGAGGACCTGCCGCTACGCTTGTCCACGACAAGTTCGTAGGAAACCTTCTGGCCTTCAGCGAGGCTGTCGAGGCCTGCGCGCTCGACGGCGCTGATGTGAACGAAGACATCCTGGCCGCCGGCGTCCGGCTGAATGAAGCCGAAGCCCTTTTGTGCGTTGAACCACTTTACGGCGCCTGTCGGCATGGCTTTTCCTTTCAAAATAGCGGGAACGCTGCGGATCGCTGCGTTCTTCTAGTCAATCGGAGCTTGGGAAAGGTCAGGCGCCGCGCGTCTTGAGACGAGAGAGCAAGATCGTTCGGCCGAAACTCGAATGCGCGATTAATATTATAGGAGCGGACGCCCAATGAAAACCCGGCAGGCGAGAATTGTTATGCTCCCTGCGGCCGCCATTCCATCACAATGGTTTCGCGCCCAGACAATGTGTTCGCGCCGCGCCCGATGCACAGAAATCCGTCGCGCTCGTAAAAACGGATGGCGCGAGCGTTGTCGGCATTGACGTCCAGCCGAATAAGCCGGGGCGAGACGTTTCGCGCCGCCGACAACAGCGACGCCCCGAGGCCTGCGCCGAATCGATCTGGAGCGACGCAAATCTGATCGAGCCAGCCGTCGGCCGGATTGATCACGACGAAGCCTGCAAGCGCCGACTGAGCGTCAAACAGGCAGAGCGTGACCGCTCCAGTCGCTTCCAACTCTCGAATGCGGCGCAGGAGCCAGTCGCGGCGCTTCTCAAAGTCGATCTCGGGATAGGTGGCCCGCCAGGAGGCGACCCAAAGGTCGAGAATGAAGGGCAAGTCATCGTCGACGCGCGAACGCAGATTGCGCGACGCATATGCGGCCGGGGCGTTCACGCCTTCCTCATCAGATCGAGCAGCTGGCGGTGAATCGCCTCATTGCCTGCACAGATCTCGCCCTTCCCAAGCATGTCTGCGCCGCCTGAAAAGTCGCTGACGAAGCCGCCGGCTTCACGCACGAGCACGATTCCCGCCGCCACGTCCCAGGAGCTGATGCCGCGCTCCCAATAGCCGTCGAAACGCCCGCAGGCGACCATCGCGAGATCGAGCGCGGCGGCGCCTAAGCGGCGAATATTGGCGATCTTTCCCATGCCGGCTGCAAGCTCGCGCTTGAAGGATTCATGATCACGGACACGCGCCAGCGGCGGAATTCCGCAGGCCACCATAGACTCGCCGAGCGACCGCCGCGCCGCGACGCGCATGCGGCGATTGTTGAAATAGGCGCCCTGGCCCAGCTCGGCGACGAACATGTCGTCGGTGGCGGGATTATAGACGAGGCCGGCGACGAGACGGTCCTCGCGCTCCAGGCCGATAGAGATGGCGAAGACCGGAACGCCATGGAGGAAATTCGAGGTGCCGTCGAGCGGGTCGATGATCCAGCGGTGGCTCTTGTCGGAACCTTCGACGACGCCGCCTTCCTCCAGAATGAAGCCATAGCCGGGACGCGCCTTCGACAGCTCGTCGAACAGAGTCTTCTCGGCGCGCTTGTCGGCCGCGCTTACGAAGTCGCCCGGACCTTTCACCGAAACTTGGAGGTTCTCCACCTCGCCGAAATCGCGTTTAAGGCCACGTCCCGCTTTGAGCGCGGCGGCGGTCATCACATTCATCAAGGCGGAGCGAATCATTTAAGGAAAGCCTAGGGGGAGGGTTGTGGGAGGTTCAACGCTTTTCAAGCGCGGCGAGCGCCGGGGACGCACGCGGAGGCCTGTTCAAATGCGCCAGTTTTCGCCCTAGAGCCAGTCCCTTTTTCGGCTTTGCCGCCACTACCTCTCCATCGGCCAAAAACGCTCGGCACAGGGGCAGTTTGGCGCGTTAACCTTAAATTAAGGATTATCGTGCAGCCTGAAAGCGTCCCTTAAGTGGGACCTTCGAGTGGCTTCTTCTCCACTCGTCCTTGATGCCTCCCTGTCAAGAAGCCTTGAGAGCCGCCCTTGCGGCTCTCTTTTTGCGTCCGGCGCCCCCGCTGCCCGTTAAGGTTAAGGAAAGGCTAAGCGCGCGCCCCTCGGTGCTCTGCGTTACAGTTCATGCCTTCAGAGACGCAGACGCGTCGCATTTGCGTGAACGTTCGTATGGCTCGTGTCAAAGACAGCGTGGGGGAGAAGCAGCCGGTCTCTTTCATCGAGAGACTGGCGGGATCCGAGGGCTTTAGCGCTCTATTTCGCGAGGGAATGAGCCTCGTCGAGGAGGCGGCCTTCTATCTCGACGGTGACGGACGTCTCGACGCGAAGACGCTGCCGCGGACCGAAGCTCTTGCCTATGCGGCTGAGAGCATGCGGCTGACCACAAGGCTGATGCAGATTGCGTCCTGGCTGTTGCTGCAGCGCGCGGTGAATCAGGGAGAGCTGACGCGCCATCAGGCCGCAAGCAACCGGCATCGCGTTAAGCTTCGTGAGCAGGAGCTGGCCTCGGCCCCCGACCTCTTCCAGCGCCTGCCGCTCCGTCTGCGCGAGCTGTCGCTGCAGTCGCTGCGCCTGCAAGCGCGGATTATCCACCTTGACCGGCTGATCCATGCGCTCGAGCCAGCGCTCGCAGCGCCGGCGCCAACACCCAGTCCGGTCGAAGCGCAGATCGCGAGATTGCGCGCCGCTTTCGCCCAGTGAGATCCTTCAGGCGAATCAACTGAAGGCGGCGGCTCGAACCGCCGCCTTCTCTTTATTTCTTGCCGAAAGAAAGATTTCCGAAGCGGGAGTTGAAGCGCGACAGGCGTCCGCCGCGGTCGAGCAGTTGCGTCGATCCGCCGGTCCAGGCCGGGTGCGTCTTCGGATCGATGTCGAGTTGCATCGTGTCCCCCGCCTTACCCCAGGTGGAACGGGTCGTAAATTCCGTGCCGTCGGTCATCACGACCTTGATCATGTGATATCCGGGGTGGATGTCCTTTTTCATAACGATGCATCCTTTTTGCGATGGAAACGACTGAAGACCCACGCCGCGGCGGCGCGGGGTCGGCCGTTCGAAACAAGCGAATTTGCTGGCGCTGATAACGCACTGCGGGCAAATGGGCAAGTTGGCCCCAAGCGGCCGGGCGCCACAGGCGAGGAATACAGGTAATGACCGGATACCGAGCCGATCTGCCGCAGCTGAAGCCGGGTCTCTTCGTCAGCGACGGCGGCATGGAGACGACGCTGATCTTTCATGAGGGCGTCGAGTTGCCGCATTTCGCGTCGTTTGTCCTGCTCGACAGCGAGGAGGGCCGGGCGCGACTCCGCGCCTATTACGAGCGCTACCTCGCGATCGCGCGGCGCCACGGACGCGGCTTGATTCTGGACAGTCCGACCTGGCGCGCTAATCCTGACTGGGGCGCGAAGATTGGCTATGACGCGGCAGGGTTGAAGCGCATCAATGAAGCATCGATCGCGCTTCTCGACGAGCTCCGGCGGACTTGGCAGACGGCCCAAACGCCAATCGTCGTCGCCGGCGTGATCGGTCCTCGCGGAGACGGCTACGCCGAAGGGCGCATGAGCGCCGTGGAAGCGGAAGACTATCACGCGCCGCAGATCGCCTCCTTCGCCCAAACGGCCGCCGACATGGTCGCGGCCTACACGCTGAATTATGTCGAGGAGGCGATCGGGATCGCCCGCGCCGCCCGCGCGCTCGCCATGCCCTGCTCAATTTCCTTCACGGTGGAGACCGACGGCAAACTTATCGGCGGGCGGAGCTTGCGCGACGCGGTTGAGACGGTGGATCGCGAAACCGACGCGGCGCCTGCCTATTACATGATCAACTGCGCCCATCCGACGCATTTCGAGCAGGCGCTCTCCGCGGACGCGCCTTGGATAAGTCGGCTGCTCGGCGTCAAGGCCAACGCTTCGACGAAAAGCCACGCCGAGCTGGACGAATCGGAAACGCTCGACTCCGGCGATCCCATCGATCTCGGCCGCAGATATCGGAGATTGCGCGAGACATATCCCGGTTTGCGCATCCTGGGCGGGTGTTGCGGGACGGACGACCGCCATGTCGCCGCGATCTGCGAAGCCTGCGGCTAGCGCGCGTTGTGTGATCTGCATTTGCGCGATCAGGCCCAAAAGCAGCACGATCTAAAGCACTTATGCCGCAAGCATTCTGTGCACCTCGGTGACCAAATCCCGCAGATGGAACGGCTTGGAGAGGATTTTCGCCTGTCGCGGCGCGTGACTGTCGGGGTTGAGCGCCACGGCGGCGAAACCGGTGATGAACATCACCTTGATGTCGGGATCGAGCTCGGTCGCGCGGCGGGCGAGTTCGATTCCGTCCATCTCGGGCATGACGATGTCGGTCAGCAGCAGTTCGAAGGGCTCGACCCGAAGCTGATCGTAAGCGGAAAGCCCGTTGTCGAATGAGGTGACGGAAAAACCGGCCTGCTGCAAAGCCTTGACCAGGAAGCGCCGCATGTCGTTGTCGTCTTCCGCAAGCAGAATTCTCGCGGTCGGTCTATCGTTCATCGCCATCCTCGCGGGTTTTTAGCCATATCGCCCGAGCTTCGTAAATTTCAGGTGAAACCGGGGTGGCGCCGCGTTAACTTAGCGCCCACTATAGCGCGACGCACCGTCCTTTTTGAGCTGAACCGCCACGCCGGCGCTCGTCTGAAAAGGCCATCGCGGCGTGGGAATGAGAAAAACGAATGAATGACGGCATGCGCGAGTGGCGCGAAACCAATTTGACGGCGACGCCCTGCTGCGAACCGGAATTTGAACGCGCCTTCGACATCATCGAGCCGGAAGCGCTTGTTTCGCCGCTGGTCTTTTCCTCACCCCATTCGGGGCGGATTTATCCTGCGCGCTTTCTCGCCGCGACGCCGCTCGACGCGGCGACGCTGCGCCGTTCGGAAGACGCCTATGTCGACGATCTCTTCGCCTCGGCCTTATCCTTGGGAGCGCCTCTGCTGCGCGCGCGCTTTCCGCGCGCCTATCTCGATCTCAATCGCGAACCCTACGAACTCGACCCCAAGCTCTTCGACGGCGCTTTGCCGTCCTTCGCTAATACGCGCTCGCTGCGCGTCGCGGCCGGACTGGGCACGATCCCGCGCGTGGTCGCCGACGCGCGCGAGATCTATGCAAGCCGTCTCACGCTCGAGGAAGGCTTGCGGCGCATCGACAGCCTCTACAAGCCCTACCATGCGGCCTTGCGCGGCCTGATGGAGCGCGCCGCAGCGCGTTTTGGCGTCGCCGTGCTGATCGACTGCCATTCGATGCCTTCGACCGGCGCGCGCGACCCCTTGCTTTCGACGCGGGGCGACAAGCGGCGCATCGACTTTGTCATCGGCGACCGCTACGGCGCTAGCGCCTCCACCGGACTCGTCGACGTCGTCGAGGATCGGTTGCGCGGCCGCGGTTATCACGTCATGCGCAATCGGCCCTACGCGGGCGGTTTTATCACCGAGCATTACGGCAAGCCCGTCGGGGGCTGGCACGCCCTGCAGATCGAAGTGTCGCGTGGTCTTTACATGGACGAGTCTACGCTCCAGAAGAACGAGCGCTTCGACGCCGTCGCCCGCGACCTTGCTGACGTCATGGCGGTGGTGGCGCGGCACGAAGACTTGAGTGAGATTTTGGGCGGCGAGCGGCGGGCGGCGGCCGAATAGCCGGGCGCTCGACGCGCCCCGCCGGGAGCTGGCATGACCGCCGTTGATTTCGATAAGTTCGTTGAGCGCCTGGCCGACGTTTCGGCGGAAGCCATCATGCCTTTCTTCAGGACCGCGCTCGCCGCCGACGACAAGGCGCATGGCGGCGCGTTCGATCCCGTCACGGAAGCCGACCGTGCCGCAGAACTCGCCATGCGGCGGCTGATCGAGGCGACCTTCCCCGACCACGGGGTCTATGGCGAGGAATTCGGACATTTGCGCGAAAACGCCGAATATGTCTGGGTGCTCGATCCGATCGACGGCACCAAGAGCTTCATCTGCGGCCTGCCGCTGTGGGGCACGCTGATCGGCCTCACGCATCGTGGGCGCCCCTGCTATGGTCTGATGAGCCAGCCGTTCACCCGGGAGCGGTTCTTCGGCGACGGCGAGGCCGCCTATTGGCGCGGGCCGGCGCGCGGGTCGGAGGGCGCGCGCGGCGTTCTTGAGACGCGCAAGATTGCCTCGCGCCACTGTCCAAACATCGCGCAGGCGACGCTGATGACGACATCGCCGCTGCTGATCGACACGGCGCTGCGCGAGCATTTTCACCGCGTTGAGCGCGCGGCGCGGCTTTCTCGCTACGGCGGCGACTGCTACGCCTATTGCGCGCTTGCGGCCGGCCATGTCGACCTCGTCATCGAGACGAATTTACACCCTTACGACATCGTCGCGCTGATTCCGATCATCGAGGGCGCGGGGGGCGTCGTCACCAACTGGAGCGGCGGCGCGGCGGCGCTGGGCGGCGCCATCGTTGCGGCGGGCGACCCGGCGCTGCACGAACAGGCGTTGAAGCTGCTCGGCGCTTAGGAGACGCGCGCTTCGCCGGGAATGAAAGCGTCAAAGCCGCGCCAGAACTGACTGCGAAACTCGTCGCGCTCCATCATGAGTTCATGCTTGGCGCCGGGGACCATCGCGACAACGCCGCTGTCGAGATTTTGCGCGAAACGCTCGATGGCGGCATTGGCGACGATCATCTCGCGCCCGCAGCCGAACATTAGAATCGTCGCGCGAATTCTTCGGGCGTAGTCGGGCGATTCAAAGCCCCTCATGAGACGGAAGGCGGCATTGACCCAGCCGATCGTCGGATCGCCGATGGCGAGTTGCGGCGCCACCCTGAGAATCGCCGCGTTTCGTTCGAAGCGGACCCGATCGGTGGTCAGCAGATTGCCTTCGAAGGGCTTCTCGATAAAGGAGGCGCCGGTTCCGCCCGGAATGTACATGCCGCCCAGTCCGCACATGTCGAGCGTGTCAGCGAGCCAGCGCGACCCGCGCGGAAAGCGCAGATTGGCGAGATCGATCATCGGGGCGGTCAGCACGAAACGCTGGAACGGCGTTTTTCCTGCATGCGCCGCGTCCAGCAGGATGGCCGCGCCCATCGAATGGGCGAGAGCAAACCAGGGCTGCGGCCGGTCGCTCAACACCTGGGAGATGAAAACCTCCAGATCGCGCTGATATTGCGAGAAGTCGTCGATATGGCCCTTGCGCGGGTCGGCGAGCTCGCGTTCCGAGCCGGCCTGGCCACGCCAATCGAGCGCCACCACGTCGAGGCGCCGACTGCGCAACTCCTCGATCGTTTCGAAATATTTTTCGATGAATTCATTGTGGCCCTGAAACAGCGCCACCGTGCCGCGCGCACTTCCGCTGCAGGGAAATGCGGCGGCGCGCAATCGCCGGCCGTCCCGCGTCTTCAGGATGTAAACGGCGGCGCCCTCGGGGATCGGGTTGCCGGGCGACGCGACAAGTTCTCGCATGGGATCTCCTCGGCGCTTCAGAGCCGAATCTTCGCGCCAAGATAATGCATTTTGGCGACAAGGCCGAACGGCGCCGTTTCAATCGGCGCAGAAGGCGGCGAGACGTTGGGGTTCGGCGAAGTTCATTCTGCCGTCAACGAGGGCGTCAACCCGTCCGGACGCGCCGATCAGATAGTGCAGCGGGGTCACCACGCCGCCGTCGGCCGTGGCGCCGTAGAAGGCCCGCGCGCTCTTTGCTTTCGCGACATCGGTTTTCGTAGAATCGCCGACGCGAAAGATCTTCCAGGGCAGGCCGTAGCTTTTGAACTTCGCCAGATCCTTGGCGTAGTCGCTTGCGCGCGCCGAGACGAAGACGATGTTCCAGCGATCCGGGCAGGCGGCGGCGATCGCCTTGAAGCCTTTCATTTCGGCGAGACAATTCGGACACCAATATGCCCAAAGGCTCACGAGCGTCGGCCGACCGTTCGCCATCAGCGCGCGCAGATCGAGCGGCGCGCCATTTGCGCCCACGAGATCGACCTCGCCCAGGGAGGCTTTCATCTCCTCCTCGGTGACAGCGCGCGGCGCGTTCGTCCCGATGATCTCGGCGTGCGCCGATGCAAGCGAAGCGCAGAGCAAAAGGGTCACAAGGAGAGATCGCCGCATCATAATCGTCCAAAGGAAAGGCGGCGCAAGAGCGCGCCGCCTTTCAAAATAGAGCGTCCCGGTCAGAACCTCACGGTCAGCCCGGCATAAAAGTTCCGACCCATGCCGGGCACCTGACGCACGCTCGCAAGACCCGCATTGCGTCCGAAGAGGAACGCATTGCGCGAATAGTTCGTCAAGTCGAACCCGCCAAGCGGCAGCGAGTAGAGCGCATCGGTGACATTGTCGACGCCAAGGTCGATGCGCATATTGCTCCAGTCATAGGCGGCGCGGAGATTGAGCAGCGCATATGCCGGGGTCGTGAACTCGCCCTTGTTCGCCGACACGTGATCCTTGGGCGCGACGAGTTGCGTTTCAGCGGCCATGCTCAACCCGCCGATCTGGTGCTCGAGCGCAATGCGCGCATTGGCCGGCATCAGGTTCCATAGACCGTCGCCCTTCTTGATCAAGAACGACGCGACGGAGCACAAGCCATTGCCCGGCGGACAATACTGCGGATTGCCGATGTCGAGATTTCGTCCATAGACGAAACTGACGACGCCCACCGCCTGCAGCCTGCCGTATTCGGGCGATTCATGCAGCTTCACTCTGCCCGAGCCGTCGACGCCATAGAGCTCCGCATTGAAATTGCGGAACTGCATGATCTGGAAAATATAGGAATTCGCCACCGGGAACGTGTTGAAGGTCCCGCCGGTTCTGGCGCCGTCGATGTAATTCTCGACATAGGTGTAGAAAGGCGAAATCCGCGCTTCCCAGTCGTTTGCGCCGGACATGTCGCGCCAAGCGCCGGTGAATGCGACATTGTGCGCCACTTCCGGCTTCAGATTGAGGTTGCCGGTATACCCATTGCCGTCGCCGAACCAGTTGAACATCGCCGTGAACGGGCCGGCGACCGGCCAGGTGTAGCGTTCATAGAGATTGGGCGAGCGCGTCTTGCGCGAATAGCCGAACTCGTAAAGGCTGCCAGGTTCCGGCTCATAGCGCGCCAGAGCGGTCATGTCGAAATTGATGTCGGTGCGCGCGCGATTTTGCGCGTTGAAGATATTGACCGCCAAATTATTCGCGCGTGCGATCAGGGGCGAGTTGGGGAAGATAAAGGGCGTGTAGCTCTGACCAGGACCAGTGTCCATCCAGACGATGTCGTTGCGCACGCCAATCAGGCTGGACCACTGAGTCGTCCAGCGGCGCTCCCACTCGGCATACGTGCCAAACCGGTTGCGCTGGCCGCCGTTGATGTTCACATTCGCGAAGGGCCGGCTCAAACTGCCGGGCGGCGTGGCGAACCCCTGCGTAAAACCGGTGGGGTCGGAAGGCCAGTAGTCCTGCAGTCGATAGCCATGGAACTCATTGCCGATGCGGAAGAGATCCTGATCGCTGTAAGGAATTTCCGCTTTTACCGAATAGCCGAAGTCGCGACCGAGCGCGATCATCGGGTGATTGAGCCAGAATCTGTCCTCCAGGAATCCCATCTTGTGGAAGACCTGATGCCAGTAGGCGCGCGCCTCCAGCGTGCCCCATTCGAAGGCGCCCTTGTAGAGAGCGTCCAGCGAATAGGATCGATTGCGCGTCATGTCCATGCGCTGGTTCGGAAAGCCCTGGTAGGGGATGTTCTGGTAGGCGCCGCGGAAGGTGAACAGATGCCCTTCGTTCTGGTAGCCGAGCGTGACGGCGTGGTTCTCGGACATGAAGCTCGTTGAGAGAACTTTGTCGCCGTTGCCGCCGGCGTGATAATTCGTCGCCCGCTGCCAGGACCCGTTGTAGAGAAGGCTCCAATGGTCGTTGGCCATGTTGATATTCGCGGAAACGCCGACGCCGTTGTTGTTGCCGCGGAAGAACGCGGAAACCGTTCCCGTCGCCAGCACTTCGTTGTTCGGGCCAAATCGCAGCGTCCCGGGAACCGGCAGCGGCAGATAGGGCACAGGCGGGTAGGGACTTGCGGCGAGGATCGGCGACACCGGCGCGCCGCCCGGACCGACGACCCCCGGCGCGATGACGGGCGTCGCAAAGACCGGCGATTTCGGGGTGACCAGAATAGAGCCGCCGATCGAATCGCCGCCTTTGCTGACGGACGAGACCGCGGTCACGACTTCAACGCGGCCGATCGTGTTCGGATCGGTGTAGCTCAATGGCGAATTCATGTGATTGGCGCAGGAGGACGTGGCCTGCACGCCGCCGACGACAATCTTCAGGCGATCGTCGGCGAGGCCACGGATCGCCGGGAGGCCGGAAACGCCGCCGCCTGTCTGAACGCTCACGCCCGGCTGATGCTCGAGAAGCTTCGCGGTGTCCGTTTCGGGTGGCTTTTCCTCCACGATTTCTTTTTGTGTGACGACCGTCTCGTTGGCCTTATCCAGCGGCGGCGTCGTTGGCGTCCCCTGCGCGGCGCCGACGACGATTTGCGGAAGAGAGACTTGGGCCTTGGCGGTCGCAAGCGAGGCCAGGATCAACGCGCAAGCGCTTGCGCCGCGTAGTAGGGCGGGACGGTACATTGGATGAGATCTCCTGATCCGCCGGCGAACGGCGGTTGAAACGGTGCGTGTTTTGTTTCGTCAGGAGAGCGCGGGAGGCGCGCGCGAGCGCGTTTCGCCGGGCCGGCGTCGCTCGCGCGGTTCGAAAGGCCAGGAGTCGAAAAAGACAAGGGCGGTCGGCGGCTGTTCGAGCCGCGCGATCGGCGGCTTTTCGGAAAGGATCGGCGCCGCGGCAATCTGGCAGGCGCCGCAGTGCGCGTGCCAGCCATGCGCTGGCGCGCCCCTCGGCGCCGTCTCGTCCGCGGCGGCGTGACTCGTGACGCAGAACTCTTGCGTCGCCGACAGGGCCGCATGCGGCGCGATCGTCGCCTGCAACAATGCTGAAACGACGAAAAGCGTCGCAGCAAGAAAGGCGCGCAGGCCTTTCCGCCTTGCGTTCGTCTTTGCTCTCGTCGTTGAAGCCGAAGTCGCCATGCCGCCGCGCCGATTCATTTCGTGCAACTTAGCCGTTACGTTTTCTTCCGTTTCCCCCCGATCGGGAGGGTGACGCTCGACGTTTGCGTAAATTCTTGTCCTTGTTGCAGTTGCGCAACACAATCGCTAAGCTGCGATCGATTGACGCCCTGGTGTTTCTACAGGTTCTTCTAGGACTCCAGGGCAGTGTGACGTTTCGCTGCGCGGCAAGCGCCATCGTGAAGACCGGCTTTGCGAAGGTGTGGCGGGAGGTCGCACCGGGTGAAGATATGACCTTGACGAAAGATGCGGATGCGCGCGTCATCGTGGCGATCAAAGCCGCGGGCGCCGACGCGCAGCACTGGCCCGATACGCTCGACGAGATTGCGCGTTTGCTGGATGCGCGCTTTGCAGCGCTGCTGTTCGAAGACCGTTGTTCGGCGCTGTTGGAGCTCAAGCATTCGACACGCGCCGAGAAAGCGTGGATCGTCGAATATCTGCGCAATCATCGCAAACTCGATCCGGTCAAGGCGCGCGTCCTGGCCGAGATTGGCGTCGGTCGGGCGTTCTCGTCGGAAGACTTCGTCTCCCTGGAAGAGCTTCATCAAAGCGGCGCCTACCAGCGCTGGATGGCGCCCTTCGGCCTGGCCGATATGATCGCCGGCGTCATTCATCGCTCCGAGACGGGCGTCTGCCTATTCGTCGCCTTTCGCGATGAGGCCGCAGGTCCCGTCGACATCGAGGCGAAGAGGCGCCTTGACGCGCTTCTGCCGCATCTCGCGAAGGCCATTGCGCGGCATAAGCCGGCGTCTGACACATCGGCTCTCGTCGAGCTGTTCGAGGAGCTGACGTCGCCCGTGCTTGTCGTCGACAACAGGATGCGCGTCGTCCATAGGAATCGCAGCGCGGACGAGATGCTCGGCGAAGGCGACGCGCTGGCGATCTTTGGCAATACGCTGACGGTGCGCGATCCGCACGCCAAGGAGGCTTTGGAGCATGCGCTCGCCCAGATCGGCGGCGCTGATGCGGAAGCCTTCGCGATCATGGTAAAACGCGGCGAGTCGCGCTGCTGCGTGATGCATGTGCTGCCGCTGTCCAAGGGACTGTCGGCATTGTTCATGCGCAGGCTCGCGCTCAACTCCAGCGAAAGTGGAGCAGTCGCCGCGGGCGTGTTCGGCCTCACCGCCCGCGAGAGTTCGGTGCTGCTCGCCATCGCCGAAGTGGGCGGCGTCCCGGCCACCGCGCGCGCGCTTGGTCTGAGCGAAGGAACTGTCAAAGGTTATCTGAAAAGCATTTTCCAGAAGACCGGCGCGACCCGCCAGGCGGATCTGGTCAAGCTCGTGCTTGCTCTGGAATCCCCCTTCCGCGCGCCGGAGCGCCATCCGCTGCCGACGGAGACGCTGTTATCCGCTTCGCCGGCGCCTCTTGAACGACGCCGCAGCGCTTCTTAAATCGTTGCCAGCGCGGGCCGTAACGGACGCGCTAAGAGGCGCGGCGCGATAACGCTAGCGCGCCGCATGTCGCTCAACTGGAGGATATGTCATGCGTCAGTTCGATCTCTCTCCGCTGTACCGCCAGACCGTCGGCTTCGACCGTCTGTTCAACCTGCTTGATCAGGCCAGCGGTTTCGAGACGTCCCAAAGCTACCCGCCTTACAATATCGAGCGCACGGGCGAGAACGCCTATCGCGTGACCCTCGCGGTCGCGGGCTTCTCGCGCGAGGAACTGTCCGTCGAGACCAAGGAAAACACGCTGTCGGTCAAAGGCTCGAAAGAGCCGGCGCAGCCTTCCGACGGTCGCGCGGTCCTGCATCAGGGCATCGCCGCGCGGGCCTTTGAGCGCAGGTTCCAGCTTGCCGACCATGTGGTCGTCACGGGCGCCAGCCTCGTCAACGGCTTGCTTCACGTCGATCTCGTGCGCGAGATTCCGGAGGCGCAGAAGCCACGCCGCATTGACATCGGCGTGACGACGCCGTCCGCGACCATCGTCGAGTCAAAGGCTGCGTAACGGCGAAAGTTCTGAAGTGAAAATGCGAGAGGCGCCCTTTTGGGCGCCTCTTTTGTTATCCGCCGGCTTTTGGCTTTGCGGCGCTGTCGGGCGTCTTCGCCGTCGCTGAACCTGTAGGGGCGGAAGCCGGCGGCGTGGACGCCGTCGGGGTCACGACAGTCGCGCCGCTCGCGCCTGACGGCGGGACGATCGCCCGGCGCGAGGAGCCTCCTGCGGCGCGCGCGGCCGCTGCGCGCTTCGCAGGCGCTGACGCGCTTTGCGCCGGAGCGGCGGGCGTTTCGGCGGTCTGCTCCGCTGGAGGCGCGGCGCTTAGCGCATGATTAGCCGAGACCGGCGCCGGCTTGCCGGCGGGCGTTTCCTCGGCGGCCTGCGCCGAAGGAGCCGCGCCAGAGTCTGGCGACTTTTCAGCAGAGGCAGGCGCCGGCTTAGCTGAGCTTTCCGTGGTTGGCTGCGAGCCCTGGGCCGCTTGCGCCGGCGCAGGGACGCTGGCTTCGTCAGACTTCGGCTCTCGCGGAGCTGAATTCGCCGGCTTGTCCCCAGCCGTCTTATCGGCTGTCGCCGCCGGAGGCGTAGCCGTTAAATCGGAGCTCTTCTGTTCCGGGCTTGGCGCGGGCGGCGTCTCAGCGCCCGACGCGGACGGCGTCCTGGCGCTAGCGTTGGACTGGGGCTCCTGCGACCGGGCTGCGGACGGCTCAGTCTTTGGCGCAGTCTTCGGCTCGGTCGACGTGGCCGCGGCCGGCGCCGGAGCAGGGGAGGCGGCAGGCGCGATTGCTATCGGTGCCGGGGAGGACGCCTCGGGCTTTGTCGTCGGGGCGATTGCGCGCGAACTCTTCGACGCGGCGCTTTTCTGAGCCGCCCGAGCGCGCTGGCTGTTCGGCACCTTATCCGCCAAAGCTGCGCCGCCGGGATGCTCGCGTCCGCGATCCGCGGCAGGGCCAACCGCCGGGGAACCGCCGGCGCCCGGGGGCGGGTACGGAGCTCCGCCACTCGACGGGGGAGAACCATAAGCGTCGCCGCCAGCTGGACCGTAATCGCCGCCGTAGCGCGGTCCCCGGTCATACATCGGGGGAGGTCCGAGTCTCACCGCGCGCAAGATGCGGCCCTCATAGGGGTCGATGATGAAGCGCATGTCGCCTTCCCGGCGACTGACGCCGGTGGCGACGATCTGTTCGCCGCGACGGCCGAGCGGCCCAACCAGTCGATAGCCCTCTCGTCCAAGAATCGAGGCGACGGCCCGTCGGGACGCGAAACCTGGCTCTTCTGGGGGAATTTGCTGGCGGTAGCTGTAGGCGAACGGCCGAAAGAAAAACTGCGCGCAGGCGTGCTGCGGAACGGCGGCGCTTGCCGCCAGCGCCAACGCAAACGGCAAAACCGCTTTCCCCTTGAATGACCGCATTGTTTCTTCCCTGTCCAGCCCTCTCGGCGGCGCGGATGCTCTGACAACATTGCGGCGAGCGTTGGACCGGCGAGCGCCGAAAGCCCAAGCGATTGCTTGTCACTTCAACGCAAATCTGGCACTAAGTTAGCCCGCAGATATGTCAGCCTTGCTGACCTTAAGGCGGCGCGCGCTCTTGGAAGCTCGTTTCATTTTATGGTCGCCGCTCGACACGCGCCGCGGCCAACGTAAATGAGAGGACTCGCACGGGTGGGCTCCCTTGCCTTGCGCCTGTCGCGACGAGGACGAGGGATTCGCAACCGACGTTGCGAATCTGCGTGCGGGGAATGCGAGAGTCGGCTGTGACGATTTCGGTCACGCCTATGACAGTTTTGTGGTTCGATGAGCGGGCGGGAGGGGCGCAGGAAAAGGCGCGCTGTCCTGTCGAGGAGACGCCGAAATGACGAAAGCCGCCGAGCACTTCGCTGAAGCCGGACCGCAGCCGCTCGGCCGCGACCCCGCTCTTCCGCAGGCGCAAGGGCTTTATGACCCCGCCAAGGAGCACGATTCCTGCGGGGTGGGCTTCGTCGCCAACATGCGCAACGAGAAGTCGCACGCCATCGTCGAGATGGGCTTGCAGATATTGCTCAATCTCGATCACCGGGGCGCCGTCGGCGCTGATCCCAAGCTCGGCGACGGCTGCGGCATCCTGCTTCAGATCCCCCATGAGTTCTTCAAAGCGGAATGCGCGAAGCTCGGCATAGAGCTTCCCGCCGCCGGCGATTACGCCATCGGGCAGTTTTTCCTGCCGCGCGATCCAGAAACGCGCGCATGCGCGCGCGGCATCATCGATAAGTCGATCGAAGAAGAGGGGCTCGTCGTTCTCGGCTGGCGCGATCTGCCCGTCGATTCGAGCGATCTCGGCGAGGCGGTAAAGGCCGTCGAGCCGCATCACACGCAAATCTTCATCGGGCGGGGGCCGAACGTCGCTGACGCCGACATCTTTGAGCGGCGCATCTATCTTGCGCGCAAAGCGGCCTCGAACGAAATTTACCGGCTCGGCAACGGCGGACGGGAGTTTTACGCCGTTTCGGTTTCGTCGCGCACCATCGTCTACAAGGGCATGGTGCTCGTCTCGCAGCTCGGCGAATATTTCCTCGATCTCAAGGACGAGCGTTTTATTTCGGCGCTGGCGCTTGTGCATCAGCGCTTCGCGACGAACACCTTCCCCTCCTGGCGGCTTGCGCATCCCTATCGCTTCGTCGCGCATAACGGCGAAATCAACACGCTGCGCGGCAATCTGAACTGGATGGCGGCGCGCCAGGCGTCAGTCTCCTCGCCGCTGTTTGGCGACGGGATCAGCAAGCTGTGGCCGATCTCCTATGAGGGCCAATCCGACACCGCCTGTTTCGACAATGCGCTCGAATTCCTTGTGCGCGGCGGCTATTCGCTCGCGCATGCGGTGATGATGCTGATTCCGGAGGCGTGGGCCGGCAATCCGCTGATGGACGCCGACCGCAAGGCTTTCTACGAGCATCACGCGGCGCTCATGGAGCCGTGGGACGGTCCCGCCGCCATGGCCTTCACCGACGGACTCCAGATCGGCGCGACGCTCGATCGCAACGGGCTGCGGCCTGCGCGCTATCTCGTCACCGACGACGGTCTCGTCGTCATGGCTTCGGAAATGGGCGTGTTGCCGATTCCCGAAGAGAAGATCGTGACCAAGTGGCGACTCCAGCCCGGCAAGATGCTGCTAGTCGATCTGGAGCAGGGACGCATCATTTCCGACGACGAGATCAAGAAGGCGCTGTCAAACTCTCATCCTTACAAGGAGTGGCTGGCGCGCACGCAAATTCAGCTCGAGGATTTGAAGCCCGTCGAAACGCGTCCTGCGCGATGGGACGTGTCGATGCTCGACCGTCAGCAGGCCTTCGGCTACACGCAGGAAGATCTCGATCTGTTGCTTTTCCCGATGGCCGTCACCGGCCAGGAGGCGATCGGCTCCATGGGCACGGACACGCCCGTGTCGGCGCTCTCCGACAAGGAGAAGCTGCTCTACACCTATTTCAAGCAGAACTTCGCGCAGGTGACCAATCCGCCGATCGATCCGATCCGCGAAGAGCTGGTCATGAGCCTTGTGTCCTTCATCGGGCCGCGGCCCAACATCCTCGACCACGAAGGCTCGGCGAACACAAAGCGCCTCGAAGTGCGCCAGCCGATCCTGACGAGCGAGGATCTCGAAAAGATCCGCTGGATCGGCACGGTCGAGGATAGTTTCGACACCAAGACGATCGACGTGACTTACGACGCCGCAAAGGGCGCCGAAGGCATGCACGCGGCGATCAAGCGGCTATGTCAACGCGCCGAGGAGGCGGTCAGCGGCCGCTACAACATCATTATCCTCTCGGACCGCATGGTCGGTCCGGACCGCATTCCCATCCCGGCGCTGCTCGCGACCGCGGCGGTGCATCATCACCTGATCCGCAGGGGATTGCGCACCTCCGTCGGACTCGTCCTCGAGACCGGCGAGGCGCGCGAGGTGCATCATTTCTGCTGCCTCGCGGGCTACGGCGCCGAGGCGATCAACCCTTATCTCGCCTTTGAGACGCTCATCGCCTCCGCTGAGGAGTTTCCCTCCGACGTCGACGGTCCGACCGCCGTCAAGCGCTTCATCAAGGCGGTCGACAAGGGTATTCTCAAGGTGATGTCCAAGATGGGCATCTCCACGTATCAGTCGTATTGCGGCGCGCAGATCTTCGACGCCGTCGGTCTTGCGCAAAGCTTTATCGACGAATTCTTCACCGGCACGACGACGCGCATCGAAGGCGTCGGGCTCGAAGAAATCGCGCGCGAGACCGTGCGTCGCCACCGCCTCGCGTTCAGCGACGCGCCCGTCTACAAGGAGGCGCTCGACGTCGGCGGCGATTACGCCTACCGCATCAGAGGCGAAGCGCACAGCTGGACGCCGCAAACCGTGTCGCTGCTGCAGCATGCGGTGCGCGGCAATGCGCAGGACAAATATCGCGCTTTCGCTAAACTGCTGAATGAGCAGGACGAGAAGCTACTCAATCTGCGCGGTCTGTTCCGCGTCAAAGGCGCCGAGGAGGACGGTCGGAAGCCGATTCCGCTCGAAGAGGTCGAGCCCGCAAACGAGATCGTCAAGCGCTTCTCGACGGGCGCCATGTCGTTTGGCTCCATCTCGCGCGAAGCGCATACGACGCTCGCCATCGCCATGAATCGCATCGGCGGCAGATCGAACACCGGCGAGGGCGGCGAGGAGGCGGATCGATTCAAGCCGCTGCCGAACGGCGATTCGATGCGCAGCGCCATCAAGCAGGTGGCGTCCGGCCGCTTCGGCGTGACGACGGAATATCTCGTCAACGCCGACATGATCCAGATCAAGATGGCGCAGGGCGCGAAACCCGGCGAAGGCGGCCAGCTGCCCGGCGACAAGGTCGACGCAGTCATCGCCAAGGTGCGCCATTCGACGCCCGGCGTCGGCCTGATCTCGCCGCCGCCGCATCATGACATCTATTCGATCGAGGATTTGGCGCAGCTCATCTTCGACTTGAAGAACGCCAATCCGCGCGCCGCCGTGTCGGTGAAGCTCGTTTCGGAAGTCGGCGTCGGCACGGTCGCCGCCGGCGTCTCCAAGGGCCGCGCCGATCATGTGACGATCTCCGGTTTCGAGGGCGGCACCGGCGCTTCCCCGCTGACGTCGATCAAGCACGCGGGGTCGCCGTGGGAAATCGGGCTCGCCGAAACGCATCAGACGCTCGTGCTGAACAATCTGCGTTCGCGCATCGCCGTGCAGGTCGACGGCGGCTTGCGCACCGGCCGCGACGTCGTGATTGGCGCGCTGCTCGGCGCCGACGAGTTCGGCTTCGCGACGGCGCCGCTCATCGCGGCGGGCTGCATCATGATGCGCAAGTGCCATCTCAACACGTGCCCGGTCGGCGTGGCGACTCAGGACCCCGTTCTGCGCAAGCGCTTCGTCGGCTTGCCGGAACACGTGATCAACTTCTTCTTCTTCGTCGCCGAAGAGGCGCGCGAACTCATGGCCTCCATGGGGTATCGCAACTTCGACGAAATGATTGGGCAGATGCAAATGCTCGATAAGGAGAAGGCGATTGCGCACTGGAAGGCGCGCGGTCTCGATTTCTCCAAGCTGTTTTTCAAGCCGCAGGGAGAAGGCGGCGCGATCCGTCACAGCAAGACGCAGGATCACGGCCTGGATAAGGTCCTCGACAACAAGCTCATCGCCGAGGCGCGCGCGGCGCTCGATCGCGGCGCGAAGGTTTCCATTGAAACGCCGATCCGCAACGTCGATCGCGCCACGGGCGCGATGCTGTCCGGCGAGGTCGCGCGCATCTATGGCCATGCGGGACTGCCCGAGGACACGATCGACATTCGCGCGACGGGCACGGCGGGCCAGAGCTTTGGGGCGTTCGTCGCGCGCGGCGTGACGCTGCGTCTGGAAGGCGAAGCCAACGATTATGTGGGCAAGGGGCTCTCGGGCGGCAAGCTGATCATCTATCCCTCGCGCGACGCCGCGCAGATCGATCCCTCAAATTCGATCATTGTCGGCAACACCGTTCTCTATGGCGCCATCGCCGGCGAATGCTATTTCCGCGGCGTCGCCGGCGAGCGCTTCGCCGTGAGAAATTCTGGCGCGCTCGCCGTCGTCGAGGGCGTTGGCGATCATGGCTGCGAATATATGACAGGCGGCGTCGTCGTGGTCCTTGGACAGACCGGGCGCAACTTCGCGGCCGGCATGTCGGGCGGCATCGCCTATGTTTTGGACGAGGATGACGCGTTCTCGACGCGTTGCAATCTGGCGATGGTCGACCTCGAGCCGGTGCGCGACGAGGAGGCCGTCATGACCGAGACCTATCACCAGTCCGGCGATCTGGAGGGCCATGGCCGAGTCGACGTGATGAGCGACATGACGCGCTTTGACGCCGAGCGGCTTCGGCAGCTGATCGCCAATCACCTGCGCTACACCGGCTCGACGCGGGCGCGCGACATTCTGGCGGATTGGCCAAATTACATGGGCAAGTTCCGGAAGGTGATGCCGGTCGAGTATCGGCGCGCGCTCAATGAACTCAACGCGCGCAAAAAGCAGCCGCAGCAGCTTAAAGCTGCGGGCGAGTGATTTGGGCTACTGACGAGCGGCATGCTTGAACGTAGCCTTAGCCTTTGCCTTTGTCGGCGGTGATTGTTAAAGAGAGGGAGTCGGGCTAACCTGCTTTAAACTCGGCGGTTTTTCCTTGACGGCGGCCAGGAAGCCTGATGCGAGAGGACTCTAGAGTTTACAGCTTGCCGCGCTGGCCCGCGATGCGCTGGCTTGTGAACCCGGGGCATGGCGCGAGTCGCGACATCCAAATGGCGTTGATTGGCGGGTTGTTCGGAACCCTGCCCGTCTTCTTTGGCGGCGTCATCAATACGATTATCGTGTCGGGAGCGATTGCGGCGCGCGAACAGACGCTCCCTTTCGTCGCTTGGTTCGTCTTTGAAATCGTGCTCGGAGTCGTGCGTCTGATCGTACTGAGCGTCTCGCGCCGCGACGCCCTCGCGCATCGCCAGACGCCGACCGATGTCTATCTCCTGCTTCAGCTTTTCTGGAGCAGCGGCGTCGGCTACGGCGCTTTTATAAGCCTCGCGAGCGGCGACTGGGTGTCCGCGACGCTCGCTTGTCTGTCTGGGACCGCCATGGTCGGCGGCATCGGATTTCGCAATTTTGGCGCGCCGCGTCTCGCCGGCGCAATGATCCTGACGAGCCTCGGCCCGTTTCTGCCGGGCGCGGCCCTCTCTGGGGAGCCGTTGCTATATCTCGTGTTTCTTCAGATTCCGTTCTATCTCGCCGCCATGATCGCGGCCGCCTACAGCCTGAACAAAATGCTCATTGCGACGATGCAGGCCGAACGCGCGAACGACCATCGCGCCAAGCATGATGCGCTCACCGGCCTGTCGAACCGCGTCGGACTCGCCGCCGCCGTCGACGCGAATCTGAATGACGCGCCGACGCACGGCGGCGATTTGGCCGTCCTTTTTCTTGATCTCGACAACTTCAAAGCGGTCAACGACACGTACGGACACGCCGCCGGAGACAGGCTGCTCAAATCGGTGGCGGAGCGGCTCCGCCAGTCTTTGCGCGCGACCGACGTGGCGGCGCGGATTGGCGGCGATGAATTCGTGGTGCTCGCCAGGAGTTTGACGAGCGAGCAGGCGGCGGAGCTGAGTCACCGGCTGACGAATTCCATATCAGCGCCGTATGACCTCGGCGACGGCGTTCAAGCGACGATCGGAGTCAGCGTCGGCATAGCGCTGGTGCCGGAACATGGGGCGGACGCCGAGGCGCTTCTCGCGGTGGCCGACGAAGCGCTTTACGAGGCGAAGGCTCAGCGGCAGGTGAAATTGCTGCACACCCTCGTCAAGGAGGATCAGTCTCGCCGCATCGCGCCGGCGGCGCGCGGCATGAGCCCCAGCACTCGATAGCGCATGCTGGGCGACGGTCAGCTCATAAGGCCGTAGCTTCGCGGCTTGACGGCGACCCCTCGAAAGCGTTTAGAAAACATCCAAGATTGCGGCAGCTCAGGGCGCTAGGGAAAGCATTTCCGCGCGAGACTGCCGCGCCGATGAGATATGCCGTTGCGGCCGCGACGCGCGGCCCGAGAGGTGCGCGATAAGATGGGTAAGGTGACCGGGTTTCTAGAGATCGACCGGCATGACCGTAAATATAAACCGGCGGCCGACCGCATTCGCCATTATCGCGAATTCGTCATTCCGTTGTCGGACGAGACCACGCGCAGCCAGGCCTCGCGCTGCATGGATTGCGGCATTCCATTTTGCCACAACGGCTGTCCGGTCAATAATCAGATTCCCGACTGGAATGACCTCGTGTACCATGGCGAGTGGCGGCGCGCGCTCGTCAATCTCCATTCCACCAACAACTTCCCGGAGTTCACGGGCCGCATCTGCCCGGCGCCCTGCGAAGCGTCCTGCACGCTGAACCTCCAAGACCAGCCGGTCACTATCAAGACCATCGAATGCGCGATCATCGATCGTGGCTTCGAGCAGGGCTGGGTGGTTCCCGAGCCGCCCAAGCGCAAAACAGGCAAGAAGATCGCCGTCGTCGGCTCCGGCCCGGCAGGACTTGCGGCGGCGCAGCAGCTGGCGCGCGCCGGCCATGACGTGCATGTCTACGAGAAGCAGGCAAAGGCCGGCGGCCTGCTGCGCTACGGCATTCCCGACTTCAAGATGGAGAAGCACCTCATCGACCGTCGCGTTCAGCAGATGGAGGCGGAAGGGACGGTGTTTCACTGCGGCGTTCATGTCGGCGTCGATCTGTCCGCCGCCGATCTGGTCGCAGGCCATGACGCCGTTGTCCTCGCCGGCGGCGCCGAACAGCCGCGCGATCTGTCGATCCCCGGCCGCGAATTGCGCGGGGTTCACTTCGCGATGGATTTTCTGCCGCAGCAAAATCGCCGGGTCTCTGGCGAGCCGCTCTCAACCAACGAGCCGATCCTCGCCACCGGCAAACATGTCGTGGTCATCGGCGGCGGCGATACCGGCTCGGACTGCATCGGCACCTCGGTGCGCCAGGGGGCGCTTTCGGTCACCCAGCTCGAAATCATGCCGCTTCCCCCCGAGAAGGAAAACAAGCTGCTGACCTGGCCCGACTGGCCGCTGAAGCTGCGCACGTCCTCCTCACACGATGAAGGTTCGTCGCGCGAATTTTCGGTGCTGACGCGCGAATTCGAAGGCGCGGAAGGCGCGGTGAAGGCGCTGCGTTGCGTGCGCGTCGACGGCAAAATGCAGGAGGAGCCCGGGAGCGACTTCAGGCTCAAGGCCGATCTCGTGCTTCTCGCGATGGGCTTTGTGTCGCCGGTGCGCGAAGGCCTGCTCGAAACGCTCGGGGTTGATCTCGATTCGCGCGGCAATGTCGCGGCGGACACGCGCGCCTATCGGGCGTCTCGAGAGAAGATCTTCGTCTGCGGAGACATGCGGCGCGGACAGTCGCTCGTCGTCTGGGCAATTCGCGAGGGACGCCAATGCGCCCACTCAGTGGACGAATTCCTGATGGGCGAAACCAATCTGCCAAGGTGAGAGTAAATGGACAGTGAAAAGCTTAATCTGTGGTATTGTGATACCTTCGTCAGCACGCCCTGGCAGTTTTACCTTCTCATCGTGCCGCTCTTGGGGGCCTTCTTCTATGGCCGCGGGAAATATAAGCTCGCCTGGTCGCTGATCGGCGTTTGGCTCTTCATCCAATTGATCTTTTCGGCGCTCACCAATCTCGTGTTCACTTGCTCGCTCGAATAGCGCGCAAAAGAAAAGGCCCCGGCAAACCGGGGCCTTTCGTTTGACCGAGAGCCGGCTTACAGCACGACGACCGTGGCGCCCACCTTCACGCGGCTGAAGAGATCGGTCACGTCGTTGTTCAGCATGCGGATGCAGCCAGACGAAACCGCCTGTCCAATCGTCCAGGGCTCGTTCGAGCCGTGGATGCGGAACATCGTGTCGCGATTGCCCGAGAAAAGATACATCGCGCGCGCCCCCAGCGGGTTGTCCTCGCCGCCAGTCATGTGGCGCGGCAGATCGGGACGGCGCTTCAACATCGCCGCCGGAGGCGTCCAATCCGGCCAGGCTTCCTTGCGGCCGATGTGCGTCCGGCCTTTCCAAGTGAAGCCCTGGCGGCCGACGCCGACGCCGTAGCGCACGGCCTGTCCGTTCGGCAGCGACAGATAGAGATAGCGGTTGTTGGTGTCGACGGTGATGGTGCCGGGACGCTCATTGGTCGGGTCCTGCACGATCTCGCGCGTCGTGGTCGGATATTCGCGCGCGAGCCGCGCGTCTTCTTGATCCCCGTAATAGGCCTGCGGGTCCTGCGCGGCGTAATTGGCCTGCTGATCCTGACCGCCGTAATAGGCTTGCTGCTCACGCGCGTCGTAGTAGGACGCGGTCATCTCCTGCGCGCCCGCCGACGGTTCAAACAGCGCCATGAAGGAGTTGTCCTGCGCGTAGACGGCGGAAGACGAAAGTCCCGCAAAAGCGGCGACGGCGGCGACCTTCAGAAAGCGGCTGGCGTTGAATTCACGGCGGGACATGACGGCGGCTCCACAATCTCTCTCTGTCGTGCAGAGAGAATGCAAAACCACCGAAAAGCGTTCCGTGCGCGAACGCACAAATCGTCAGCGCGGCTGAGAAGGAGCGTTCGCCGCCGGGTGCCAGCTGTAGTCGTCGGCGCGATTGCTGCGCGGATTCTGGTCGCCGCCCTCGACGAAAACATGTCGCGCGAGCGCCTGCGCGGGCGAGCCTGCGTCCGCCGCTTTGCCGCCCGGGGTTCTCCTGGCGAGCTCTGTCGCCGCGCCGGCGCCCGTCAGTTGCTGCGTCGGGCCGACGGCAGGTCGTTCGGGCAAGCTCGGCGCCGTAGACGGCCCGCCGACGGGCGAGCGGAATACGATCGGCTGACCGTCCGCTGGGGCCGCCGCCACGGGTTGCTGGGGCGGAGTCGCGCCCGCCGCCTCAGGCTGGGGCGTCGCCGGCGCGCCAGCGAGTGGCGCCTGCTGGCGAGAGGCGTCGTAATATTTCTTGATCTCGCCTTCGACGAAATGGGCGACGCTGCGCGCGCCGGCGTCGGTGAAGTGCACGCCGTCCGCGGAGCGCAGCTTCACGATCTGGCCGTTGATGTCCGGCCCGAAAGCGCTGTACTGCCCATGTTCGTCGGTCATCGCGTCCCAGAGATCGACATAGGGAATATTGGCGTGCGCCGCGCGCGCCTTGAAGATTTCATTGAGCTGCGCCATGTCGGCGGATAGCCGCTCGTTCTTCATGACCGGCAGACCGACCCAAATGACCGGAATATTCTTTTCCTTGAATGCCGCAATCACCGCATCGACCCGCGCTGCGTAGAGTTCGCGCCATCGCGGCGACAGCGGCTCGATTGACTCTTGGCCCTGCTGGATCGCTTGACGGTCATTGCTGCCGAGCATGACGACGGCGACATTGATCTTCTTCGGGTCCGCGGCGATCTCTTTCGCCGCCTTGGGCCAATCGTAGAAGTCTTCGCGCACGAGACCGCTGCTTTCCCGACCTTTTCGAAGGATGGCGACGTCTGGGCGATCCGAAAACCCGTCTTTCAGGCCGTTTGCGAGAAGCAGTCCCAGAGTGTCGCCGATCGTCGCGACAACGAACGTCGGCTGGGTAACGGCCGTGTTCTGAGCCTGGTCGGGGGCGGCGCCGTCCGTACGCTTCGCCGCGCGTCGCGGATTATCCGTCTGGCCGTGCCAGTATGTCGGGGCGCGATTCTCGCGGTGCGGCATGATCCGCCGCACCCTTGGCTCGCCGCGAGGCCCCCAGCCACGCTGCGGATGGCCGTCGAAGATGCCGCCAAAGAATTCCGTAAAGGGGTCCTGCGCGAAGGACGCGCCGGGCGTCGCGCTCGTCAACAAGGCGCCAAGAAAGAGCGCCATAACACGGCGCAGGGTCTGTACGCTCCTAGACATGGACGCCATTATAGCGCGTCCCGAACGCTTTGGCATCCTCGTTGCAATTCTTCACTTAATTGTGGGGCGCATAGCCTTGACGCCTGGAGCGGTTTTGGCGTCAATCGTCAGCGACTGAGCGGGATTTAGGAGAAGCGAGATGCGGCGCCGTAACCGGGGGTCTGGCGGAGTTTGGACGCGAGCCGCCGCGACCGCGCTTTTGACGCTTGCCGCCGCCACGGCGGCCGCTCAGCCTGCGCGCGAGGAAAACCCGCCGGCGGAATTTCGAATTCTGCCTTACTCAGGACTGACGCCCTACTGCATCGATCCGACGATTCTCAACGAAGTCGTCAAGGGTTTTGCTGCAAGGGAAGCCTGGTTCTGGAACTCGCCTCTGGTCATTGTGGCCTTTGACGGCGTCGAGGACATCGGCGCCCGCAACAACGGCCTGAGCTATATTCCCCGTCGCTATTGTCGCGCATTGGCGCTTTTTAACGACGGCGTGAGACGCGAGGTGGTCTACAATATCGGAGAATCCTTGGGCTTTATCGGCGCGGGACCTGGCGTGACATGGTGCGTCGTCGGGCTCGACCGCAATCATGCCTTCAGTCCCAATTGTCGAGCCGCCGGACCTTAGCGGCTTATTTGCAGAGTCGTTTGAGATGAGAAGAGTTTTCGTTCGTTGCGCCGCATGGGCGCTGCTGGTCGGCGCGGTGGCGTCGGGCGGATTTTTCGGCGCTATCGCGAAGGAAGGCGACTGCACGGGGGAGGATTGCGCCAATCGCGCGGCCTCGCGGTCGGGCGCGGCGCGTGACTTCGACTTCTACGTGCTGGCGCTCAGCTGGTCGCCCGGGTTCTGCGAAAGCGTCGAGGGCGCGCGCGACCAATGCGAGCCGGGAAAGGGACTCGGCTTCGTCGTTCACGGGCTCTGGCCGCAATATGAAAGCGGCGTCCCGAGCGAATGTCCGGGCGCGCCTTCCCCATCGCGCGTCGCGCTCGAAAAAGCGGCAGGCTTGTTTCCCGACGAGCGGCTGGCGCGTTACGAGTGGCGCAAGCATGGAGTCTGCAGCGGCAAAAGCCCGAGCGACTATTTCGCTGACGTGGCGCGCGCCCACGCCGCCGTGGCCATCCCGCCGCTTTTCGTCAAGCCGACCCGCGACCAGACCTTTACGCCGATCGACGTCGAGCGCGCCTTCTACGAAGCCAATCCACGGCTGCGGCCCGGCATGATGGCGGTGTCGTGCCGGCGGGGCGTCATGGACGGCGTGCGCATCTGCCTGTCCAAGGACCTGCACGAGTTTCGCGCCTGTCCCGCCGTTGCGCAGCGCGGTTGCCACGTTCGAGAAATCAGCGCGCCCGCGCCGCTGTAGCACATATGAACTATCGCCACGGGTTTCACGCCGGCAATTTCGCCGACGTCTTTAAACATGCGCTGCTTGTGCGCCTCTTGGTCTATCTGAGGCGCAAGGAGACGCCGTTTCGCGTGATCGATACGCACGCAGGAGAGGGCGCCTATGATCTTTCAGCGGAGGCGGCGGAGCGCACGCTCGAGTGGCGCGGCGGCGTTGGACGTCTCGGCGATCTCTCCGGCGCGAGTGCGGAAGTTCGCGCGCTGCTTGCCCCCTACATTGATTGTCTCGGGCCGCGCGATCACGAGGGAAAGCCCGCGCTCTATCCAGGTTCGCCGTCGATCGCGCAGAAATTGATGCGCCCGCAGGACCGCGCGATTTTCTGCGAGCTGAGGCCCGACGCCTTCGCCGCGCTGCGTCGCCGGTTCGCGCGCGACGAGCGCATTAAGGCGATCCATATCGACGGCTATTTGGGGCTTGGCGCTTATGTTCCGCCGAAGGAGCGGCGCGGGATCGCGCTGATTGATCCGCCTTTCGAGCGCGAGGACGAGTTCGAGGCCGCTTTTGACGCCTTCAATAAATCATATGCAAAGTGGAATTCTGGAATTTACGCCTTGTGGCATCCCGCAAAGAGCGATCGGGACGTTCGAAAATTCCAAAGCAGAATGAGGGAGAGCGGCATACGGCGCATCCTGCAGCTTTCACTGAGCATTGGCGGAGACGGTGAGGGGTTGCGCAGCTGCGGAATGGCGGTCGTCAATCCGCCATTCGTGTTCGAAGAAGAAGCGCGCACGCTTCTTGCCTTCCTCGCTGCACGGATGGCGCAAGGCGAAGGCGCTGGCTGCGAGATTGAGTGGCTCGCAGGCGAATGAGCCGATCTTCCAAGGCCGACTTTGCCGGCCCTGGAAGTAATTCGAACTCAGGAGCGTATTGTCGCGCTCACCAGCGGCGGCGCCAACGACGACGCCGAGCGCGCCGCCAGTATCGACGGCGGCGCCACCAGCTTTTCTCGATCGTTGCGTTCGCCATGTCTTCAGGCGTGGCGACGGCGGGCTCGGGCCGCGCGGGAGTCACCCCATCTTGCGGCGCCAGCCCAGGAAGCGCCTGCACTTGCGACACGACGACAGTCGCGCCAAGGCCGGCGAGCAGCGACGTAATGAATGTGCGTCGTTCCATCTTAATCTCTCCCTGCTCGCAGGACTCAAATTGCTGCGCGGTCATGCATGTCGATCTTTCGACATCTGGCCCACTATGCGCGCTTATCAAGTCCATCTGGCGGAGGCCGCAAAGGTTCACGGGCGCGCTACAGAGCCGTTGTCGGTTTCCTGCATGGATGATAGGAGCGGCCATGCTCATCTTGCGTTATTCTCCCGCTTCGCCCTACGCCAGGAAGATCCGAATCGCCGCCGAATTGCTCGGCTTGTCGGAAAGGATCGAAATCGCCGCCGCCGATGCGGCCGATCCCGCGGACAGTCTGCGTCTCCAGAACCCGCTCGGCAAAATCCCGACCCTCATTTTGGAGGACGGCTCAGCGCTCTATGACAGTCGCGTCATCGCCGAATATCTGGATCAACTCGCCGGCGCCGGGCGGATCATTCCCCGCGAGTCGACAGCTCGCTTCGGGGCCTTGCGGATGCAAGCGCTCGGCGACGGGATCAACGACGCCGCGCTCTTGATCCGCTACGAAACGTTCAATCGCCCGGAAGCCTTACGCTACGATGAGGCGATCGCGCTTCAGCAAGGCAAAATCGATCGGGCGCTCGGCGCGCTCGACGCCGCCCCCCCGACCGGTTCGGTCGACATCGGCCATATCGCGGTCGCCTGTGCGCTTGGCTATCTTGATTTGCGTTTCTCTGGCGCGTGGCGAGAGGACCACCAGCATCTCGTCTCGTGGCTTAAGGAATTTGCGCGTGCGGTCCCCGCCTTCGACGCGACGAAGGTCTAATTCGGCCCTAGCGCATATGGCGCCTGTCCGGGGGATCTGCTCTGCCAAGAAGCGAAGCTGTCAGCCTATTTGCTGGCGATTTCGCTTGGCGGCTTCCACTCGCCCCCCGCCGAGGGACCCGTCTGTGCGGCTGGGATGCGCAGGCGTTGACCCGGTTGGATTTTGTCGGGATCCGTCAGCATCGGCCGATTGGCCTCGAAGATCTCCATATATTTGGCGCCCTTGCCGGCGCCGTAATGCTCTTCGGCGATCTTCCACAGCGTGTCGCCTGGCTTCACGACGTAGAAGGTCTCTGTCGCGGACGACCCTGCCGCTGCGGGCTCATTAGGGGTAGCCGCAGCCGTTTTCTTGAGCGCGTCTGGGGCGGGCCCCGGTTTGCCTTTTCCGGTCAGAAAATCCAAAAGTCCCATGCTGGAGTCTCCTTCGTAGATCCGGCCACTCATGCCGGATGCGACTGATCTATTGTAGCGCTCCTCTATTGTAGCGCTCCGCTCGCAACTCGCGAGTGTAGGCGTGTCCGAAAAGCAGCGCCAGGGCGCGACTTCCGCGCAATCGTCGCCAGCGAGCGGCAGTTTGTGGCGGCGAAGCGCTCGCCGTCTCGCGGAACCGCGCAAAATCTCCTATACCCCTCGCCATGACAGATGCCCCCGTAACGACCGCGCGGACGGCCCTCTACCCCGGCACGTTCGACCCGTTGACCTTTGGCCATCTCGACGTGATGGCGCAGGGCGGGGCGCTCTTCGACAGGATCGTCGTTGCGATCGGCGTGCACCACGGCAAGGAGCCGTGGCTCTCTTTCGACGAGCGCGCGGCGGTCATTCGCGAGGCCTGCGCCGGCTTGGGCGCGTCTTGCGGCTTCGCGGTCGCGGGCTTTGACGGACTTGTCGTCGAGGCGGCGCGCCAGCACGGCGCCTGCGCCATTCTCCGCGGTTTGCGCGATTGCGCCGACTTCGACTATGAGATGCAGATGGCGGGGATGAATGGGACGCTCGCGCCCGACATTCACACGGTTTTCATGCCTGCTTCGCCAAGGCTACGCCACGTCAGCGGAACCTTCGTGCGTCAGATCGCGGCGCTTGGCGGCGATGTGTCGGCCTTTGCGCCGGCCGTCTCCGTCGCCGCACTCAAACGCGCCATAAAAAGGCGCGGCAATACATAGGGAGGCTTCATGAAACTCACCCGCCGTCTGCTTCTTGCCGCCGCGGCCGTCGCCGCGCTCAGCGCCGCGCCCGCTAGAGCGGCAGACGATCATCTCCTTTATCTCGACACGAAGGATGGCCGCGTCACCATCAAGCTGCGGCCTGATCTCGCGCCCAAGCACGTCGAGCGCATCGAGAAGTTGGCCAAGGAACATTTTTACGACGGCATTGTATTCCATCGCGTCATCGACGGCTTTATGGCGCAAGCTGGCGATCCAACCGGCACCGGAATGCAAGGTTCGCGCTATACGGATCTGAAGGCCGAGTTTACGGATACGCCGTTCAAGCGCGGCACAGTTGGAATGGCGCGCGAAGGCGGCGACGTCAATTCCGGCAATTCGCAGTTCTTCATCGTCTATGCAGACGCGCCGCAGCTCAACGGCAAATACACCGTTTTCGGCGAGGTGGTCTCCGGCATGGACGTCGTCGACAAGATCAAGAAAGGTTCAAAGTCCAATAACGGCATGGTCGAGAATCCGGACAAGATCATCAAGATGCGCGTCGCTGGCGACGAGAGCTGAGATTCATATGCGTTATGCCCGCGCTTGTTGGGCATAACGTAAGCCGCCCCTCCGCAAACAGCCGGGCCATGCCCGGCTGCAATGCGGAAGGACCGGCTTTCAGACAAGTGGAGAGGGAACCAGAATGACCGAAGCCGCCGACACCATGACGCTTGAGACGACGAAGGGACCAGTCGTCATCAAATTTCGTTCAGACCTCGCGCCCAATCATGTCGCGCATATCAAGAAGCTCGTCTCGGAAGGATTCTACGACGGCATCGTCTTTCATCGCGTGATTGACGGCTTCATGGCTCAGACGGGCTGCCCACGCGGCACGGGCACCGGCGGATCGCAATATCCCGACCTCAAGGCCGAGTTTAACAGCACGCCGCATGTGCGCGGAACATGCTCGATGGCCCGCGCGCAAAGCCCCGACAGCGCCAATTCGCAGTTTTTCATCTGCTTCGATGATGCGCGCTTCCTCGACAACAAATATACGGTTTGGGGCGAAGTGGTCTCCGGCATGGAGAATGTCGATAAGATCAAGCGCGGCGAACCGGTGAAAGATCCCGACAAGATCGTCAAGGCGACGTTGGGTTGATCGACTGACGCGACAGGTCGAGCCTTTGGTCAAGCATGCGCCCCGGCCTTGGGCGCATGTGCAGTAAAGACCTGAGTTGGGCGCAGGATTCGGAACTATCTCTCCAGACGCTGGTTGCAAAGTATCGTTCGCCGAGACGGGCGAGCGGAACAGTGGAGAGTATCCGATGAAATCGCTCAAGTTGTTGATCGCTACAGTAGCGGCGATCGCGCTTTCCGCCAGCGTGACAGCGAATGCAGGACGCGATCGCACTGGCGCGAACTCGACCAAGAATCAGACTCAGTCTCGCAGCACTCAGCCGGAGAAGCCGGGCCAAGCAGCCAAGGATGCGGAGGATACGACATCTCGCAGCGGCTGGCGCGAGATGGGCAGTGATGACGACGCCGCGCCGACCTGGCGAGGCAGCGCCGCGCGCGAGCGGATGCGCGGTCAGGACAGCCAGCCGGGCATGGATCGCAACATGGATCGCACGGGCATGGATCGGCAGACGACGAGAGCGCGATCCGCAGCTGAAATGCGCGAACTGGAGCAGCTCGGCTCCGCCCGCGTAATCTTCTATAGGCTTGGACCTAGCGACATGCGCATGTCGCAGCTGATCGGCAGCGATGTCCGCAATCTGCAGAATGACGACATCGGCGAGATCGAGGACGTCATCTTCGACAATAACAGGAATTTGCGCGCGGTCATCGTCAGCGTCGGCGGATTCCTCGGCATTGGCGAGCGCCATATCGCGATTGACCCGTCATCAATGGTCGTTTCCCGGAACGAAGATGGCGACGTCGAAGCGGTTGTGAACACGACTCGCGACGATCTGCGGAACGCTCCGGAGTTCCGATTCGACGAGCGTCGCCGGCGCGTCGGCTCATACCAATAAGCTCTCTCGGCGGCGCCGGTTGATCCGCAAACGGCGCCGCCGACCGTTCTCGCTTGACCTGACGGAGCTTATGGTTTTTGCAAGCTCCTTATGCGCGTCGACCTCTTCGACTTCAACCTCCCGCAAGACAGAATCGCTCTTCGGCCCGCCGATCCCCGCGACGGCGCGCGCCTGCTCGTCGTTCCCGCCAACGGATCCTTCCATGACAGGATTGTTCGGGATCTACCGGATTACCTTCGTCCGGGAGACGCGCTGGTCGTCAACGACTCGCGAGTCATTCACGCGCGGTTGTCGGGTCGGCGCTGTCGCGGCGCGTTGAGCGCCAATGTCGAAGCGACGCTGATCGAACGGCTGGACGCTTCCCGCTGGCGCGCGCTGATGCGCCCGGCCAAGAAGCTCGCGATCGGCGATCGCATATGCTTCATGGGCCATGGGGGCGCGATCGACGCTCGCGTCGAAGCGAAAGGCGACGAAGGAGAGATCACACTTGCTTTCGAGCTTAACGGACCCGTTCTCGATATGGCGATAGAGCAGGCGGGCGTCATGCCGCTGCCGCCCTATATCGCCGGCAAGCGTTCGGCCGACGCGCGCGACGAAAGTGACTATCAGACGATCTTCGCGCGCGAAGCGGGCGCCGTCGCCGCGCCGACCGCCGGCCTCCACTTCACGCCGCAGCTGCTCGCAGCGATCGAAGCGCGCGGCGTTCGTCTTCATCGGGTGACGCTACATGTGGGGGCCGGCACCTTTCTTCCCGTGAAGGCGGAGGACACGGACCTGCACAGGATGCATGAGGAGTTCGCGCGGCTTGACGCTGAAACGGCGCAGGCGCTGAACAATGTGCGAGCGGGAGGCGGACGCATCGTCGCGGTCGGCACGACCGCGCTGCGCGTGCTGGAAAGCGCGGCGGACGACGCCGGAAGGCTTGCGCCTTATGCCGCGCGCACGCGGATCTTCATTACGCCCGGCTATCGTTTTCGCGCCGTCGACATGCTGCTCACCAATTTCCATCTCCCGCGTTCGACGCTGTTCATGCTGGTCGCGGCGTTTGCCGGCCTCGAGCGCATGAAGGCCGCCTATGCGCATGCCATCGAAAGCGGCTATCGCTTTTATTCCTACGGCGACGCGTGTCTGCTGCAGCGTTCCGAAACATGAGCGAGCCTCGCGACATGCGCGTCCTCGCGCTCTGGCGCGACGATCCGCGAGAGGCGCCGATGACCATTGACGCGCGGATCGACGGCGCGCGAATCATTTCGACATGGGATCTTTTCGGCGCGTTTGCGCTCGACGGCGATAGCGTGCGTCCATTTATCCTGCGGCGCGACGGACGAATCGACTTTGGTTGTGGCGAGAGCTGGAGAACCGACTTGCGCGAGGCGACGATAAAGGTCGGGTCGGAGTTCTCCGTGTGGTTCAATGAAAGCGACAGCGGTCGCTATCGCATCGTGAAGCTCGCCGTACTCGGCGCGAAGGACAACAAGTGACGCAGGGTTTTTCCTTTTCCGTTCTCGCGACCGACGACCTCGCGCGTCAAGGCGAAATCGTTACGCCGCGCGGAACAATCCGTACGCCCGCCTTCATGCCGGTCGGCACCGCCGCGACGGTGAAAGCGATGTTCGTCGAAGACGTGCGCGCCGCGGGCGCCGACGTTCTGCTCGGCAATGTCTATCATCTCATGCTGCGACCGGGCGCAGAGCGGATCGCGCGGCTGGGCGGACTGCATGAATTCATGCGCTGGCCCTATCCGATCTTGACGGATTCCGGCGGCTTTCAGGTGATGTCGCTTGCGAAGCTGCGCAAGCTCGATGAAAGCGGCGTGACCTTTCAGTCGCATATCGACGGTTCGCGCCATCATCTTTCGCCCGAGCGTTCGATGGAGATTCAGGATCTGCTCGGGTCGGACATTCAGATGCAGCTTGACGAATGCGTTCGCCTGCCATGTTCCGAAAGCGAGGCCGAACGCGCCATGCGTCTTTCGCTGCGTTGGGCCGAGCGTTCACGTAAGGCGTTTTGCGAACGCCCGGGCAGGGCGGTGTTCGGCATTGTGCAAGGCGGCGAATCGAAGCGGCTTCGGATCGAAAGCGCCCAAGCGCTCGCCGGTATGGATTTCCATGGGATCGCGGTCGGCGGTCTGGCCGTCGGCGAACCTCAGGAAGTGATGCTCGACATGCTCGAGACGACCGCCCCGCATTTGCCCGAATCAAAACCTCGTTATCTGATGGGCGTGGGCGCGCCGGATGACATCGTTGAGGCCGTCGCGCGGGGAATCGACATGTTTGATTGTGTGATGCCGACTCGCGCCGGTCGCCACGGCCTCGCCTATACGCGCCACGGACGGGTGACGTTGCGCAATGCGCGCCACGCCGACGATCCGCGGCCGCTCGACGCGCAGTCATCCTGCCCCGCCGCGCGCGACTATTCGCGCGCCTATCTGCATCACCTCGTCAAAGCGGGGGAAATCCTCGGGATGATGCTGCTGACGCAGGCCAATGTCGCCTATTATCAGGAGCTGATGGCGGGCCTGCGCGCAGCCATCGGCGCTGGGCGCCTCGCCGACTTCATCGCCGAGACGCGCGCCAATTGGATCGAGGGCGAAAGCGCTTAAGTCACCTCAGCCGAGTTTACGGACCAGATAATATGGTTTACGAAAACAATATTCGGCGGGGGCGGAGCATGGGCCGCTACCATGAAGAGCTCACCAGAAGATTTTTGATCGGCGTTCGGCAGGAAGCGCCAGCAAATGCTCGTCGGCAGACGCATCTGCGACGCGAGAGCGTTCGCGCGCGCCCGTCAAAATCCAAACTGGCGTCGATGGAGAATGGGATGTCGCATCCTGGCGAAATTCTTGCCCGTCATCTGCAGGACCTCGGTCTGACGGCGTCGGATCTGGCGCGTGATATCGACGTGCCGGTCAATCGGGTCACCGCCATTATCAATGGCCAGCGGGGCGTCACCGCCGATACGGCGCTGCGACTCGGACACTGGTTTGGCGTCCAGCCCGAAGATTGGCTGGAGCTGCAGACGCAATATGAGCTTTCGCTCGCGCGCCGCGCGGCCGGAGCGAGGATCAAGTCATTGCCAAGCCTCGCCGATCGTCAGCGCGACTGAGGCATGGGCGCAGTTCAAAAACTCGCGGAAACGGAATTTTTTCACGACCTGCGTTGGTCCGCGGAATTCGGCGCGGCGACTCGGGCCGTTGTCGCTGATGGCGTTCCTTACTACATCAACGCCTTTTGGACCGCCGGGCAAAGGCGCGCGCATCCGCTGCACGAGATCAGCTATCGCGCCTGTTTCAAGCCACAGCTCCCGGCCTTTTTCATCGATCGGCTGACGCAGCCGGGGGACGTCGTCTGCGATCCGTTCATGGGGCGCGGCACGACCATCCTGCAGGCGGCGCTGATGGGGCGGACGCCCATCGGCTCCGACGCCAATCCTTTGTCGCTGCTGCTGACGCGCCCGCGGCTGCGGCCTCCTGCGCTTTGCGATATCGAGGCGCGGCTCGCGGCCGCGCCCTGGGGACGCGGCGACGTCGAACGCGACGACCTTCTCGCATTTTACCACGCTGAGACGCTGCGGCAGATATGCGCGCTGCGCCGTTATCTGCTGATCCGCGCAAATGATGGCCTGCTCGACGCCGTGGACAGCTGGATCCGCATGGTGGCGCTCAATCGATTGACCGGTCACTCGCCGGGGTTCTTTTCCGTCTATACGATGCCGCCGAACCAGGCTGTGTCTGTTAAAGCGCAACTGAAGATCAATGCGCGTCGCGCGCAATCGCCGCCCCAGCGCGACATCGCCGAGCTGATTTTCAAGAAATCGCGCGCGCTTCTGGCGGAGGACGCGCCGACCGCCTGCGATGCGCAACTCGTCGTGGCGGACGCCGCCCGTTTGGAGCACATCGCCGATGCGACAGTCGATCTCGTCGTCACGTCGCCGCCTTTTCTCGACGTCGTCGACTATCGCGGCGACAATTGGCTGCGCAACTGGTTTGCGGGAATCGACGTCGAGAGCATCCGCCTCTCGCAGCTTCGCGCGCCGGAAGACTGGCGCGCGATGACTCGCGACGTTTTCCAAGAATTGGCGCGAGTCGTGAAGTCGGGCGGTCACGTGGCTTACGAGGTTGGCGAGGTCAGAGGCGGGGCGCTGCCGCTCGAACAACTGGTCTGGCGCGCGCTCGACGATCTTCCCTTTGAGCGATTGGGCGTGCTCGTCAACGAGCAAAGTTTCACGAAAACCAGCAACTGCTGGGGCGTCGCCAATAATGTGAAGGGCGTCAACAGCAACCGGATCGTGATCGCGCGGCGCTTTTGACGTCGCATCAGCCAGCGCGCAGCAGGCGCACGGCGTCGTCCCGTTCGAAGAGGTAGAGCAGGGCGCGCAAGGCCTGGCCTCTGTCGCTCGCAAGCTCGGGATCGCGCCGCAGAATCAATTCGGCGTCGTCGCGCGCGACGGCGAGGAGACGCGCGTGGGCGGAAAGGTCGGCGAGCCGAAAGCTCGGCAGACCGGCTTGCCGTACGCCGAGAATTTCGCCTTCGCCGCGCAGCCGCAGATCTTCCTCGGCGATGCGAAATCCGTCCTCGGTCTGGCGGATGATCATCAGCCGCGCCTTCGCCGCTTCGCTCAGCGGACCCTTATATAGAAGTAGGCATGAGGACTTTCCCGAGCCGCGACCAACGCGTCCACGTAGCTGGTGGAGCTGCGCAAGGCCGAAGCGCTCGGCGTGTTCGATGACCATGATCGTCGCTTCCGGTACATCGACGCCAACTTCGATGACCGTGGTCGCCACCAGAATTTTGACCTCGCCGCGCTGAAAGGCTTCCATCACCGCGTCCTTCTCGCCGCCCTTCATGCGGCCGTGAACGAGGCCGACCGTCGCTCCGAAAAGCTTCGAGAGATCGGCGTGCCGCTCTTGCGCCGCAGAGAGGTCCAGCTCCTCATTCTCCTCAACAAGCGGACAGACCCAATAGGCGCGCGCGCCCTCCGCCAAGGCGCGGCGCAGCCCTGCAATTACTTCGTCGATTCTCTCGGCCGGAAGCGCGCGCGTCGAGATCGGCGTGCGGCCGGGTGGCTTTTCGTCGAGCGCCGAGCAGTCCATGTCGCCGAAGGCGGTCAGCGCCAGCGTTCGCGGAATGGGCGTCGCGGTCATCACCAGCACGTCGACGGCGTCGCCCTTGGCGCCGAGCGCCAGCCGCTGCTCGACGCCGAAGCGATGCTGCTCGTCGACGACGGCGAGGCCGAGGTCGTGAAAGGCGAGATCGCTTTGCACGAGAGCATGTGTGCCGATGACGACGTCGACTTCCCCCGCTGCAATGGCGGCGTGGAGCGCTGCCCGCTCGCTCGGTTTGGCGCGGCCTGTCAGCAGCGCGACGCGCAGTCCCGCCGATGTGAGCGTTGGCGTAAGCCGATCGTAGTGCTGCCGCGCCAGGATCTCGGTCGGGGCCATCAAGGCGCTTTGCCGGCCTGTCTCGGCGACGCTCGCGATGGCGAGCGCCGCGACGATCGTCTTGCCGGATCCAACGTCGCCCTGAACAAGCCGCAGCATGCGCTGTTCCGATGCAAGATCGGCGCGGATTTCGTCAAGCGTGCGCAGCTGCGCGCGCGTCAAGCGAAACGGCAGGGCGGTCTCGATCGCTCGGGCGTAGCGGCCGTCGCCCTTGTGCGCGCGACCCGGAGGGCGGCGCATCTTTGCGCGAATGAGGCGCAGCGCGAGCTGGCTTGCGAGCAATTCATCGAGCGCGAGACGCTGACGGGCAGGATGCTGCGGCGAGAGCGCATCGGCGCTTGCCGGCCGGTGCGCCGCGCGCAGCGCCTCGGCGAATGCGGGAAGCTTATTGGCCACGAGAACGCTGGCGTCCTGCCATTCTGGAAGGTTCGGCAGGCGCGTCAGCGCCTCTTCCGTCGCGCGTAAGACATACCGCGCCTGCAAGCCCTCGGTGAGGCCATAGACGGCTTCATATGCGGGGAGCTTCTCCAATCCGGCTTCGTCGAGCACGCGGTCCGGATGCACGATCTGGCGGCGCCCGTCATAAAGCTCGATGCGCCCCGAAACCCAGCGCGTCGCGCCAAGCGGCAGGCTGCGTTCGATCCAGTCGGGATTGGCGAGGAAGAACACGAGTTCGACGTCGCCGGTGTCATCCTCGACGAGCACGCGATAGGGCGATTTCGAATATCGGCCCTGAGGGCGACGATGCTCGGTGACGCGCGCCTTCAACACCACCATCGTCTCGAGCGGCGCGGCGGCGATCGTGGGCCGCACGCTGCGGTCGATGACGGTCGACGGAAGATGAAAAAGCAGATCGACGAGGCGCGCTTCCGTCCCCGGCTTGGCGAGCAGCCGGTCGAACAGCCTGGCGGTTTTCGGCCCGACGCCTGGCAGTGCGGCGACGCGACCGAAGAAGGGGTCGAGCAGGGAGGGACGCATGAAGGTTCAGTTCAGCTCGCCGGGGAACGGGTCACTTGATCTCGACATCATAGCTCGGCGCCCCGTCCGCGCCTTTGTAAGTAAAATGCCACCATTCGCGCGGAAAATTTTCAAAGCCGTGGCGGCGCATCAGCGCCACGAGCGCGTCGCGATGCGCCCGCGCCGTCTTTGAGGTTTTGGCTTTCGTCCATGAGCGCGTATCGAAAAAATCGAACGGCGTGCCGAAATTCCAGCCTTTGACGCCGATATCGACGGCCATTCCCGTCGAATGGGTGGAATGTTCGGCGATATAGCCCTCGGGAAACAGCGCGCTCTTGGCGAGGCGTGGATAATGTTCTGTCTTCGTCCGCTGGTCGGCGCTGCGCGACCAATCAACAAAAGCCGCAACCGCGCGCAGCGGTCGGTAGCAGTCGTAGACGACGAGCGAAATCCCGCGAGCGCGCGCATCCTTCTGCGCGGCGGCCAGCGCTTTGGCGGCTTCAGTGCGCAGCCAGCATTGCGGCGCGTCATAGCCGGGCACCGGGGCGCCGGTGAAATTATCGGCGCCGGCATAGCGCATCTCCTGAACGATGGTCGGCGCAACGTCAGCAAGGCGCGCGAAGCCTGCCGGCGGTTCGCCGGCGTGCGCATATGGCGCGGAAAGCGCCCCGATAAGAAAAAACATCACCCTGCGCATGGCGGCTCCACGTGCGTTGGCGCAATTCGTAACGCTCGAACGCTGACTATAGGTCTTTCCAACGCAATCGGGAGGCCTTTCATGTCCGAGAAACTCGCGCCTTTCGCCGGCCTCACGCTCGCCGCTCTCGCCGCCGCGATCGCATGGGGCGCGACGGCGCTCGCCGGCGATCGTTGCAAGGCGACGGGCGCCATGGGCGCTTCGATCGCCCTCCACGATCAGCGCAAGACTGTCATCGGCGCTATTGAAGACGGGAAGTCTATTATCGTGCAGCGCTATGGCGAGGACGATCACGGCAGGCCATGGGCCTATGTGGCGAGCCCCGGCGGCAAGCGGCTGGGCTGGCTCTATCGCGAATTTATCCGCTGCAGCTAAAAGCGCCCGCTTCGGCCGGCTATCCCTTCGCCTTGGCGAGGCCGCCATGCGCCGCCGACCAGGCGACGGGATCGGCGATGAAGGCTTCGACTTCGTTGAGCGCGTCATCGGGGAAATATTTGTGCTCGCGGGCCACGGCGAGCACGTCTCGCCAGGTTGCGAGCGCATGTAGGCTGATGCCAAGCGCGGCCAGCTCCTCGCGCGCGCCAGCGAATATATCGTAAAAGAAGAACACGAAGACGTGATCGCAGCGCTGGCCTGAGTCGCGCAGCGCCTGCACGAAGTCCTTCTTCGAGCCGCCGTCCGTCGCCAAATCCTCGACCAGCAGGGCGCGGCCGCCCTCCATCACATCGCCTTCGATGCGGGCGTTGCGGCCGAAGCCCTTGGGCTTTTTGCGCACATATTGCATCGGCAGCATGAGGCTGTCGGCGATCCACGCCGCGAAGGGAATGCCGGCCGTCTCGCCGCCTGCGACGATGTCGAGCGATTCATAGCCGATGTCGCGCTCGATCGTCCGTGTCGCGAATTCGACGAGGCGCCGCCGTAGCCGCGGAAAGGCGATGATCTTGCGCATGTCGATATAGACCGGCGACGCCCAGCCGGCGGTCGTTATGAAAGGCTTATCGACATTCACGAGCACCGCTTGCACTTCGATCAGCGCCTTGGCGGTCTCTCGCGCGGCGGTTTGGCGGTCGTTCGACATGGATGCGGCGTGCCCTTCTTTAGAAAAACGCCGCGCAGCCATAGCCTATTTCGCGCCGTCGCGCTCTGGGGTTTGGCCGAAAAGTATTTCGCGCTCCAGCGCCGTGAAATCGAGACGCGACCGCTCATAGGGCGCGCCCGCCGCATAGGCGCGTATCACCGCCGGCCGGGAACGGATCGCCTCGAACCAGCGCTTGAGATGCGGGAAGTCATCCAGATCCTGGCCCTGATCCTCATGCGGAACGATCCAGGGATAGCAAGCGATGTCGGCGATCGAATATTCGCCAGCGAGAAAAGGTGTCTTGGCGAGATGACCGTCCATCACGCCATAAAGGCGGGCAGTTTCGTTACGGTAGCGTTCGATCGCGTAGGGAATTTTCGCCGGCGCGTATTTGGCGAAGTGGTGGTTTTGACCGGCCATCGGGCCAAGCCCGCCGACCTGCCAGAACAGCCACTGCAGCGTTCGCGCACGCGCATGGAGTTCGGCGGGAAGAAGTCGTCCGGTCTTCTCGGCAAGGTAGACGAGGATCGCGCCCGATTCGAAGAGCGCGACCGGAGCGCCGCCATCCGCCGTCTCGCGGTCGATGATGGCCGGCATGCGATTGTTCGGAGAAATCGCGAGAAACTCAGGCTTGAATTGGTCCCCTTTGGTGATGTCGACGGGCTTGATCCGATAAGCGAGTCCCGCTTCCTCGAGAAAAATCGTGACTTTGTGGCCGTTGGGGGTCGGCCAGTAATGAAGATCGATCATGGACGCATGTCCGACGGGAGACCAGACTCTGTTTTAAGCCCTCGCGTCGCAAGATCAATCGCTCAGGTCATGCTAGGCTAACGCCCGGGAGTGGATCGCCATGTTGATCAGATATTCGAAGATTTTGCTGACCGCTGCGCTCGGCGCGCTCATTCTGCTCGTCGCAATCAACAATGTGACCGACTACGCCACGAATTACCAGTTCGTCAGCCATGTGATGTCGATGGATCAGGTGCCGGCCGGCAGCGCGCTCGAGTGGCGCGCCGTCGCCAGTCCCGCGCTGCATCGGATGTTTTACGCCTTCATCATCGCGGTGGAGTTTTCCGCCGGCGCGCTCATTCTGGCGGGCGTGTGGCGGCTGTTGCTGAGGCGCAAGGCGGAGGCCGCGCGGTTCAACGCCGCAAAAGGCGTCGCGATTGCGGGTCTTGCGCTCGCCGTCGGCCTTTACCTGTTCGGCTTCATGGCCGTCGGCGGGGAATGGTTCCAGATGTGGCGGTCCCAGCCAGACGCCGAGCAAGCCGCGTTCCGCTTCATCGGCTGCGCGGCGCTGGTGTTGCTGTTTTTAGGGCAGCGTGACGATTAACGCGTCACAGCCGCTTCAGCATATTGTAACCGAGCAGGCCGCCAAGTCCCGCCCCGACGACTGCGATGAGCGGGCCGCCGATCGCGACGCCAGTCAGACCGCCGAGAACGGCCCCTACGCCACCAAAAAGATACTTGTTCTTCTGGACGGTGGGGTTTTCGTCGGTCAGTTTGTTCTCAACGATAGGATTTTTGTCATCCGCCATTGCAAAGTCCTCGTGAAAGAGCCGCAGTGGCGAATTAAGCAGAGCGGCGCTGAAATCAAGAGCCGTCCGAAGAACGGTCAGGGTAGCGATTCGGTCACAGCGACGGATGGGCGCGGCGACCAGGAGGCGTCGACGTTGCGATCAATCTCGCCGCGCCAAATTCTACTCCGGCGTCGCGCCAAGCTCCAAGCTGATCCCCTGCATCTTGAGATGAGCCCAGTTCTTGAGGTCTTTCACGGTGAAGCCTTTCAAGAAGGGATTTCCATTGACGATTTTTTCGCGGGTTTTGCCGGGCTGTCCGTCGACGCTGGCGATCACCGTCGCCGCATCGACAGCTTCCGGCGCAGACAGGATCGCCGCCGCGCCGCCGGGTCCGGCGAAATGCGCCAGATAGAGAGATCCGGGCGTGACCGGCAGACCCTTCTTCATCAGGATCGACGTGTTTTGCTCGACATAGCGCGCCGTCATTTCTCGAGAGAGATCAGGGTCCTTGCGCAAGTCGAGAATCTCTTTGTCGCTTAAATTGCCGGCGAGGTCAGGACGGTGCTTCTTGATCAACCCCATCCAGGTCGCGTTGATGAACTGGCCCAGCCCGGCCGCGGATGAAAACTTGTTTCTAGCGTCCGGATTTCCCTGTGACTCGGACATTGTGATCCTATCGACCAGAGCCTTAAGCGACGAGGCGGCCTGATCGGGAAATACTGGAAAATGAAAGTCGTGGAAGTGCAGTTTCAGTCCGAATCCAACGGCGAAGATCAACATTAGAGCGACTGGAGAAACGCGTGTGTTTGTTTCGTCGCTGGCCTGCCTGCGCGTGGCGAAAGCCTCTTCCCGATAAGGCGCGGTCAGCCTGATATATTCAGCGGTCTGCGGTTGTATTTGCGCGTTTTTGAGAGAGGACAGAACGCTTTGCAGCATCTGGTCGTCGAACCCCAGATTGATCCTGATCTCGATCTTTCTTCCTGCGTCTGAACTCTCGCAGTCAGAAACCAATGTCGCGTGTTCGCACGCCGAAATTTTTACTGCGGCTTCGGCTCCCGCACGAGCTGGCGGAGCTTTGTCCTCGCGCGCGCGCGTAACCGCTTCGTCGGAGGTCTCAGTTGAAGAGCTTGCCTCGTCCATCAGCTCACTCCTCGCTCGTGTGGCGAATATCCAATGGCAGACGAGGGGAGCAGCATCCTGTTATCAAATTGTAAACGATGCTTCAGAGAGCGAGCTTGCGCTTGTGTCGGAAAGGCGCCGCGCCTCGGCGCTTTGAAAATCGCCTTAATCTTCTGACGCCAGCTTCGAGCCTGTACGTGACTGAGGAAGATCGGCTTTCAAATTCGCGAGAGTGCCGGGAGCCTTCATGAAGAAGCTTTTATTCCCGAAGAACGAACGATTTCCCTGCGGATCAATTCTATTTCCCGAATCATGGTGTTTGAAATCTTTGTGTGGCGGGGCGCAAGTCGCGCAGGCCGTTAATCCATTCTCAAGCAATCGGCGTGAGGCTCAAAAATCTTGCACCCCCATGCGAAGCCTTGCCATGACCGAGCAAACGGGATTAGCCGCCCTCGACCTTAGCCCTGCCGCGGCGCCTGCGGCTGACGTTCCGGAGCTGAAGGTAGGGACCGCGGACGCGGCGATCTCCGCAGATGTGTCTGATCGTTCCAAGGCGACTGTCGCGCAACGCCAGCCGCCGGCGCTCAAAAGCGCTTTCATCCACGGCTCTCGGCTTTTATGGGCGGCGCTGCTCTATGGGGCCGCCGCACTCGCGGGCTGGCTGATCGCCGAGGCCGCCTGGCCGACGGTCTCCGCCTTGCCGGGCCTCGTCCGCACGATGGCGACGCAGGAAAACGCCGAGCGCGTCGCCTTTCTACGCGCGACGCAGAAGATGGAAGAGGAGATCCGCGCGCTCCGCACTGAGATGGAATCGATGAGGTCTTCGATGCAGGCGGCGACTCCGGCCGCCGACGCCGTCGACACTCTTGGCAAACGCATCGACGCGATGAAGACGGAAACGAATTCCGCGATCGGCGCGCTGTCAGGTCAGGTCGAGGGACTGCGGCGCGACGCAGCCGCCAAGCCTGCGCCGACAGGCGCGCCCTCGGAGCAAGCCGGCGCGCGTTCGCCGCGAAGCGAATACGTCATCCTCGAACAAGGCGCGTCGCGGCGGACGACCGTCTCTGCGACGGTGAAAGTCGGCGAGGGACTGCGGCGTCCCAAAATACGTCGCGGGGACGCGTTCGAGCCGGCAAGATATCCGGAGGCGCCCGGCGCGCCGCGCCCGCTCGGCGCCTACGGCCGGTAGGACAAGGAGTCGACCGGATCGCTTACTATGGTGGCGCAGCTTGCCCGACCTGAATCGAACTTTGTACGCGCGCTAAATTGACGGACGACTTATTCGCCCATGGCGAGGTAATGGCGACCGCGATAAGCGTTGTATGCGTTAGAATGCAAAACTCGGGCGGTTTGCGCCGCGCTGCGCGACTTTGATCCTAAACTATTCATCGAAGGAGAATTTCCCTCACGCGCTGGTTTGTTTGCTTGCCTATGCTGCTGCCGAAATTGGGGAGCAGTTGCAACATTCGGACCTTCGAAAATGCTATTTGGCTTGGCCGCCTACGACACAGACGAAACCATCATTGAGATTGACCTCGACTGATCCGTAGTCGCCCTCGAAGATCATGACGCCAGCAAGACGTATCACCTGAGAGCCCTCTGCAGACATGACAAACTTGTTTTTCGCAAGCAGCGCTGCGACGTTAAACGGCCGCGGTCCAATCTTGGATATTACATATGTCAGACAGACGCCGCGGTCGTTGCAATATTTCTGACCCTCAAATCTTACGACATACGCAATATGTTCGATATTCAACATTCGCGGCGCAGCATCTGGTGGTATCTTGTCGCCTAAGAGGCGCTCTATATCCCGAATTCTTCCTGGAGGCGGCGGCTCCGTAATTTCATGTGAACTTGAGAAGGCGTAAGCTCCCGTGGAACACTCCAGCAGGGCAAGTACGATTGGGATGATGCAGGACGTCCTCACAAGCCTATCCTCGCTGAGTGGACAGCTTTCGAGATCTTAGCCTCGACGTTCGAGCCGGCAAAGTATCCGTTCCGTCAACGACCCAGCGACAGGTGCGACATACGGAAGATGCTCGATACGAGTTTTATCACGATGCCAACGAGCCCTGAGCCGCCATAAAAATTGCCTTTGTTGAGTTGGATAAAAACATGGGCCGGCGCGTCAGATTCATTGGTCACTTCGCACACAAAGAATCCTTCACGGGCGCGCATCGATTCAAAGAGGATTTTCGTGGCGGCGGCGCACTCACGCAGTCGCGCGCGGATCGAACTATCGCGGCTCGTCTTTGCGGACGCCGAAATGATTGCATTCTCTCTGGAGCGATCCTGTGCGACTGCGGCGACTCTCATATCCTCTGGATGCGTCTGGCTGGTTGGCCGCAGCTTGGAAACGACATTGGCGGTGGTCGCAATGACGTTTCCCAGAGCGTAGTCCCGACTCTCGCCGGGCTCGATCCGTTCGCACCAGATCATGGTTTTGCCGGCAAGACATAAGACCGCCGGCGTCGACGGATCGTCGAGAGGGCGTGTCTTGTAGACATAAGGCGCTCGCGCCCAACTCATGGTCGATGCGTCACAGGGAACGGATTCAATCACGACATTGGCGGATGAACAAAGATAGGCAGGCTGGAGAAACAGGAGCGGGAGCGAATTGTCGCCTGCAAGTTTCGACAGATCGATTTTCTCGACGACGTTGCCTTCGCCAGCCGTCAGCAAAATCTCTCTTTGCTTCTCCGAAGTGGCGATCCGATTGAGTTTCACGTCTCCGCCGCCGCAGAACACGTAAAGGAATGTCGCGAACTCATTCGCGATCCAGGAGCGTTTCGGCGCTAAGTAAGGAGTTTGGCGCGGAATGGTCCGTGTTCCGGGCCACCGGCAAACAGACCTGCTTGGCCGATCGAAAAAGGACGTCTCGGGACCGAGCGTCACGACGAGCCCCTCGCGCGCGCCCAACAAGCGAAAGTCGCTTTCACCTTTCCGGAGCGAGATCTGTTCGGGACTGGAAAATGGGTTGCGCATGAACGTGCGAAACCCGAGGTCGATAAAGTCGATGGGCGTCATGTACATGCGCAAAATCCCACAGCCAATTTTACAAGCATCTTGGGGAGATCGTCGCCGCGACGGATTGAAAGCTTACGGTCGCGTTTGCTGAAGCGATGACTCTATAACGCAGCTTTCGATCGTTCGTTCCGCGCAAGTCGCGAGGAAGCGAGGCCAGGCGAGGGCCGACAAATCGAACTGATAATAACTGGCTGATATTGAGGATGAACTGAAACTAAGTGGTGCCCCTGGCCGGAGTCGAACCAGCACTCCTTGCGGAACTCGATTTTGAGTCGAGCGCGTCTACCAATTCCGCCACAGGGGCCTTGCCGGCGCGAAGCCGGCGAAGCGGCGCGGATATTAGCCGCGCCTCGGCGCCCGTCAACCCGAGAAACTTCTTTCTTCAACGCTTACGTGCTATGCGCGGGCAGCGCGCCGCGCCAACCCCGGGAACAGATGAAAAAGCTCTACGACTGGACCATGTCGCTCGCCGCGAGCCGGCATGCGCCCCTGGCGCTCGGCGCAATCGCTTTTGCGGAGAGTTCCTTCTTCCCGGTGCCGCCCGACGTGATTCTCGTGCCGATGACGCTCGCCGAGCCGAAGAAGGCCTGGTATTTCGCAGGCATCTGCACGATCGCCTCGGTCGCGGGCGGGGCGCTCGGCTATGCCTTCGGCGCGCTGTTCTACGATACGATCGGCCAGTGGCTGATCAATCTCTATGGCTATGGCGAGAAGATGGAGGCGCTGCGCGCCTTTTACGCCCAGTGGGGGGCGATCTTCATTCTGGTCAAGGGCTTCACGCCCATCCCCTATAAGCTCGTGACCATCGTCTCCGGGCTTCTCGCCTATAATTTCCCGCTGTTCATCGTGCTGTCGATGGTGACGCGCGGCGCACGGTTTTTCGTGCTGGCGGCGGCGATCAATCGTTTTGGCGATCCGATCCGCTCGAAGCTCGAAAGCCACTTCGGACTTTTCATCGCGTCGCTCGCGGTGATCGTCGTCGCCGGCTTCGCGCTCGCGGCGAAGATGTTTTAAATCGTCAGGCTTCAGTCCGAGAATTGCAGAACTGAAGCGCCGAATTTTGCCGCTGCTGCTTGTCTGCACGACAATTTCTGAATCTTGGCTATAACCCGACCATCACCGAGACCGGCCGTTCCGTTAAACCGGTTTTCTCCGGGACTCTTCCCGCTTCTGCGACGGTCAATCCGCTTTATTTGCCTCCGCCGCAAGCCCAAGGCACGTCCAAGCATATCGGCAGCCCGGGCAGCTGCGCGGCCTGGGCGTCCACCTATGGTCTTGCGACCTTCGCTGCCGCGCAAAATTCGCAGACGTCGCCCAGCGATGCGTCACTGCAGGCGAGCCCGGCGCATATCTACATCGAGGTCATGAAGTGCTACGGCGCCACTCAATGCCATGGCTCGCGGCTCGGCTCCTATCTTGATCTTCTGTGCCAGAGCGGCGCCCCGAACTGGGCGACGGCGCCTTATACGCCGAACTGTTCGACGCTTTGGTCGAGCTATGATCCGAATGCGACGATCGACGCGAGCTTTCAGATTCCGGGCTGGGCGATGGCGGAGACTTCCGATCTCGACTCGGTCAAGACGGTCATCGCCAATGGCGGCGCGCTCTGTTACGGCACGGCGCTGAATTCAACGTTCATCGCCTATGACGGCTCACCCAGCCCAATGAGTGGGCCCTTCGACAAGATCAAGAACCCCGATGGCGGTCTCGTCGGCCACTGCATGCTGATTATCGGCTATGACGACTCCCAAGGGGCTATTCTGATCCAGAACAGCTTCGGGCCGGACTGGGGCGCCACATGGAACGGCGGCGGCGGCTATATCTGGATGGCCTATGATCTCTTCCAGTTCTTGGCGCAGGGGCAGGCGCAGTATATTACGTTCTGATGGTCGGATCTCGCATGGCGCTGCTTGAGTCGAGCGGCCTTTTAGCGCCCCGCAATATCGCGCTGCTGATCCTCGCCGCCGCCGTCGCGGCGATCGGCGGGGCCTTCGCCTATGAGTCGTTCGGCTATCTGCCGTGCGAGCTCTGCTACAAGGAGCGCACGCCCTATTACGCGGCGTTCGCGCTCGCGCCGCTCGCGGCCTTCACCGCGCAAACGGGGAGGGGGGGAATGGCCCGCGCGGCCTTCCTGCTGATGGCCCTGCTCTTCGTCGGCAACGCCATCCTTTCGATCTATCATTCGGGCGTCGAGTGGAAGATTTTCGCCGGGCCGTCCGATTGTTCCGGGCCGCTTTCGACCGCGCCGTCGGTCGCCGATTTCATGAAGCAACTTCAATCGGTGAAGGTCGTGCGCTGCGACGAGCCGAATCTATGGATTTTCGGCCTGACGCTGGCGAATTGGAACGTCGCGATTTCCGCGGCGCTAGCTGGTCTAGCGGCCTACGCGTGTCTGAGTCATTGGCGTAAGTTCAGCGCTGTCTTTCTTTCTCGATGACATGGCGCCGCAACACGCGGTTGATCTCCGTTTGATAGCCTCTTCCCTCTGTGTGGCGCTTGAACCAGTCCAACACGTCCGCATCGATGCGAATATTCACCGGCTGTTTGATGGGCTTGTAGAACGCGCCGCGGTGAGCGAAAGCCCAATTTTCGGCAGGAGCTTCAGGAATATCTTTCGTGTCGATCTCGTCGTCAGGCAAGACGGCGAGCTTCTCAAGCTCGCGGCGTTCCTTTGGGCTAAACTCCTTCTTGCTCATAGCGTCTTCTCTCGTGAGGCGTCGCCTTTCGGGCGCCGATGATCCGTACGTGCTCGGCGTCGTCTTCGTCAGGATAACAATGCACGACAACGAGCAAGGCCACTCCGCCGACAATGCCGATCGCATGCCAACGTTCTTCGCCATCCTTGAAACGGTCGGGCAGGATGACATGCAAGGGATCGTCCCAAACGCGTCGCGCGACTTCGAATGAAACCCCATGCTTGGCGGCATTGCGCCGCGCCTTGTCAGCGTCCCATTCGAATTTCACGCGCTGCAATCCGACTTAACTGTATATACAATATTGTAGATTATACAAGCGCGGCAGTATTCACCCCGCAGCCACCCTTGCGCTGGCGCGCAACTTCTCCGTCTCGCTCTTCAGCTGTCCGCAGGCGGCGAGAATGTCGCGCCCGCGCGGCGTGCGCACCGGGCTGGCGTAGCCGGCGTTGAAGACGATGTCGGAGAAGCGCTCGATCGTCTCCCAGTCCGAACATTCGTAAGGCGCGCCAGGCCAGGGATTGAAGGGGATCAGATTGATCTTTGCCGGCAGGCCTTTCAGGAGCCGGACCAGTTCCCTGGCGTCGGCGGGCGAGTCGTTCACGCCCTTCAACATCACATATTCGAAGGTGATGCGCCTTGCGTTCGACGCGCCGGGATAGTCGCGGCAGGCCTGCAGCAGCTCTTTGATCGGATATTTTTTGTTGAGCGGCACAAGATCGTTGCGTAGCTCGTCGCGCACCGCGTGCAGCGAAATCGCCAGCGCCGGCCCGCATTCGGCGCCCAAGCGTTCGAACTGCGGCACGACGCCGGAGGTCGAGACGGTGATGCGCCGCTTCGACAGCGCCAGCCCGTCGCCGTCGGCCATGATCTCGATCGCCGCCATGACATTGTCGAGATTGTACAGCGGTTCGCCCATGCCCATGAAGACGATGTTGGAGACGGCGCGCACGCCTTCGCCTGCCGGCACCAGCCCGTCGGTCGGTCGGTCGCGATCGGGAAAATCGCCGAGCCGCTGCCGGGCGACGAGCAATTGCCCGACGATTTCGGCGGTCGTCAGATTGCGCACGAGCCGCTGCGTGCCCGTGTGGCAGAAGCTGCAATTTAACGTGCATCCCACCTGCGAGGAGACGCAAAGCGTTCCGCGGTCGCTTTCCGGGATGTAGACGCACTCGACTTCGGCGCCCTTGTCGAAGGCGTCGACCGGTTGCAGCCGCAGCAGCCATTTGCGCGTGCCGTCGACCGAAATCTGCTCCTCGACGATTTCCGGAAGGCGCAGCGCGAAGGCCTCCGTTAGCTGGACCCGCATCGCCTTCGAGACATTCAGCATTTCGCTAAAGTCGCGCGCGCCGCGGAAATAGACCCAATGCCAGATCTGCGCCACGCGCATGCGGATCTCGCGCTCCGGCAGGCCGAGCGTCCGCAACGCGTCGGCGATCTCGGCGCGGGTCATTCCCGAGAGCGAAGGCTTGTCGGTCAGGCTCATGAAATCCTCGGAACTGCGCCTCTTATATCATGCCTTCGCGCGATCTTTATCAGAGGCGGCGCTCGACGCCTTCTCGGTTGTGAATTGGTTGAATATTAAGCAGCGTTGACGCTGCGTGCCTTCAGCCTCATTTGGATGTTATGTCTAATTTTCGGGCCAAAGCTTCATCAAGTACTCGGTTGGTAGCTGGTATCGATCCGACCACGGTGGACGGCCTAAGCCGCGCTTTTCGGATTGGTGCGTGCGAATGCCTGACCGGCGCGCACATGCTGGACAAGGATTTCGATAATTCAACTGGTGGATATATTTTAACTTTTCACGCGATCGAACTCGGTTTGAAGGCTTTTTTGTTAAAGCAAGGACACTCTCTTGAATCGCTTCGGAAAAAACCTTTTGGTCATGACCTGGTCGAATTATTTGATGCGGCTAAGAAAAGCGGGCTGACGCTCAACTTTGAACATGCCGATGAAATGATTTCATGGGTGAACGAGTGGCACTCGACAGTAATGATTCGCTACGAATTCACCCAACATAGGGAGCTGCCCATTTGCGCTGAGCTATTTACACTGGCGCATGAGATACTGGACTGGAGCAAATAACTACTCAGGCTGTACGTTGCGGCCGTCAGATTTTAATCTGAACCGTATGTCGTTCCTTGATGTCACTCTTCAAAACCGATAAACGCTGCGCGCTCACGGCCAAGAGCCCGACGGAGCGACTCCTTGCATAGCGCCGCGCCAGACACATCCGATCCTTCGCTCAAGGCGACGCGCCGGGAGTGGATCGGGCTCGCCATCCTCGCTCTGCCCTGTCTGGTCTATGCGATGGACTTCACGGTGCTCAATCTCGCCATTCCGGCGCTGACGGCGGAGCTGCGGCCGAGCGCGTCGCAACTGCTGTGGATCATCGACGTCTACGGCTTCATGGTCTCCGGCTTCCTGATGATCATGGGCGGGCTCGGCGATCGCATCGGCCGGCGCAAGGTGCTGCTGTTGGGCGCCGCGGCGTTCGGCGCCGTATCGATCCTGGCGGCCTTCTCGAAATCGGCGCAGATGCTGATTTTCGCGCGCGCCGCGCTCGGCGTCGCGGGAGCGACCCTCGCGCCGTCGACGCTGTCGCTGCTCGCCAACATGTTCCGCGATCCGTCGGAACGCACCTTCGCGGTCAGCATGTGGATCTCGAGCTTCTCCGCCGGCGCCATCATCGGGCCGCTCGTCGGCGGCGCGCTCATTCAGTCTTTCGGTTGGGGCTCGGTCTTTCTCGCGGGCGTCCCGGTGATGGTCCTTCTGCTTGTTCTCGGGCCGGTGCTTCTGCCGGAATATCGCGATCCCAACGCGGGCCGGCTGGATCTCGCCAGCGCGCTTCTGTCGCTCGCGGCGGTGCTGTCCTTCGTTTACGGATTGAAGCGCGCCGCGGAGGCGGGCTTCGGCGCCGACGCGATCGGAGCGATGGCGGCAGGCGTCGCGCTCGCGCTCCTGTTCCTGCGCCGACAGGCGCGGCTTGAAGATCCTTTGATCGATCTCGCGCTGTTTCGCTCGCGGTCGCTGAACACCGCGCTTTGCATCAACATGCTTGGCGTCTTCTTCATGTTCGGCGCGTTCATTCTGCTCGCCCAGTATTTTCAGCTCGTTGCTGGTTTGACGCCGCTCGATGCAGGGCTGTGGTCGACGCCATCGGCGATCGTCTTCATGATCGGCTCCTTCGCCACGCCCGCGCTCGCGCGCCGCATCAGGCCCGTCAATCTTCTCGCCGGCGGACTCATCGTCGCTGCGGCTGGATTTGTCGGCCTCGCGCTGGCCGGCGGATTCTATGGCGTGTTTTTATCTTCTCTGCTTCTCGTCGGATTCACGCCGGTGATCGCGCTGACGACGGAAATCATCGTCACATCGGCGCCGCCCGAGCGCGCCGGCGCGGCGTCAGCCTTGTCGGAAACGGCGATTGAACTTGGCGGCGCGCTCGGCATCGCCGCGCTCGGCAGTCTCGGCACGCTGATCTATCGAGCGAAAATGGCGGGCGTCATCGCGGGACTTCCGGCGGACGTCGCTCGGGCGGCCGGCGCGACGCTCGGCGGCGCGGCGGATGCGGTCAAATTCTTGCCCCCGGAACAGGCGGAGCGGACGCTTTCCGCCGCGCGCGACGCCTTCTGTGCCGGTTTTCAGGCGATCGCCTTGTTGAGCGCCTTGGGGCTCGTCGGCGCCGCGTTCGCGACGAAGATTGCGCTCAAGCAAGCGCGTCACCCTTCCGCGGAAGGCGCAGGCGAAAAGCCGAGTTCGGCCCCGGCGTAACGCAAGCGGCCCGTCATGCGCTTGTCACCGCGCGCGTCGAGCTTTAGCCTACAGCGCATATTGTTGTTTTTTGCGCTTGGGGGATTTCATGAGACTCGCCTCATACAATGTTGAGAATCTTTTCGACCGCGCACGCGCGATGAATCTCAAGAGCCTTTCGCAAGGCAAACCTATTCTCGAACGCTTCGCGGAGCTGAGTACGTTGCTGGCGCAGCCCTCGTACAGCGCCGCCGACAAGACGCGCATGGCGAAACTTGTCATTGAACTCGATTTGGAAAAATCCGACGTCGGCGATTTCGTCATTCTGCGGCGCAATAGGGGCGGATTGATCAAACGCCCTAAGTCGGGCGGCGTTCAGATTGTCGCGAGCGGGCGCGCCGATTGGGTCGGCTCGCTGGAGTTGCGCGACGAGCCCGTCGACGAACAGGCGATGCGGAATACGGCGCGCGTGATGAGAGATATCGAAGCGGACGTTCTCGGCGTCGTCGAAGTCGAGAGCCGGCCGGTGCTGCGGGATTTCAACGCGGACGTCGTCGCGGCGCTCGGCGGCGAGGCATTTCGGCACGCGATGGTGATCGACGGCAACGACACGCGCGGCATCGACGTCGGCCTGTTGACGCGGCAGGGGTTTCCCATCGGCGTGCTGCGCAGCCACGTCGACGAAATGCTGGACGAGCGCAATCCGATCTTTTCGCGTGATTGCGCCGAGTTCGAGGTGTCGTCGCCGTCCGGCGCGCGCCTGCTGGTGATGCTCAATCACTTCAAGAGCAAGGGTTTCGGCTCGCAGCAATCGTCCAACGCCAAACGTCGCGCGCAGGCGAAACGCGTCGCTGAAATCTACGACGAACGTGTCGCCATGGGGATCAAGAACATCGCCATCATGGGCGACTTCAACGACACGCCGGACAGCGAACCTTTGAGGCCTCTCATCGAAGGGACGGATCTGAAGGACATCTTTTTGCATCCGAAATTTGACGACGGCGGTTTCCCAGGCACCTACGGCAGTTGCGCCGCGGACAACAAGATCGACTTCATTCTGCTTTCGCCGGCGCTGTTTGACAGGGTCACAAGCGGCGGCGCGTTTCGCAAAGGCATGTGGCCCGGGGCGCGGGCCAAACGCTGGGAGGCCTATCCGGAAGTCGGGCGCAAGGAAGACGCCGCCTCCGATCATGCGGCGATATGGGCCGACATCGATCTTTAGCGGGAGAGTCGCTCGATCAGCGCCATGGCGGCGGCTGGATTGCGTTCCTTAGCGCCGCTGATGACGTAGAGAAAAACATCGCGAGGCGTCGCGGCCTTCTGTTGCGTTCGCGCGACATAGTCTAGCCCGCCCGGCGCAGCGCCGCTCGCCCATTGTCGCGCACGCTGCGTCCATTGCTTGAGCGCGTTATCGTCATAGCCGAGTGGAGCATCGGGACGCGTTCCCATGATGCGCGCATAGACGAAGGGCGTCGTCAGATCGGCGATAAGCGGATATTTTGAATCGCCAGCGACGACGATGGCGACGCCATGCTGGCGCGCCAGCGCGATGAATTCAGCCGTCTTGAAGCTCTCATGGCGCGGCTCAATCGCGTGCATCAGCGGTCGGCCGCCGATGTTCTTTGGCAGCAGGGAAAGAAAGGCGTCGAAGAACCCCGCGTCGAATTTCTTGTTGGGCAGGAACTGCCACAAGATGGGTCCGAGTTTGTCCCCAAGCTCCATCACGCCGCTTGCGAAAAAGCGTTCGATCGACTCGCCCGCTTCGCGTGGCGTCTTGCGCATCACCGCGAAGCGCGGCGCCTTGACGCTGAAGATGAAGCCTTCGGGCGTTTCATCGCGCCATTTGGCGAAGCTCGCGGCGCTCTGGGTGCGATAATAGGTGCCGTTGATTTCAATGGAGGCGAGCTTGCGGCTCGCATATTCGAGTTCGCGGTTATGCGGGAGGTCAGCGGGATAAAAGGATTCGCGCCAGGGGGCGTAATTCCAGCCGCCGACGCCGACATAGACGCGTCCGGTCTTTCGACTCATTTGCGTTCCAGCGTAGTATGGACTGGCGAGGGCTTGAGACTTACCGCCGCCGCGCCATCTTAGCGGCGTCGTCGATTAACATATTTGTCTTCGTCGCCGGCTGTCGATGGTTGAAGCTTCGGCTTCTCGTATTTACCGGGATTCGTTGGGGGAGGAGGCGCCATGGCGGCGAATTTTTTCTGGAGATTGCTATTCACGCTGACCGCGATCGCGCTTGCCGCCTGCGATCGCGGCCCCGAAATGCCAGAGAGCGCTGGCTATGGACCCAATCCGACGCTGCCGTCGCCGCATCCGACCGGCGCATTTCCATACGTGAATATCGCTCGCGCCGTGGGCTGGCCAAGCGGCGAAAAGCCCACGCCCGCCGAGGGTCTGGACGTTGAAGCTTTTGGGACGGGGCTCGACCATCCGCGCTGGCTGTACGAATTGCCGAACGGCGACATTCTTGTCGCGGAAACCGATGCGCCGCCCAAGCCCGAAAACGAAGGCGGCGGCGTTCGCGGCTTCTTCATGGGCCTTTATATGCGCCAGGCCGGCTCGAATAAGCCGAGCGCCAACCGCATCACGCTGCTACGTGACGCGGACGGCGACGGCGTCGCCGAAACGAAGGAAGTCTTTCTGGAAAACCTCAATTCGCCGTTCGGCATGGCGCTGGTGGGCGATCAGCTTTATGTCGCCAACGCCGATTCGCTCGTGCGCTTTCCGTACAAGGTAGGCGACACGCGCATCGAAGCGCCGCCGGAGAAGGTCGTGGATCTGCCGTCGGGTCGCAATCATCACTGGACGAAGAGCCTTGTCGCGGATCCGGTGGGATCGCGTCTATATGTCGGGGTCGGGTCCAACTCCAACGCCGCCGAGAACGGTATGGAGGAAGAGCAAAACCGCGCCGACATTCTGGAGATCGATCCGGCGACCGGCGACACGCGGGTTTTCGCTTCGGGACTGCGCAACCCGGTCGGGATGGACTGGAATCCCGCGACAGGCGACCTGTGGGTCGCGGTGAACGAACGCGACGAGATCGGCGACAATCTCGTGCCCGACTACATGACAAAGGTGCGAGATGGCGCCTTTTACGGCTGGCCATACAGCTACTACGGACAGCATGTCGACGAGCGCGTGCAGCCGCAGGATCGGGAACTCGTCAAGCAGGCGATCCGGCCGGATTATGCGCTCGGCTCTCACACGGCCTCGCTTGGATTTACCTTCGTCGGCGATTCCGCCCTCGGGCCGTTCCAGAACGGCGCGATCATCGGCCAGCACGGATCGTGGAATCGCAGTCCCCGCGTGGGCTACCGCGTCATTTTTGTAAAGTTCGAGAATGGCGCGCCGGTGGGCGCCCCGAAAGAGGTGCTGACCGGCTTTCTGAACGAGCGCGGCGAAGCGCGGGGCAGGCCGGTCGGCGTCATCGTCGATAAGCGCGGCGCGCTACTGGTGGCCGACGACGTCGGCGGCGTCGTGTGGCGGGCGAGCGCCGCCAAGAAGCAAGCGGAATAGCTAGCGGAATCGGATGAGGAATACGCGAAAACGGGGTTCCTCGCCCTTCGAAAGCCCTTCACCTGATCGCCCCGGCGGAATAGCCGGCTGCGCTCGCATTTGGCCGCCGCCTATGCTATCGGCTGCGGTCAGCCCGGTTTTTTCGGGCGGAGTCAAGGGTCTGGCGCACATGTCCGATATTTTCCATGAGGTCGATGAAGATGTCCGGCGCGACAAGGCGGCGGACCTTTGGCGGCGCTATCACACGCCGATCCTGATCTTCGCCGTGCTGATCGTCGCTGCGACCGGCGCGTGGAGCTATTACCAGACCAACCGTCAAAAAACGGCGGAAGCCGCGAACGCCCGCTTTGAAGCCGCGATCGCGCTCGCCAACGAAGGCAAGGCTCAAGAGGCAGCGGCCGCTTTCGACGCTGTCGCTAAGGACGCTCCCAAAGGCTATGCAACGCTCGCACGCATCCGGGCTGCGGAACTGCGCGAAGACAGGGCGCGCGCGCTCCAAGAATTGGAGGCGATCGCCGACGACAAGAATGTCGACAAACTGAATCAGGAAGTCGCTCTGCTGCGCGCTGCGCTGATCATCCTCGAGAGCGGAGACCGCCAGAAGATGGAACGCGCGCTCGGACCCATGATGACGTCGAACGGCGCATTCCGCTTTTCGGCGCAAGAATTGAATGGTCTCGACGCGCTGGCCAATGACGATTTCGAAGAGGCCGAGAGGGATTTCAACATTCTGCTCAGCGATCGCGACGCTCCGCAGTCCGTGCGTCAGCGCGCCGCGGCCTATCAAGGGTTGCTGCACGCGAAACGTGGACCTAAGCCGGCGGCGGCGCCGACGGCGGGAGCCGGGGGAGCCGCGAGCGGCGGCAATGTCACCGTGACGCCGGTGATCGAGCCGGAACAGGAGGGCGCTGCGCCGTCCGGCGAGGCGCCGTTCGAGGTGAAGCCCTCGAAGTAGCGGCGCAGGGCGCGGCAGCGCAGCGAGAAACGAGTCATGTCCTTTTCGCTCGCGATCATCGGTCGGCCGAACGTCGGCAAATCGACGCTGTTCAACCGGCTGACCGGCAAGAAGCTGGCGCTTGTCGACGATCGTCCCGGCGTCACCCGCGATCGCCGGGAGGGTGACGCCAAGCTCGCCGATCTGCGCTTCACCATCGTCGATACGGCGGGACTCGAGGAGGGCCGGGGCCCGACACTGGAAGGGCGCATGCGCGCTCAGACTGAGAACGCGATCCTCGCCGCCGACGCAATTCTCTTTCTCATTGACGCGCGCGTCGGCGTCACGCCCGACGACAAATATTTCGCCGATCTCGTCCGTCGCGCCGGCAAGCCGGTTATCCTGATCGCCAATAAGGCGGAAGGAAAGGCCGGCGGGCCAGGCGTCTACGACGCCTTTTCGCTGGGTCTTGGCGATCCCGTGCCGTTTTCCGCCGAGCATGGCGAAGGCATGGGCGCGCTCTATGACGCGCTGCGCGAGGCTCTGCCCGAGGAGACCGCCGAGCCCTTCGAAGACGACCTCGCCATAGAAGAAAATCTGCGCAACGACGATGAGGACGGCAGCGACCTCGATGTCACGAAGCCGCTGCGCATCGCGGTCGTCGGACGGCCCAACGCCGGGAAATCGACGCTCATCAACCGCATTCTCGGCGAGGATCGTCTGCTGACGGGACCCGAAGCGGGAATCACGCGCGATTCGATCTCGGTCGATTTCGTGTGGCGCGACCGCAAGATGAAGCTCTTCGACACGGCCGGTCTGCGCAAGCGCGCCCGCGTCGTCGACAAGCTGGAAAAGCTGTCAGCCGCCGATGCGCTGCGCGCCGTGCGGTTCTCGGAAGTCGTCGTGCTGCTCGTCGATTCGACGATTCCCTTCGAGAAGCAGGATCTCTCGATCGCCGACCTCGCGGCCCGCGAAGGGCGCGCCGTCGTCATCGCGCTCGGCAAATGGGACCTCGTCGAGAACCGCGACGCGACGCTCATCAAGCTGCGCGAAGACGCAGAACGCCTGCTGGCGCAGCTGCGCGGCTGTCCGGTGGTTCCGGTGTCGGGCGCGACGGGGCAGGGGCTGGACAAGCTCATGCAAGCGATCCTCTCGGTTCATGAAATTTGGAACAAGCGCATCGGGACGGGGCGGCTCAATCGATGGCTGCTGACGCAAATCGAGGAGACGCCGCCGCCGGCGGTTTCCGGGCGGCGCATCAAGATACGCTACATGACGCAAGCCAAATCGCGGCCGCCGCATTTCGTGCTCTTCGGCAATCAGCTCGACGAACTGCCGACGAGTTACGAGCGCTTCCTGATCAACGGACTGCGCAAGACCTTCGACCTGCCCGGCGTGCCGATCAGGATCTCGAAAAAGTCGGGGGAGAACCCGTTCGAAGGACGTCACAAAGGCTGAGCGACTCTTGTGTCATGACGTCGCTCACGAGATTGTGTCGCCATGCTCAAGCCTTCTCCTGAAAAACTTCTCGCTCTCGGCATGTCGTTCTGGAACGCCAAGGCGCTGCTTTCGGCAGTGGAGCTGGGCGTCTTCGACGCTCTCGCCGACGGCCCCGCCGACCTTGCGACGCTGACGCCGAAACTCGGCTTACACAAGCGCTCCGCGCACGACTTCTTCGACGCGCTCGTGGCGATGAAAGTTCTGGAGCGCGATGCGGCCGGGCGTTACGCCAATACGCCCGAAACGGATTTTTTTCTTGTTCGCGGTCGGCCGAGCTATGTCGGCGGGCTGCTGGAGATGGCCAATGCGCGCCTCTACGAGAGCTGGGGACATCTGTCGGAGGCGCTGAGAACCGGCCAACGCCAAAGCGAAAATCAGGACGAGAGCGATTTCTTCGCGGCGCTTTACGCCGATCCGCAACGTCTGCGCGGCTTCCTCTCCGCGATGAGCGGCGTGAGCGCCGGCGCCGCCCAGGCGATCGCCGACAAATTCTCCTGGCGGGACTATCGGACCTTCGTCGATGTCGGCGCCGCGCAGGGCATGGTCCCCGTCACAATCGCGCGGGCGCATCCGCATCTTTCGGGCGGCGGCTTCGATCTCCCCCAAGTCGGGCCGATATTCGAAGAATTTGTCGCCGCCAATGGGCTCGCCGAGCGACTGCGGTTCTACCCCGGCGACTTTTTCAAGGACGATTTGCCCACGGCCGACGTCATCATCATGGGGCACATCCTTCATGATTGGGATCTTGAGCAAAAGCGGCTGCTGTTGAAGAAGGCCTATGACGCTCTCCCCGAAGGCGGCGTGCTCATCGTCTATGAAGCCCTGATCGATAATGATCGTCGCGAGAACGCTTTCGGTCTGCTGATGAGCCTCAATATGCTGATCGAGACCGACGGCGGCTTCGATTTTACGGGGGCCGACTGCGAGGGCTGGATGAAGGAAGCCGGGTTCTCCAGCTCCCGGGTCGAGCATCTGACGGGGCCGGATTCCATGGTGGTCGGCGTCAAATAGAGCGCACCGCGCGCGCGAACGCTTCCAGGGCGCCTGCGACGAATCCCCACGTCGCCGCGCGGGATTTTGGTTGGACAGAAGCTAGTTTTGAATTATTCTAATTCCTGTGTCGCGGCCTGACGGCCGCGCCGACTCGAATACTCGGAGGCAAAAAAATGGCTATGCTCAAGGGCAGCAAGACCGAAGAAAATTTGAAGGCCGCTTTCGCCGGCGAATCGCAGGCGAATCGCCGCTATCTCTATTTCGCTCAAAAGGCCGACGTCGAGGGCTACAATGACGTCGCCACCGTGTTCCGCTCGACCGCCGAAGGCGAGACCGGCCACGCCCACGGCCATCTGGAGTTCCTGGAGACGGTCGGCGATCCTGCGACCGGCCTGCCGATCGGCAAGACCGCCGATAACCTCAAGGCCGCGGTCGCCGGGGAAACGCACGAATATACCGACATGTATCCCGGCATGGCGCGCTCGGCCCGCGACGAGGGCTTCGAGGAGATCGCCGACTGGTTCGAGACGCTTGCCAAGGCTGAGCGTTCGCATGCCGGCCGCTTCCAGCGCGCCCTGGACGAGCTGAAGTAAGTACAGCGGACTTAGCTGAGAAGAGTTCCCTTCGCGTCGTGGCCGGGCTTGACCCGGCCATCCAACGCGATGGGACCGCGAAAGGCTCAAAGCCTGACCCGCGCGCCAGCGGCGGGCTTCAGCATCCCTGTCGTGCGGCGACCGCTCCGCACCCCGCGTGGATGGCCGGGACAAGCCCGGCCGTGACGACCGTGTTTTGGAACAACAAAGATGAGAGAAGGCAGCCTCGAGGCTCCGATCCGGCATCCGCTGGATTGGCGCAGCGCCGATTTTTATGACGATGCGAAGCTGGACGCGGAAATGCGCCGGGTTTTCGATATTTGTCATACGTGCCGGCGCTGTTTCAATCTGTGCGACTCCTTCCCGCGGCTGTTCGATCTCATCGACGAATCCAAAAGCGGCGAGCTCGACACCGTCGCGAGCGCGGATTTCAAACAGGTCGTCGACGCCTGCACCCTCTGCGACATGTGTTTCATGTCGAAGTGCCCCTATGTGCCGCCACATGAATTCAACATCGACTTTCCGCATCTGATCCTGCGCTATCGCGCGGTCGAAGCGAAGAAGAACGGCGTGCCTGCGGTCGATCGCGCGCTTGCCGATACTGACCGCTACGGCCGATGGGCGACGCTGATCTCAGGCGCGGCCAATTGGGCGACGCGCCGCGACAACGCAATGATGCGCGGCCTCGAGGAAAAAGTCGCGGGCGTCGATCGCAACGCCGAGCTGCCAAAATACGCCAGCAAGACGCTTGAAGCGCAGGCCGCCGCGCATCCGCCGATGCGCGACGAGTCGGCGCCGGCCAAGGCGCGCAAGGCGGTGCTCTACGCCACCTGCTACGGCGACTACAACGATACGTCGATCGGCATGTCGGCGCTCGCCGTGCTCGCGAGGAACGGCGTCCAGACCAAAGTCGTGCACCCGGCCTGCTGCGGCATGCCGAAGCTCGAACAGGGGATGCTCGACGACGTGGCGGAGGCGGCGCGCACGGTCGCCGCGGCTTTCGCGCCTTACATCGACCAGGGCTACGACATTGTCGCGCCCGTGCCGTCCTGCGCGCTGATGCTGAAATTCGAATGGCCGCTGATTCTGCCGGAAGACCAAAGCGTCAAGCGTTTGGCTGAGGCGACATTCGACCTTTCCGAATATGTCGTCGACATCGCGCGCAAAGAGGGGCTGGCCGAAGGCATGGCGCCGCTCGATGGCGGCGTCGCCTTCCATGTGTCCTGTCATTCGCGCGCGCAGAACATCGGCCAGAAAGGCGCCGAGCTGCTTGCGCTGATCCCTGAAGCCGATGTGGCCGTGGTCGAGCGCTGCTCGGGTCATGGCGGCGCCTGGGGCTACAAGAAGGGCAATTTCGAAACGGCGATGAAGGTGGGCAAGCCCGCCGCGCGGCAGTTGCAGAACGCCAACAAGAAGCACGTCGTTTCCGAATGCCCGCTTGCCGGACTGCATATCGAACAGGAGATCGAGACGCTAGGCGGCGAGGCGCCGAAGCCGGAACGCGTCGGCCATCCGATCGTACTGATGGCGAGAGCTTATGGGTTGTCAAACCCGTAGCGGCTGGACCCGAACCTTACCCTCCCCTTGAGGGGGAGGGTCGCGCCGAAGGCGCGGGGTGGGGTGGCCCGCCCCTCGTTTTCGTTGTAGTCACCCCACCCGAAGCGCTTCGCGCTTCGACCCTCCCCCTCAAGGGGAGGGTGTTAGATGCGAGGCGCTTCATGACAGATCGTCACCAACTCACCGCCGCCGATATTCTTCCCTGGGCGGAATACGCCAAGGACCGGGCGGAACATCGCAAGCGCATCACGGCGCTCAAGCGGCATCGCCGGGTTGAGGTCGGCCCTTACGTCACCTTCTACTTCGAGAATTTCGATACGATGTGGTTGCAGGTGCAGGAGATGCTGCACATCGAAAAAGGCGGCGAGGCGCAGATCACGGACGAGCTTGCGGCATATAATCCGCTGATTCCAAAGGGTGATGAGCTCGTCGCGACGTTCATGATCGAGATCGACGACGCGTTGCGGCGGGCCCGCGTATTGGCGCAACTCGGCGGCGTGGAAGAGACGGCCTCCATCGAAGTCGGCGGCGAGCGCGTCGCCGGCAAGGCCGAGCAGGATCAGGATCGCACCACGGCTGAAGGCAAGGCGAGCAGCGTGCAATTCGTGCACTTCCCCTTCACGAAGGCGCAGATTGCGGCGTTCAGAGAGCCGAACACGCGCGTGATTTTGGGCCTGGCGCATCCCAACTACAGCCATATGGCTGTCTTGTCGGAAGCGACGCGCGCATCGCTTGCGGAGGATTTTGCCTGAAGGCGCGCTTGGCGGCGGGCGATGATGCCTCGGCCTTTGATGAAGCAAGATTGCAGTGAGCCTCGCTTGCCATTAAGTCGTCTTCAAGCGTTTCCCTCACAATCGACAGTGCATTGACAACCCCCGCCAACGACCCCGTTTCACGCCGCCGCACCTTCGCGATCATCTCGCATCCCGACGCCGGCAAGACGACGCTCACCGAAAAGCTGCTGCTTTTCGGCGGCGCGATTCAGCTTGCGGGCGCCGTCAAGGCCAAGCGCAACGCTCAGCAGACGCGTTCGGACTGGATGAGCATCGAGCGCGAGCGCGGAATCTCGGTCGTCACCTCGGTCATGACCTTCGAATACGGCGGTTGCGTCTTCAATCTCTTGGATACGCCGGGCCACGAGGACTTTTCGGAAGACACCTACCGCACGCTGTCCGCCGTCGACGCCGCGGTGATGGTGATCGACGCCGCCAAAGGCATCGAGGCGCGCACGCGGAAGCTCTTTGAAGTCTGCCGCCTGCGCGACATTCCGATCGTCACCTTCATCAACAAACTCGACCGCGAGGCGCGCGACCCGTTCGATCTGCTCGATGAAATCGAGAAAACTCTCGCGCTCGACGCGACGCCGATCACCTGGCCGATCGGTTCGGGCAGAAGCTTCGCCGGCACCTACCGCTTCGCGACGAAAACCGTGCGCCGGATCGATGAGGACGCCGAGCTGCTGCAAACCAGCGGCCTCGACGATCGGCTCTTCGACACGCTTTTGCCGAACGGCGCGGATGCATGGCGGGAGGAGGCGATGCTTGCCGAAGAAGGCAACAAGCCCTTCGATCTTTCGGCCTTCCGCGAGGGCCATCTGACGCCCGTCTTCTTCGGCAGCGCGCTGCGCAACTTTGGCGTTCGCGATCTGATCGACGCCATGGCCGAGTATGCGCCAAGCCCGCGCGCGCAGGAGGCCGACAAGCGCCTCGTCGAGGCGAAGGAGCCGAAGATGACCGGCTTCGTCTTCAAGATCCAGGCGAATATGGACCCCAACCATCGCGATCGCATCGCCTTCATGCGCGTCTGCTCGGGTCGGCTCACGCGCGGCATGAAGGCGAAGCTCATTCGCACCGGCAAGAATATTCCGATTAATGCGCCGCAGTTCTTCTTTGCGCGCGACCGCTCGATCGCCGACGAAGCATATGCCGGCGACGTTGTCGGTCTGCCCAACCACGGCCAACTGCGCATCGGCGACACGCTGACCGAGGGCGAGGAGATCGTCTTTCGCGGCGTGCCGAGCTTCGCGCCGGAAATTCTGCGCCGCATTCTGATCGGCGACGCCATGAAGGCGAAGAAGCTGCGTGAAGCCTTGCAGCAGCTTGCGGAAGAGGGCGTCGTGCAGGTCTTCACGCCGCACGACGGCTCGGGCGCGATTGTCGGCGTCGTCGGCGCGCTGCAGCTCGACGTGCTGGCGACGCGGCTCGAGGGGGAATATGGATTGCAGACGCGCTATGAACAGCCGCGCTTTACCGTTTGCCGTTGGATCGCCTCGGACGAGCCGGCGAAGCTGAAGAGCTTCATCGATTCGAACGGCTCCAGCATCGCCGACGATCTCGACGGGTCGCCGGTGTTCATGAGTTCGTCGGCGTTCCAGCTCAATTATGACGCCGAACGCAATCCGGCGATCACATTCTCGGATGTGAAGGACTATCAGAAGCGGGCGGCGTAGGCCGCCAACAGCGGCGAAGAAAAACCGCTCACCTGCAGTAATCGATCGCGAAGACGTCGTTGGTGAAGGCGCCCGAATAAAGGATCTGCCTCGGAAGCGAAGTGATCAGCGTAATGTGCGCGTTCAGCAGCTTGCCATAGGCCTGAATGACGTATCCCCCGTTCTCTTTTGCAACGTCTTCGACGGCGTATGCGTCGGTTCGTCCATCGTCCACGATCGCGAGCGTCGAACTGATCGGGGAATAGGCCACCATATAGGGGGCTGCATAGAGATTGTCGCTATGGCGGCAGAGCAGCGTCAAAGGCTTCGCTTGCGCCGAATTTGCAAAAACCGAGGCGGTCGCAACCGCTAACAACGCCGCTGCAATGTTCACTTTCATCACCCATGTGTTGCTTGGGGCGAGTTGAAACATGCCTTGTTTGCGCGACGACGACAAGAACGCGGCGCCCGGCCGGCGCAAAGGGCTAGGCGCCCTTGATCAGCGCCAAGAACGCCCCGACGAGCGCCACGGTCGCCGCGAGAATGAGGACGTTTGCGGAGAACTCCAGGGCCTTTTGGGTCTCGGTCAGGACCGCGGAGAAATAATTGCTGTGCAGCAGAGCTGTCATGTTTGTTCCCTAAGACGCACCGCGAGCGGACGGGAGCGATTGGTCAGGTTTAGACTCCGGCGAGTCCACGAAGACTTAAGCCCGCCAGCGTGTCGACGAGCCGCTCGAGCGCGTCTTCGTCGAATTTGAGCGAGAAGGGCGGCTGCGCCAGCCGCTCCGCGTCTCGCACGAAGAACATCGGCTGCTGGGCAAGCCACAGCATCGCGAATGTGACGGTCTCCGCAGAGGCGTCTTGCGGCAGGAACCGCCGCACGACCCGTTCCGCCAAACGAAAGATGCGGGGCGGCGAATGCGCGATGAAGGCGCTGAAGACCTCACTTGGCTGCACGCTTTCCCAGGCGAAGATGCGCAGAAAGCGGCTGACGCGATCGCGCTTGACGAGCGGCAGCAGAAATTGATGCAGATAACGCCGGAGCGCGTCCTCAGGCGAAAGCGCATCGAGCTCTTCGGGGTCCAAGAACGCATTCTCTTCGAAGGCCCGCGTCGCAGCGATCAGCACTTCGCGATAAAGTCCGTCCTTGCCGCCGAAGTGGTAATTGACGGCCGCTTGGTTGGCCATCGCCCTTTGGGTGATGAGCCGCACCGAGCCGCCGTCATACCCATATTCCGCGAAGACCGACGTCGCCGCTTTGATGAGCGCGGCGCGCGTCGTTTCCGTCGAGCGAGACGCGACGCGCGCCTGATCCAGATTACTCAAGGCATCATCCTCAAAAAGGATACAGGTTGACGAGGCTAGTCACTGCGCCGCCGAGCGACGTCGCGCTATTCCACGCCTTGCGGCCGAGCGGAGCCAGTTTGGATGAGAGCCCTATCGGGTCGAGCCTGGCCAACAAACTCCGTTCCTGTTGCTCCGCGGTCTCGCCCACTGTCTGGGGAGAGGCGGGCGGCTCGGCGTTGGTGGTCGGGAGCGCCGGCGGCGTCGACTCGACAGCGGTTCTCTTTTCCGGAGACGACTTGCGCAGAGCGACGACTTTCGTCGGCCTGACAGGTATCGTCTCCGTCTTTTCAGCGGCGGCTTCGGTTGACCAATCCGAGATGCGCTCCTGCGGATAGACGGCGAACAGCGCCGGAGCCGGCGAAGCGTTTTTCAACTTCAAGGATGGGCGCTCCGTCTCCGCGGAAGCGATCCGGTCGATGATTTTGCCGCTCACCGGGTCGGTCGTGAAAGCGATTTCCTTCAGCGCTTCGCCATTCTTCCATTGCGGCGGCAGGAAAGCGATGAGCCAGGTCGCGACGAAGCAGACCGCAGCATCGATGAGCAACCTCCGTGACTTGGCGCTAAGCGCCGCGAATTTTGTTTCCAGATGATCGCTCATGACGAACCTCCGTTTAAAACGACTGATTGAAATTCAAACGCTCGTTTGAAGCGAAAATATGGCGACGCGGCAACGCGTTATTTCTGGCTATTTAGGCGAGCGCAGCATGCGTCATTTTGGCGCTTCAGGAAACGGAGACGCTGGCGCGCGAAGCTTGCGCGGCCCACCCAAAGCCCCCACAACAAAACTGGGCTGACGAAGCCCGCGCGAGACTTGGCGTGGCCTTAGACCGCGACGACGGCCGCTCTTCCCGTCGCGGCTTCGCCGTGATAAGCGACGCGTCTCACGATGCGCGTCCTAGGGACCGGCTTCGCCGATTAAGACCGGGAGCCGGTTTTTGTTTTCGTTCAGCGCCGTTAGGCATAGAGGTCCATTCCAATGAGCCAATCCGGTTTCTTCACCGCCTCCCTCAGCGCTTCCGATCCGGAAATCGCGAAGGCGATCGAACTCGAACTCGGCCGCCAGAGGCACGAGATCGAACTGATCGCGTCGGAGAACATTGTCTCAAAGGCGGTGTTGGAGGCCCAGGGCTCGGTTCTCACCAACAAATACGCCGAGGGCTATCCGGGAAAGCGCTATTACGGCGGCTGCCAATTCGTCGACATCGCCGAAAATCTCGCGATCGACCGCGCCAAGAAGCTGTTTGACTGCGGCTTCGCCAATGTTCAGCCCAACTCCGGCTCGCAGGCCAATCAGGCGGTGTTCCTCGCGCTTCTTCAGCCGGGCGACGTCTTCATGGGGCTGGATCTCGCCGCCGGCGGTCATCTGACGCATGGGTCGCCGGTCAATGTCTCCGGCCGCTGGTTCAAGCCGGTGAGCTATACGGTGCGCAAGGACGATCAGCGGATCGACATGGAGCAGGTCGCCGCGCTCGCCAAGGAGCATAAGCCGAAGCTCATCATCGCGGGCGGCTCCGGCTATTCCCGCATCTGGGACTTCGAAGGCTTCCGCAAGATCGCCGACAGCGTTGGCGCCTATTTCATGGTGGACATGGCGCATTTCGCCGGTCTGGTCGCTGCGGGTCTTCATCCGTCGCCGCTGCCGCATGCGCATGTCGTCACCACCACCACGCATAAGACGCTGCGCGGTCCGCGTGGCGGCATGGTGCTGACGAACGACGAGGCCATCGCCAAGAAGATCAACTCGGCGGTCTTCCCCGGCCTGCAGGGCGGTCCGCTGATGCATGTCATCGCCGGAAAGGCCGTGGCGTTCGGCGAGGCGCTGACCCCGCAGTTCAAGACCTATCAGCAGCAGGTCAAGGACAATGCGCAAATGCTCGCGCAGACGCTCGTCGACGCGGGTCTCGCGATCGTCTCGGGCGGCACCGACAATCATCTGATGCTCGTCGATCTGCGTCCCAAGAAGATCACCGGCAAGGCGGCGGAAGCCGCGCTTGGCCGCGCGCACATCACCTGCAACAAGAACGGCATTCCCTTCGATCCGGAAAAGCCCTTCGTCACCTCCGGCATTCGTCTCGGCTCGCCTGCGGCGACCTCGCGCGGCTTTGGCCAGAACGAGTTCAAACAGGTCGGGCAGATGATCGTCGAAGTGCTCGACGGCCTCTCCTCGCAGGGCGAAGAAGGCAACGCCGCGACGGAAGCCGCGGTGAAGGAAAAGGTTCACACGCTGACCGCGAAGTTCCCGATCTATTAAAAAGTGGGACGCTCCCTTCTCCCGCTTGCGGGAGAAGGTGTCGCGCCGAAGGCGCGACGGATGAGGGTTCTCTCCGTCGCATCATTTGTGATAGCCCTCACCCGACCCCGCTTCGCGGGGCCTCCCTCTCCCGCATGCGGGAGAGGGGAAAGGCGCCCGAAATGCGCTGTCCCTATTGCGGTTCCGTCGACACGCAGGTGAAGGACTCCCGTCCTGCGGAGGATTCATCCTGCATAAGGCGGCGCCGCGTCTGTCCGACCTGCGGCGGCCGTTTCACGACCTTTGAGCGCGTGCAGCTGCGCGAAATCATCGTCGTGAAAAAGTCGGGTCGCCGTGCGCCGTTCAATCGCGACAAGCTGATGCGATCGGTTGAGATCGCCTTGCGGAAGCGTCCGGTCGAAGCGGAACGCGTCGAGCAAATGATTTCCGGAATTGTTCGTCAGCTCGAAAGCCTCGGCGAAGTGGAGGTCGAAAGTCAGCGGATCGGCGAACTGGTCATCGAAGGCCTGCGTTCGCTCGACCCCGTCGCCTATGTGCGTTTCGCCTCAGTGTATCGCGATTTCCGCGAAGTTCGCGACTTCTCCGCGGTGATCGATGAATTGGAGAGCGGCGGCGACGGCGCGGCTTTTGCACCGGACGCCGACGACCCAGAGAAGGCATGACGATCCACGAAGCCTTTCCGCAGACCGCGACCGACGACGCCTATATGGCGGCGGCGCTTGCGCTCGGCCGGCGCAATTTGGGCCGCACCGCGCCAAATCCCGCGGTGGGCGCGTTGCTCGTGCGCGATGGGGTCGTTATCGCCCGCGGCTGGACCGCGCCGGGCGGGCGCCCGCATGCGGAGGCGATCGCCATGGCTGCGGCGGGCGAGGCGGCGCGCGGCGCAACGCTTTACGTCACCTTGGAGCCCTGCGCGCATCATGGGGCGACGCCCCCTTGCGTCAACTCGATCATCGCCGGCGGCGTCGCGCGCGTCGTCACCGCCCTCGAGGACCCGGACCCGCGCGTCTCGGGCGACGGCTTCGCCCGGCTGCGTGAAGCGGGAGTCGACGTCCTTATTGGTCCCGGCGCTGCGGCGGCGCGCGCCGATCATCTCGGGCATATTTTGCGCGTCACGCGTCGCCGCCCGATGATTACGCTCAAGCTCGCGCGGACGGCGGATGGCTACGCCGCAGGCGCGGCGCATGATCCGCGCCTGCACATCACCGGACCTATCGCTGACGCTTTCACGCATGTGCAGCGATCGCTGCATGACGCGATCATGATTGGCGGCGGCACGGCGCGCGACGACGATCCGCTGATGACCGTACGCTTGCCGGGGATGCAACAATGCAAGCCGCTTCGCGTTGTGCTCGACGAGAAGCTGTCGCTGTCGCCGCGTTCGCGCCTGGCGTCCACCGCGCGCGAAATGCCGTTGCTCGTGATCGCTGGAGCGGCCGTCGCCGATGAAGCGGCCAAAGCGTTTGAAGACGCCACTGGCGCGGAGGTTGTTCGCATCGCGATGCGGGACGGCCTGCTTGATCTTACCAGCGCCCTAAGACTTTTGGCAGATCGTGGCGTCACCCGCGTCTTCAGCGAAGGCGGACCGCGCGTCGCGGAAAGTCTGCTCGCCGCGGATCTTGCCGATGAGGTCATCTTGCACACTGCGGTCAAGCCGCTTGGGAGGGCAGGCCGTCCGGCGCTGACTCCTGCGGCGCGCGCCGCCCTCGATGACGACTCGCGCTACCGTCTGATCGAAACGCGCGCGCTCGGCGCCGACACGATGACTCGATACGCGCGGGTCGACTGATGTTCACCGGCATCGTCACCGATGTGGGCGAAGTTATTGCGATGACGCCGCGCGGCGAACTACGCCGCCTGCGCATCGCCTGTTCATACGATGCCGACGGCATTGCTCTGGGCGCCTCCATCGCCTGCTCGGGCGTGTGCCTGACGGTCGTCGCCGTCGCGCGCGAGGGCGGGCGAACGGTCTTCGAAGTGGACGCCGCCGCCGAGACGCTCGCCGTCACGACGGTCGGCACATGGGCCTGCGGAACGCGCGTCAATCTCGAACGCGCGTTGAAGATCGGCGACGAACTCGGCGGCCATATCGTCACCGGCCATGTCGATGGCGTTGCGCGCATCCTATCGCGCGATGACTTTTGCGATAGGGCGCCCGAAGGACGCCCGTCCGAAGAAACAAGCATGTCCAGATTCTGGGTTGAGGCGCCGCGAGCGCTGTCGCGCTTCATCGCCAAGAAGGGCTCCGTGGCGCTCGACGGCGTTTCGCTCACGGTGAACGAGGTCGACGGCGATACCTTTTCCGTGCTGCTCATTCCGCATACGCTTAGCGTGACGACGCTCGGCGCGCGCAGGGCAGGGGACGCAATCAATATCGAAGTCGATCTGATGGCGCGCTACGCAGCGCGGCTGAGCGAAGCGGGGTAGGCTGCTGAGTTTGGCGCGAGGATGTGTATAACGGCCATACCGGCTGACAGAGCGCCGCGCGTGTGACATAACGCGCCCAGAAAATTGGTTCGCGGATTCCCTCCCATAAGGAGAGGGTGATCCAGCAAAGGGCGTCCGTAAGGACTCCCATTGTAAACGACGGGCTTTTGGCCGGGTCGGGTGAGGGATTTGCGCCTCAGCGATAATGCGTGCGCTGCGGCGGCGCGTCCCGCACCTTTGCAATTGAGAACGCTAACCCTCACTTGGCTGCTTCGCAGCCCGACCCTCTCCCGGCGGGAGAGGGTTGCGTGCACTCCTGGAGTCGCCTGAATGGCTGGTTTTGCACCCGACGACGCTGACGTCGCGCCCGTGCCGGGCGCGCATATTCTCGTCGTCACGACGAAGTTCAACGGCGAAATCGTCGCGCTGCTGCGTGAAGGCGCGCTTGACGCGTTGCGCGCGCTCCAGGCGCAGGCGACAGTGATCGAAGTCCCCGGCGCGCTGGAGATCGCCACAGCGGCCGCGATCGCGCTCGACGATGCGGAGCTTGCCGGCGCGCCCTATGACGGCGTCGTTGCGCTCGGCTGCGTCATTCGCGGCGAGACCTATCACTTCGAACTCGTCGCCAATGAAAGCACGCGCGCGCTGATGAATCTTTCCGTCTCGCGCCGCCTGCCGCTCGGCAATGGCGTGCTCACCGTGGAGAATGAGGCGCAGGCGATCGTGCGCGCCGATCCTAAGCAGGGCGACAAGGGCGCCGACGCGGCGCGCGCGGCGCTCGCGCTCGTGCGCCTCAAACGGGGCGTCGTATGAGCGTCGATCAACGCTCGGCGTCGCGTCTGGCGATCGTGCAAGCGCTTTACCAAATGGAAGTCGCCGGCAAAGGGCTCAACGAGATTTTCGCCGAGTTCGAGTCTCACTGGATCGGGCGCGAGATCGAGGGCGCGCAATATAAGCCGGCGGACGCCGCCTTTTTTCGCGACGTGCTGCAAGGAGTCCTGACCGACCAGGTCGCGATCGACCAGCAGATTGATCGCGCGCTTTCCGGCGGCTGGCCGCTGTCGCGACTGGAGTCCGTCATGCGCGCTGCCCTGCGCGCGGGCGTCTATGAACTGCGGTCGCGCAAGGACGTTCCGGCGCGCGTCGTCATCAAGGAATATGTCGACGTCGCCGGCGCCTTTTTCGGACCGACCGAGTCGGGGATGGTGAACGCCGTGCTCGACAGGATCGCGCATGAAGAGCGCGCCGAGGAGTTGAGTTAGGATGTCGCGCCCTCCTTCTCCCGCTGGCGGGAGAAGGTGTCGTCACGAAGTGACGACGGATGAGGGTCCTCACCCGACCCCGCTTCGCGGGGCCACCCTCTCCCGACGCGAACCGGGTGTTCCCGGTTCGCGCAAACAATGCTGAAGTCGGCAACAGCCGACTTCAGTTTGGGAGAGGGACGCCAAAGGCTTCCGCATGCCGCAGCGCTATAGCGAAGACGACATCATCGCCCGCGTCTTTGCGCCGATCGCGGGGCCGGCCGCGCTCGGCCTTAAGGACGACGCGGCGCTTCTCGCGCCCGAAAGCGCGCCGCTCGTCGTCACGACCGACATGGTCGTCGCGGGCGTGCATTTTTTCGCGGACGATGACCCTTCGCTGATCGCCAAGAAAGCCCTGCGCGTCAATCTCTCCGACCTTGCGGCCAAGGGCGCAGAGCCGATCGGCTTTCTGCTGGGCCTGGCGCTGCCGGCCGACTGGACCAACGCTTGGCTCGACGCTTTCGCCGCCGGGCTCGCCGAGGATGCGCGCGCGTATGGCGCGCCGCTCATCGGCGGCGACACGGCTGCAACTCCTGGCCCGCTGACCATCTCGATCACGGCGCTCGGTCGCACGCGGCGCTTCGTGCCCCGCACCGGCGCAAAGCCAGGAGACGCCGTCTTCGTCTCGGGCCCGATCGGAGACGCGGCGCTGGGTCTCGCGCTGCGCCGCGACTCGGCGCTCTCGCAAAGACTGTCCGATAATGCGCGAGACTATCTGATCGGGCGCTATCTGCTGCCACAGCCGCGCGTCGATCTCTCGGCGTGGCTTTGCGCCAACGCCAGCGCCGCGATGGACATTTCCGACGGCCTTGCCGGCGATCTTGCAAAGCTTTGCCGCGCCTCTGGCGTGAGCGCGGTTGTCGATCTCGCCTCGGTCCCGCTTTCAGCGGCGGCGCGAGAGGCGATCGCCATCGATCCCGCGCTCTTTGAAACGGCGATAACCGGCGGAGACGACTACGAAATCCTCATCGCTGTGGGGAGCGAAGCGCCGCCTGCCGCGCCCGCCTGTCGGATCGGCGATTTTATGGCGGGAAGCGCGCCGCCGATTTTTCTCGACGGACACAAAAAGCCCGTCTTTTTCAAAAAATTGTCCTTCCAACACTTCTGAAAAATACGGGATCGCGCAGCATTGCCGTGCGGCCACGTTTCTGGCAGAAAGCCCGCTGGAAAGCTGCTGTCCCCGCCCGATTCGCTCGGCGGGGCAGCCGCTCCTTTTTTTGTTGCGCGACTCCGTTCGCGGCGACGCGACCAATTCGGCCAATCCCCGGTCGAGGAACGAAAAGGCGAAGCCAAAATGGTTCTGTTTCTAACCATCGTCTTCGGATTGATGTCTATCGTCTATGGCGTGAAGACCTCGCAGGAATTGCTCGCGGCCGATCCGGGGTCGGCGCGGATGCAGGAAATTTCGGGCGCCGTCGCCGAGGGCGCGCAGGCCTATCTCAACCGCCAATACAAGACCATCGCCATGGTTGGCGGCGTGATCTTCGTCATCCTCGTCATCCTGCTCGGCTGGGCGGTCGCCTTCGGATTCATGCTCGGCGCGGTGCTCTCCGGCGCGGCCGGCTATATCGGGATGAACGTCTCGGTGCGCGCCAATGTCCGCACGGCGCAGGCGGCGACGAAATCGCTCGCCGGCGGCCTGGACATCGCCTTCAAGGCCGGCGCGGTCACCGGACTTCTGGTCGCCGGCCTCGCGCTGCTTGGCGTCGCCGTTTATTACGCGATCCTCACCTGGTTCGCCGGCTATGCGCCTTCCGATCGCACGGTCGTCGACGCGCTGGTGGCGCTTGGCTTCGGCGGATCGCTGATTTCGATTTTCGCCCGTCTTGGCGGCGGCATCTTCACCAAAGGCGCGGACGTCGGCGCCGACCTCGTCGGCAAGGTTGAAGCCGGCATTCCCGAGGACGACCCACGCAATCCCGCCACGATCGCCGACAATGTCGGCGACAATGTCGGCGATTGCGCCGGCATGGCGGCGGACCTCTTCGAGACCTATGCGGTGACGGTCGTCGCCACCATGGTGCTCGCCTCGATCTTCTTCGCCGGTCAGGATGGTCTGTCGTCGGCGATGATCTATCCGCTCGCGATCGGCGGTCTTTCGATCCTCACCTCGATTGCCGGCACCTATTTCGTGAAAATGGGCGACGACGACACGGAATGGGGCAAATTCGCCGCGCCCTATTTCAAGAAGCTTGGCATTGACGATTCAATCATGGGCGCGCTGTACAAGGGCCTCATCGCCGCCGGCGTGCTATCGGTCGGAGGGCTCTTCCTGGCGACGACCTTTACCGTCGGCTGGGGCGAGATCGGCAAGGCGAATGGCGAAGCCATCCACGGCTATGGCCTGTTCCTTTCCGGGGTTCTGGGCCTGATCGTCACGGGCGCCATCGTCTACATCACCGAATATTACACCGGCACCGGCAAGCGTCCGGTGGTGTCGATTGCTCAGGCGTCGGTGACGGGCCACGGCACCAACGTCATCCAGGGCCTCGCCGTGTCGCTTGAATCGACAGCGGCGCCGGCGCTCGTCATCGTTCTCGGCATTATCCTCACCTATGAGCTTGGCGGGCTCTATGGCACGGCGATCGCGGTGACGACGATGCTCGGCCTCGCCGGCATGGTCGTGGCCCTCGACGCCTTCGGCCCCGTCACCGACAACGCCGGCGGCATCGCCGAAATGGCGGGTCTGCCGAAGGAAGTGCGTCGCAACACCGACGCGCTCGACGCCGTCGGCAATACGACGAAGGCCGTGACCAAGGGCTACGCCATCGGCTCGGCGGGCCTCGGTGCGCTGGTGCTCTTCGCCGCCTACACCAACGATCTGAAGCATTTCATCGACACCGACGTGCCGTTTTTCAAAGGGCTGGGGAAGATCGACTTCGAACTCTCCAATCCCTATGTCGTCGCGGGCCTGATCTTTGGCGGCCTCATCCCCTATCTCTTCGGCGGCATCGCCATGACGGCGGTGGGGCGCGCGGCGGGATCGGTGGTCGTCGAGGTGCGCCGCCAGTTTAAGGAAAAGCCCGGCATCATGGCGGGCACGGACCGGCCGGATTACGGCCGCGCCGTCGATATGCTGACGCAGGCGGCGATCAAGGAAATGATCGTGCCATCGTTGCTGCCGGTGCTGGCGCCGATCGTCGCCTTCGTCGTCGCCTGGATCCTCGGCGGCAAGGCCAACGCCTTCGCGGCGCTGGGCGCGTTGCTGCTGGGCGTCATCGTCAACGGCCTGTTCGTCGCCATTTCCATGACGTCGGGCGGCGGCGCTTGGGACAACGCCAAGAAATCCTTCGAAGACGGCTTCATCGACAAGGACGGCGTGAAGCATGAGAAGGGCTCCGAGGCCCATAAGGCGGCGGTGACCGGCGACACGGTCGGCGACCCCTATAAGGACACCGCCGGCCCCGCCGTGAACCCGGCGATCAAGATCACCAATATCGTGGCGCTGCTGATGCTGGCGATCCTGGCGCACTGAGAAATTGCTCAAAGCAATTCGCGAAGGGGCGGGGGAGACCTCGCCCCTCTTCCTTTTTTGAACTTGTCTTTAAAATAGATGAATATCAGTAGCTTCTCCTGGGTTCAGGAATATGGCACGCGTTCGCGAGAACTTTACGACCCAAGTCGAAAGCGCTTTGCTCGCCGAGCTTCGGATGCTCGCAAGGCATGAGGGCCGGCAGCTTGAATCCGTCGTAGAGGACGCGCTGCGAACCTATGTCAAAAAACGCAGCAGGACGAAGCCGCGACATCGCGTCATGGACGCCTATCGATCGAGCCTTGGGCGCTACGGCGCCCTTTATGAGAAGCTCGCCAAATGAACCGACCTGCGCGTCACGATGATTGGCGCTAGCATCGGCGGCGACGGGCCCAGGGCATGTGACTTTCCCGCGGGCGTCTTGCATTATCATCGTGGACAAGCGCTCCAGTCCAACCTTTGGCCGCCCGGGCGGACTTCATGACCCATCCCTTCTATTGTCTGCACACGCATGGCTTCATCCGAGTCGCCGTTGCGACGCCGAACGTGCGAGTCGCCGATCCGGCTTTCAACGCTGCGCGGACGATCGAACTGGCGCGTGAGGCCGATCACCACGGCGCTTCGCTGGTGCTGTTTCCCGAGCTGGGGATGTCCTCTTATGCGATCGACGATCTCTTGCAGCAGGAGGCGTTGCTCGAGGCCGTCGACGCGGCGCTCGTCGAACTCGTCGAGGCTTCCTGCGGCATTCATCCGCTGATCGTCGTCGGCGCGCCGCTGCGCCATCGTGGGCGTCTCTACAATTGCGCCGTGGCGATCCTGCGCGGCCGCGTGCTCGCCGTGACGCCCAAGGTCTATCTGCCGAATTATCGCGAGTTTTACGAACAGCGCCATTTCGCCTCGGGCGCTTTCATCACGGGCGAGGACATCGCCGTCGCCGGACAATGCGCGCCCTTCGGCTCCGATACGCTCCTCGAAGCGACGGATTTTCCCGGACTCGTGATCCATACGGAGATTTGCGAGGACGTATGGGTTCCCATTCCCCCTTCGGCGCGCGCCGCGCTGGCGGGCGCAACCGTGCTGCTCAATCTTTCCGCGTCGAACGCGATCGTCGGCAAATCCGACTATCGCGAGACGCTCTGCGCCGCGCATTCGGCGCGCTGCCTAGCGGCCTATCTCTATTCGGCGGCGGGGCAGGGCGAGTCGACGACGGACCTCGCGTGGGACGGAGAAGCGCTGATCTGCGAGAAGGGCGACGTTCTCGCCAAGGCGCCGCGCTTTTCCGATGAACCGCAGCTGGCTCTCGCCGATGTCGATATCGGTCGTCTTCTTGCAGAGCGCATGCGGCAGGGGACATTCGGCGCCTGCGCCGACGTGGAGCAGGGCGCGACGCATTATCGCCGCATTGCGTTTGAACTTGCCCCGACCTGCGATCGCGATCTCGGGTTTCTGCGCGAGGTCGGACGCTTTCCCTTCGTCCCGGCGGACGAAACGCGGCTCGCCGAACTTTGTTTCGAGGCGTTCAACATACAGTCGCACGGCCTCGAACAACGGCTGCGCGCCACGAAAATAAAAAAGGCGGTGATCGGCGTCTCTGGCGGACTCGACTCCACGCAGGCGCTGCTCGTCGCGGTGACGGCGATGGATGCGCTCGGCCTGCCGCGCGAAAATGTTCTCGGCTTCACGCTGCCGGCCTTCGCCACGAGCGAGAGCACCAAGGCCAACGCCTGGCGGCTGATGCGCGCGCTCGGCGTCACCGCGCAGGAAATCGACGTCACCGCGGCGTGCAAGCAAATGCTCGCCGACATCGATCACCCGGCCGCGCGCGGGGAAGCGGTTTACGACACGACTTACGAGAATGTGCAGGCGGGCGCGCGCACGTCGCTGCTGTTTCGCCTTGCCAATCGCCATGGCGCGCTCGTCATTGGCACTGGCGACCTGTCCGAACTCGCCCTCGGTTGGTCCACCTATGGCGTTGGCGATCAGATGTCGCATTACAACGTCAACGCCTCAGTGCCCAAGACGCTTATTCAGCACCTCATCCGCTGGTGCGCGCGTGACGCGCGATTCGGCGCCGAAACGGCGGCGGTGCTTGAAGACGTTCTTGCGACGGAAATATCCCCCGAGCTTGTGCCCGGAGAGGCGAGACAGCGGACCGAGGATACGGTCGGGCCGTATGCGCTGCAGGATTTCAATCTCTATTATACGACGCGCTACGGATTTGCGCCTGCGAAGATCGCCTTTCTCGCCTGGCGCGCCTGGCGGCATGCGTCCGCCGGCTCATGGCCTGCAGGGATCGTGCAAGAAGACAAAATTGCCTATGATCTCTCGACGATCAAACATTGGCTCGGCGTTTTCGTGAAGCGATTCTTTGAGGGAAGTCAGTTCAAACGGTCTGCGTCGCCAAATGGTCCCAAAGTCAGTTCGGGAGGATCCCTGTCGCCGCGCGGCGACTGGCGCGCGCCATCAGATTCGGTTGCGGACGCGTGGCTGAGTTCGCTGGACGACATTCCCTAACGACGACAAGCCGGCCGCTCACGAAAAGCGGTCGGCTCATAACCTTCGACGAACGATGATCGGTTAGGCGCGCCGGACGAGTCCGAGAACGACCGAAACGATCAGGAGAACCAACGCTAGCCAGAACAATATCCGCGCGCCGTCCACCGCGACGCCGGCGACGCCCCCAAAGCCCAGAAATCCGGCAATGAGAGCGACGACCAGGAACACCACGGCCCAATACAGAAGGTTGCCCATTTTGACCTCCGCTTGTGAACTCTCGTCCTAAAACGCGTCTGCAGCGCACATGTTCCGAGCCCACAGTCGCGGATACCGTCGCCTGGCCATTGCTCAGGTCTCGACGCGCGCGAAATCCGCATTAAGATAGGTCAAAGCGTTACCTGCACAGTGGCCGATCTATGTGCTACTCGCTTGAGGCAAGCATTGCGGCCGGGCTCGGCCTGGGATTGGCGGGCTGCGGCATGGTTGCAAAAGCGCTGCGCCACGACCGGCGCATGGTGCTTTTCGCCGCGTTTCCGCTGGTGTTCTCGGCGCACCAGTTCGTCGAAGCTGCGGTATGGCTCACGCGGAACGATCCCGTCGCCGGGCAGCCTTATCGTTATCTCTACACCTTAATCGCTTTTACGATGTGGCCTGTGCTGACGCCAGCGGCCGCCGCCTATGCGGAATCGGATCCGGAGCGAAATCGTCTTTGGTGGACCATGGGCGGCGTAGGCATTGTCCTGGCCGCCTATCTTATCGCCAAACTCGTGGGCGCCGATGGCATCGACCTGTCGGTGTATCGGCATTCGCTCGCTTACGATCCGCTGTTCGAGCGTCCGCCGCTCGTGACGGATTTTCTCTATCTCGTACTTACGGTGTCGCCGCTCATTTTCAGCCAGCGAAAGGCGATCAATGTTTTCGGCGTCGCGGTGTTGGCTACGTTTTTCTTGGCGCTCGCCGCTAACCGGCCGGCTTGGTATTCGGTTTGGTGTCTCGCTGCTGCGCTGTTCAGCCTGATCATCGCGCTCGCGATTGAAGAAGAGCGCAGCTCCGACTTCGACGGACTGGAAATGCAGCGCTAGCGAGCGATGGCCGCGTTCGTCGCCCATTCGATGTAGAGCCGGCGCAGCAGGCGACTCGTATCGCCCGGCGCGCCGGATCCGATGGGGCGGCCATCAAGCGAGACAACCGGCAGGACGAGATTGGAGGCGCTCGTGAGGAAGGCTTCCTTCGCCTCATAGGCCTCGGCGACCGAGAAGCTGCGCTCCTCGACGGTCAATCCTTCCCGCTCGGCGATCACCTGCACGGCTCTCCGTGTGCAGCCCGGAAGAACCGCGGAGGAGTTTAGACGCGTCACGAGCACGTTCGCGCCGGTGAGGATGAAGGCGGTCGAGGATGAGCCTTCGGTCACGAAACCGTCCTGATCGACCATCCAAGCCTCCTGGCAGCCGCCCTCGAGCGCCGCCTGCTTCGCCAGCACCTGCGCGAGCAGCGCCGTGCTCTTGATGTCGCGTCGCGCCCATCGCAGATCAGGGACGGTGAGCGCCTTCACGCCGGTTTCTGCGGCGGGCGAGGCGATGATGTTTTTCTTCTGAGTGAAGGCGACGAACGTCGGCGCCGCTTGCGCGGGAAACCCGAACTCGCGTTCGGCGGCGGCGCCTCTGGTGATCTGCAGATAGACGAGGCCCTCGCTCAAGCCATTCTTGGCGATGAGTTCGGCCTCGATTTCCGCGATGCCCGCCATTGGAACAGGATTTTCGATACGCAGTTCGCGCAGCGAACGCTCAAGACGCGAAAGATGCGAGTCATTGTCGATCAGCCTTCCGCCGATGACGGCCGCAACCTCATAAACGCCGTCGGCGAACAGGAAGCCGCGGTCGAGAATCGACACGCGCGCGTCGTCGAGGGGGATGTAAGCGCCGTTCACGTAAGCGATATCAGACACGGTAGGCTCCCAGGAGAAGGGAGCGCAATCTACAGCAGCGCTCGCGGCTTGTCCTGCCGACGCTTCGGACTCTATCGATACGGTCGGGAAGGACTAGATAGATGATCTGCGGCGGATCGCCCATGAGGGCTCTTCGCGACCTCGGTCGCGGACGCCGTTGCGCCGGTGCGCTTTGAGAGGCGGATAACTGCGCTTACGAGCGGAAGGAGGATCCTTGGGCGAGGACATCAAAACCACGGGCTTCACGCCCGCCGACAAGGCGCGTTTCGCCGGCCGGCTCGCGCAGGAAACGGATCTCGCACGGGTCCTGTTTGAACAGGACAAATTTTCGCGCGACGGCCACATGGTCGGCTTCGAAGTCGAAACCTGGATCGTGGATCACAATTATGCGCCGTCCTCGATCAACCAGGATGTCCTCGAAACCCTCAATGATCCGCTCGTCGTGCCGGAACTGTCGCGCTTTAACGTCGAGTTGAATTGCGCGCCGTTCCACCTCAAAGGCGATGCGCTGACGAAGGCGCACAATTCGCTGACGGATCTCTGGACGAAATGCAACGACGTGGCTCACCAGCTCGACGCCAATCTGGTGATGATCGGCACGCTGCCCACGATCCGCGACAGCGATCTGACGATTGCCAATATGTCGCCGCTCAACCGCTACTATGCGCTCAACCAGGAAGTGCTTCGTCTGCGCGGCGGGCAGCCGCTGCACGTCAATATCGCGGGCCGCGACCGCCTTGCGTCCGAGCACAAAGATGTGATGCTCGAGGCTGCGACGACCTCGTTTCAAATCCATCTCAAGGCCCCGGCCGATCTGGCGCATCTCTATTACAACGCCTCGGTGGCGGCGTCGGGGCCGATCCTCGCCGCCTGCGGCAACGCGCCGTTCCTCTTCGGCAAGGCGTTGTGGGAGGAAACGCGCATTCCGCTGTTCGAACAAGCGGTGAAGATGCCGGGCCCGGCCAGGGTCTGCATGGGCTCCGGCTACGCCGAGCGGTCTCTCATCGAGATCTTCGAGGAAAATTTACGCGACTATGAGGCGCTGCTTCCCGTGGCCTATGACGACCCGCCCGAGGCGATGCGCCACCTGCGGTTGCATAATGGCGTCATCTGGCGGTGGAATCGTCCGCTGATCGGCTTCGACGAAAGCGGGGCGCCGCATCTGCGGGTCGAACACCGCATTCTGCCCGCCGGACCGACCTTCATCGATATGATGGCGAACGCCGCGCTTTACCTGGGCCTCGCGCGAGCCATCGCCGTGAGCGGGGACGGCGGCGCCGGCGGCCTCGCCTTCGCTGACGCCAAGCGAAATTTCTATGCCGCCGCGCGTTTTGGCCTCGACGCCAAGCTCGAATGGCCGGGCGAAGGCGAGATCGCCGCCGATCGGCTACTGCTCGACCGGCTCATTCCCGACGCCCGGGCGGGGCTTCGCGACCTGGGCGTCGCCGAAGCCGATTTCCTCGATATTATCGAAGCTCGGGTGCAGACGCGGCAGACCGGCGCGGCTTGGCAGCGAAAAGCCCTTGAGGCGCGCGGCGGGGACCTTTATGCCCTGATGGCGGCCTATTGCGAGCGCCAGCGCAGCGGCGCGCCCGTCCATCAGTGGGAAACATGAGGAGAACAGTGACCGACGCGCCTTGCGCCTTGCTCGACCGGCTGCCTGACGGATTTCTCGACTGCCCCGCCAATCGCCTGAAGGACATCCTTCCCCGACCGACGCTGTTCGACCTCCCGGGCCGCGACCCGCAACCGCTGTTCGTGTCTACGCTGCTGCACGGAAATGAGACGAGCGGGCTCGCCGCCGTGCAGGAGATTTTGCGTCGTCACGCGCGCGGGCTCAATCGGTCGCTCATTCTGTTCATCGGCAATGTCGAAGCCGCGGCGGCGAATGTGCGCACGCTGCCGCACCAGCGCGACTTTAACCGGGTGTGGCCCGGCACGGCCTTTCCCGATGATTCGCTCGCGCATATGGCGCGCTGGATTTACGAATACGTCGAAAGGCGCCGAGCTTTCGCCGCCGTCGACATCCACAACAACACCGGCTTCAATCCTCACTACAGCTGCGTCACCAGGCTTGAGCCAAAATACGTCGCCCTTGCGCAGCTTTTCTCCCGCATTGTTGTGCATTTTCAGCGCCCGCGCGGCACCAGCGCAGCGGCCTTCGCCGAACTATGTCCGGCGATCACGGTCGAATGCGGCAAGTCGGGCGCCGATGCCGGCGTGGCGCATGTCGTCGAATTGCTCGACGCCTGCCTATCGATCGCAGAGCTTCCCGATCACGCGCCGGCCCCGCAGGACATCGAGTTGCTGCGCACATGCGCCATCGTGAAGCCGCCCGCCGGCGCAAGCTTTTCCTTCGACGGAACGCCGGCGGACTTTGTCTTCCGCCCCGATATCGACCATCTGAATTTCAGCGAATTGGGCGCTGGCGCCTCTTTCGGCGCGTTGGGCCACGAAGACGCGCGTCTCGAAGTCCTCTCCGGCGAGGGATTCGACACGCAGCCGATCAACTATTTCGATTACGCGGGTGGCCAAATCAGGCTCGCGCGCCCCGCCATTCCGGCCATGCTGACAGTTGACCCGCGCGCCGTGCAGCAGGATTGTCTATGCTATCTGATGCACCGCATCGGCATGGACGGACTGGGATATAGCCGCACGGACGCGAGCGCGCATTAGGGTTTCTCCGGCCGTACGTCCTCAATCACATAGAGGCCTTTCGCGTCGCGACTGATCGTGAATTTGATCTTCATGCCCTTCGACAGGCTGGAGAGATCGACGTTTGGCGCCACGCGAAAAGCCATTGTCATCGGCGACATTTCCAGCGGTCCGGCGATCGGCCCATGGGTGATCATGAGCCTGCGATCGTCCGCGTCGACCGCTCTGACGACGCCCTCGCCTTGCCCTGTCGTCTTTTCCGCCTTTTCCGTCGCCTGGGCGACGACAAAGCGCGAGTAAATGACATTTGTCTTCGCGAAGGCGCCGCCAATCCCGACAGAGATGGCGACGCAGGCTGCGACGCGACCAAATAAAACACACATGGCCTTCACCGCAGCCTCCAATCCTTTTTGGCGTCGGCTAGACCTTACGGCATTCGTCGGCGCATTTCTGGCACGATTTGCCGCACTCCACGCATTCCTTGACCTTCGGAAATTTGTCGCATTGTTTTTTGCAGTCATCGCAAATCATGGCCACCGTTTTCGCCAGCGGACCGACATGCGAGGAGTTGACCGCCGCAAGCGACGCCAGCGCGTTACAGGCCGCGACAAGCTGGTAAGCGGCGTCCGCACACTCAGCCATGCTCGTGTCTTTCATCGCGAACATGCCGAAACAGTGGCGGAGGCAGTCGTTGCCGGTGGAGACGCATTCGATGCTCGCATTTTCCAGGTTTTTGTAGAGCGGCGGATGCATATCCTCCATTTTGGCCGCGCTATCCTGTTGACCGGTCGCCTGAGCAAACGCTTGGGTGGCGGATGCGACGGCGGCGGCGGTTCCGACTGCGATGAATTCGCGACGTTCCATGATGTTTCTCCAGGTGGGCTTCACTACACGCGCCGAGAGGACCCGTTCGCGGGTTCCATCGGCATGGCTGCGCTCGTGTCATCATTTCGAGACACGCGGCAACGCTGGCTCCAGGCTAGTGCGCGTCAACGTTTTCGTTACCGGCGAAAGATGACGCTGAGATTATGGGCGGGCATGTCCACGATTTGAGGCTCTCCAAATCCTTTCGCGCGCGCGCAGGCCGCGACATCTTCGAGATCGCGGATGCCCCACGCGGCGTTGCGCGCGCGAAGGCTCCCGTCGAACTCAGCGTTGCTTGGCGCAGTATGCGCGCCGCCCCGCCTGTATGGACCGTATAAATAGAGCGGGGCGCCCTTGCGCAAAGCCCTGCTCCCGCCTTCGAACAACGCCTCGGTCGCGCTCCAGTGCGAAATGTGGGTCATGTTGATGCAGATGATGGCGTCCGCCGCATTGATCGGCCAAGGAAATTCCTCGACGTTCAACGCAAGCGGCGCATTCACATTGGCGAGTCGCGTGGAGGCGATCCAGGCCGAAATGCTCTCTCGCGCTTCAGCGTTCGGGTCCGACGGACAGAATGTCAGTCCGGGCAGATGCTGCGCGAAAAATGTGACATGTTCTCCCGCGCCGCTCGCAATCTCGAGCGCCACCCCTTTTGCCGGCAAGACGTTGCGCAGGACGTCGAGGATCGGGCCGCGATTGCGCGCGGTCGATGGCGCGAAGAGGCGCTTGTCATTCATCTGTTTCTCTCACGGCGAGACCCTTGGATGGATCGTAGGCATGAAATTTGATGCGCTCAGCTACGAAAGGCGGGCTCCTGACCGTCCTTCAAGAAGGGCGCCTGCGCGACGGCGTGCAAAAACTCGTCTCTTGCTGTCGCGAACCGCCGATGGGGTCTCAAAAATGTCTCAGCTCTTCGAGCTTGTCGCCTCAAAGCATCGATCATTTGTCGTATTGGCGACGCTCCGCCTTCCCGGCCACCCCCTGCGGCGCTTTACCAAAGAAGAGGCGGCGATCCTTTCGCGCGCCCTCGACTCCGTGGCGAAGGGCGACCGCGGCGAACAACAGCAAATCTATATGAGCCCCATCGCCAGCGATCATGACTTCGATGCGAGGGTCGAGCAGAGCGGCATCATCGTCTCCTCCGAAGGTCAAGCGGACGTTGAACTGGACTGGAGCGAAACGCGCGCCATGGCCGAACAGTTAAGATCGTTCGCCTCCGTGTGACGCGCGGCCTTACGCTCGAGCGGCGCGCTCGGGTTCACAAGCGGCGCCGCGGTCATTTTTCGACCAGATCAAACCGCGCGCACACGGGCGCGTGAAGCGATCCCTCGACAGGCTCTTGCGCGTAGACTTCGTCCTGCAGCCCGTCGTTCAGGATGGTGGTCTCGCGCCAATTGGCGGCTAATGTCCGTGAGGCGAGGAGATGGTCGATCAGCGTTTGGCGTCCCGCATGTCTCACGGTGAAGCGCCGCGACGGCGCGACGCGCTCTTCCAAGGCGACGAGGGCCCGGTCGCCTTCCGCCGCTTCGTCTCCGCCGCCGCGCAAGAGTCTGGTCGGCGCGTCATGCTCGTCGGCGTTGAAGTCGCCGGCGATTGCGATCTGCGCCTGCGGCTCCGCGTCAAAGAGCGTTTCGGCGAACAGCCGGGCCTCCAGCGCTTGGCCTTCGCGCTTGAGCGCCGCCACGAATTGGCCCTCGATCTGTGCGCGGCTCGACCCGAAACCGCGCGCCGTCGCGATAGGAATGGCGCGCGGCGCGCGGAGATGCAGATTGACGACGTGGAGCGCGCATCCGTTGGGAAGCTCGACAGCAGCGTAGAGCAGGGGCCTGTCCCAAGCGATCTCCACCGGCTCCGGCTGGGAGCCGTCGGCGTCCCGCGGCGGGGGCCAGACCCATCGCGCCACAATGTCGTGGTGGATCTGCCGCTGCGCGCGCATCGGCCATCGTGAAAGGATCGCCAGATTATGCACGTCGGCGGGCGCGTCGCCGCCGGGCCTAACGGTCGTCGCCCGATGAAAATTCGCGTATCTGGTCGTCGCAAGCAACCGGTCGAGCGCGATATATTGCCGCGCGTCATGCTTGTGACGCCTCTGCGCATGAATTTCCTGCAGGCACAATATATCGGCGTCGAGCGTCTCCAGCAGGGGGCGCAGCGCGTCGGTTCGGCGCGCAAACGCCTCCGGTTTGGTCCCCGACCAATCGAGATTTTCCAGATTGAAGGTCGCGAGTCTGAACGCTTGCATCATCAATCATCGCCCGAAGAGTCTGCGTCCGCCAGCAGATTGCGCCTCGACGAGGTCGACATTTAGCGGCAATATCGGCGGCATTTCCAAATTCAGGAGCGCGATGTGTCCCTATTTGACGGGATTCCTTTCTTTGTTGGCCTTGACCCGACGCGCGGCGAGCAGCTCGCGCGCCACTGCGTGCGCAGGCGCTACGCCGAGCATGAGCTGGTCCTCGATTTCGACGATCCTTCGACCGATGTATATTTCATCGTCAGCGGCGACGTTCGTGTGCTGATACGAACCGCCGCCGGCAAGGAAATGATCTTCGGGGACTTCGGACCAGGCAAATTCTTCGGCGAGATGGCGGCGGTCGACGGGGCCAAGCGCTCCGCCAATGTGACGGCGCTCACCAACGCGGAACTTTTGCTGGTGCCGCCAGTGGTCTTCAAGGAAATCCTGTTTGGCGAGCCGGAGATTTGCGAGCGGCTGTTGCGACTGCTGACGGCGCGGGTGCGGGAACTGAATACGCGTCTGTTCGAGCGCTCGGTGCTCGACCTCAAGCATCGGCTCTATTCCGAATTGTTGCGCATGTCGGCGCCGCGCAAAGGGTCGACGGGACAGTCGATCGTATCGCCGCCGCCGTTTCAGCATGATCTCGCCGCCCGTATCGGTTGTCGGCGCGAACAGGTCAGCCGCGAACTTTCGGCCATGATCGACGAAGGCCTCGCCGAAAAAATTCGCGGCGGTCTCGTGCTGTTGCGCCCGTCGGTCCTGGAGAAGCGGGTTCAAGAGGCGCTCAACGAAGCCGAATGACCCCTGTGCGTTCTCGCACAAACAGATGAGGAACAGGGCGCTACCGTCGCTATGCTGCCGACAAGAGGCAAAGGACCCGCGGCAGAGCAAGCGATTGGGAGAACCCCGAAATGATTCCCGAATTGACGCCGATCGAGCGTTGCGCCGAAGTGGCGGGCCTGCGCGGCCATGAACTCATCCTGGGCGTGAGCCCCAGCGACAAGCACCATCGCATGCTGGCGCGATACCGCCGGGCCGTCTCGATCGACGTCGCACGTGGGCGAGTCGTCGCCGACATCCGCAACGCGGTGGAGATCGGCGCGTCGCGCCGCGCCGCCGACTTGCTGATCGTGCTGCGCTGGCTCCTCGCGCCGGGCGCGTCTTGCGAAGATTCACGCGCCATCGCGCGTCCGCGCCGCCGCGCGTTCTCGGCGCGCTGGCGTAGGGGCGTCATTCCCTCGTCGTCGTCGGCCGCCGAGCAGTCGTCGACGGAAAGCGGCGAAGTTGTCTCTCTCTTCGATGGCGGGCTCCGGCGTTAGCCAGGCGTCGCGCCTGTGCTTTCAAGGCAACACCCGAGAATTTGTTGTGTCCGCCGTTTGTGCAAGGAGGATGGGCAGAAAAGGCCTTAAGATGTTGCTGCATCGGATTAATTCGCAGCAGACACATTGCGCCGTCGTGTCATTCGCATCGGCGCATCGTCCGGCGCTAGCTTGATACTCCAGGCGACATGAGTCAGCTTCCGGTTCAGCTGACGGTCCGGCTTCGATCGCCGTTTTCCGATTTTTTACGGGGGCTTGCCATTTATGTTCGCATATAGAGCGGCGCCGAGGCTTTTGGGCGCACTGTTTGCCGCATTCGCACTTTTCAGTCCGGCTCTGGCGCAGGAGGATCCGCGCGCCGAACAGGAGCGCCTCGCAGCCTATATTCAGCATAATCCAACCGACTATGACGCGACCTATCGCTACGTCCTGCTGTCGACGGAGCTACGCGACTATGAAGCGGGAATCGGCGCGCTTGAGCGCATGCTGATGTTCAACCCGAACTTGTCGCGCGCCCGAAAGGAGCTTGGTTTCCTTTATGCGCGGCTCGGCGCCTATGAACTCTCGGCGCAGCATTTACGCAACGCGCTCGCCGAAGGCGGCCTCGATCCGGTTCAGGTGGCTCAGGTCGAAGCGCAGCTGCCCGATATCGAGAAGCGCACGCAAGCCAACCGGCTTTATCTGCGGATGCACGTCGGCCTGCGAGCGCAATCGAACGCCAATTTCTTCCCGACCAATAATCTTTTCCAGGTCGGCGGCGTCGGCGTCGCGTCGGCCGCCTCGCGCAAGGGCGACATCAACAGCTTTCAGTTGGTGCAGGCCGCGCATGATCTGGATTTTCAGAATGCGCGCGGCGACCAGCTCGAGACGCGCGTGACGGGCTACGCCACAGAGCAATTTCGCCTGCCGCAATATAGCGTCGCGCTGTTCGCCGGCTCCGTCGGACCACGCATCCATATCGCGCCCGATCTTTATCCGGGTCTCTCCATCAAGCCATACGTGACCGGCGCGGTGGCGCTGCTCGGCGGCAGCAATTATCTGAACGCCGGCGGCGCGGGCATGAGTTTCGGCGCGGAACTCAGTCGCGACCTGTGGTTCGAGCCGGGCGCCGAATGGCGGGCGATCTGGGTTGATCCCTCGCCGGGCTTCCTCGGCTATGCCGGTTTCTCGCCCTATTCGACAGTATCGACCTTGGCGACTGGCGACGTCGTCACGGGCTATTTGAGCAGCTCCTACCGACTGACCAACGACCTGAGGCTTGAAGGTCGCGTCGCCTACACGCGCGCGTGGGCGGGCAATCCGCAGCAATCTTCCGATCAGGTCGACGTTCAGGCGATGCTGCGGCTCGAGGTCGACCCGCCATTTCCAATTATTCCGCGCAGATGGACCTTCGCGCCTTATGGCCGCTTTACGCATCTTGCCTTCGACGCCGCCAATCCGGTGATCAATCCCTTCGTAGCGCGTCGAGACACCGTCTGGATCGGCGGCCTGATGGTGGACTTGCCGGTCACGCCGTATTTCGGTTTCGCCGGCAACGTCGAGTATGCGCGCAACGATTCAAATCTGCCGAATTTCAAGACTGACAACGTGTCCGTCAGTTTCGGGCCAACGGCAAAGTTCTGACGGAGACGATAAATGAAAAAGTTCTCCGCGGCCGCCACAACCGCTCTCGCGCTCGTCGCGGGTCCCGCGCTCGCAGATAACGTCGGGAACGTCGGCGCGGTCAATCAGAGCGCGCATGGCACGCCGCCGGGCGCCGCGAAGCGCTCGCTATCCGTTGGCCTTGGCGTGCAGCGGCGCGAACGCATCGAGACGAGTCCGTACGGCAGCGCCCAGATCGTCTTTAACGACACATCGACGATGACCGTCGGACGCAACAGCGCCGTCACCGTTGACGATTTTGTCTATTCACAAGGCGGCGGCGGTCAGCAGGGCGTGTCGATGGCGAAGGGCGTCATGCGCTTCGTCGGCGGCGGCGTCAGCCACGAAGGCGGCACAAAGCTGCGCACGCCGACGGCGTCCATCGGCGTGCGCGGTGGGACGGCGCTGGTTCGGGTTGGCGGCTCATGCGGCACGCTCGTCGTGCATCAATATGGTTTCATCGACGTTGGCGGCCAGGCGCTCACGCGCCCGGGCTATGGCGTTTGCGCGCCGAGCGGCGGGCCGGTGTCTGAGCCTTTTCTCGTGCCGCCTGAAACGATCGCGCAAATCGTCGCCGCGTTGGAGAGCGGCAAAACGCAGCGTGGCGGCGCCAAGCGCTCGCCGACAAACGAAGAGGCGAATCTTGCGCTCGGCAATGATCGTCCGCCGGACGTCGTCAGTCCGCCAGGGCTCGACGCGCTGGGTCCGGTTTGGTTCGGCAATGCGCTCGTGCAGAGCCGCGCCAATGTCGACAATCAGCCTGCTCCGCTGCCGACGCCGGCGCGCCAAGGCGGAAATGACGGCCACCACGACGATCATGATCACGGCGGCCATGGCGGACATGATCACGGTGGTCATGAAGGCGGCGAGGGGGGCCATGGCGGACATGGCGGCCACGGCGGTCATGGCGAGGGCGGCCACGGCGAGGGCGGCCACGGCGGACATGGCGAAGGTGGTCACGGCGGCGAGGGCGGCCATGGCGGCGGTTATGGAGGCGGCCATGGCGAAGGCGGCCATGGCGGCGGCTATGAAGGCGGCGAGGGCGGCCAGTACGGCGGTGGCGAGGGTGGCCACGGCGGCGAAGGCGGCGGTGGAGGCCTCTTCGGGGGCGGCGGCTCGGGTAGCGGCGGCGGCCAAGGGGGTCACGGAAGCGGTCATGGGAGCGGCGGTCACGGAGGCGGGCCTGTTGCGATTGACGGGCCGGGCTACTAGTTCTGCGGCGGCGCCAGCCTCGCGGATCGCCCCGGCGACGGCGTGACCGTCATGCGAGGTGGAGATGTTGAAGCGGCGTCGCGCCTACCTTCTCGCGATCGTCGCCGCTGCGGTTCTCATTTTTCCCTGGGGCGTCATTCAGCCCCGGGCGCTCGACGACCTTCGCAACTTTGTCTTCGACACGTTTCAGCGTCTGGCTCCTCGCGCCTATGATCCCGAGGCGCCGACGCGGGTCGTGGGCGTCGACGAAAAAAGTCTCAGCGCCTATGGGCAATGGCCTTGGCCGCGGGCCCGGCTTGCCGAACTTCTTGACCGTCTGCGCGAACTCGGCGCGGCGTCCATCGCCTTCGACTTTATCTTCGCGGAGGCGGATCGCGCCGGGGCGTCCCAGCTGATCGAGGCGATCGTTGACCCACGCGCCCGCGCCGAGGTGGCGAAGCTCGTCGCAAAAGCGCCGAGCGGCGATCAAATCTTGGCTCGGGCGCTCTCGAAGGCGCCCGCCACGCTTGGAGTCACGCTGACCGACGCGGTTTCGGCGCCGCTGTTGGCGAAGTCGGGGCTGGTCACCGCTGGCGACGATCCCGTCCCGTTCCTCGCCGCTTTCGCAGGCGCGGTCGGACCGGAACGAACGCTTGCGGAAGCGGCGCGAGGGCTCGGCGCGACAAACTGGCTGCCCGATCACGACCAGATCGTTCGTCGGGTGCCGCTGGTGACGCGCGCCGGCGACGTTCTCATGCCCTCCCTGGCGCTCGAAGCCCTGCGCATCGCCCAGGGCGAGCCGGCCATCATCATTCGGTCTTCAAACGCCAGCGGACAAACGGCTTTCGGCAAGCAGACGGGCGTCAACGCGATCAAGGTCGGCGCCTTCGAGATTGCGACCGGCCCCAACGCGGAAGTTCGGCCACGCTATTCGCATACTGACGCTGCGCGAGACATTTCAGCCAAGGACGTGCTCGAGGGCCGCGTTGCGCGCGACGAAATCGAGGGACGCATCATCTTCGTCGGCGCGTTGGCGACGGGTCTCGGCGACGTCCGCGCGACGCCCCTGGAGCCGGTCGTTCCCGGCGTCGACGTGCATGCGCAGATCGTCGAATCGATCGCGTCGGGCTCGCTGCTCGCGCGCCCGGACTGGGCGCCCGGACTGGAGTTTGTCGTCGCCGCCTTCGCGTTTTTGCTGATCATGAGCCTGCTCTTCATCGCGCCGCCGCTCGTCTCGGCGGCGGCGGCGCCGCTCGCCGTCGCGGGGCTATTCGCCGGCGCCTTTTATCTGTTCGATCGCCGCGGCCTGCTGCTCGATCCCTCTTATCCGAGTCTCGCGATCATTGGCGGCTATCTCTTTGGCGCAGTGACGCTCTGGCGGTCCGAAACGTCCGCGCGTCGCCATGTCCGTCAGGCCTTCGGTAAGTTCGTCTCACCTGCCGTCGTCGATCGTCTCGCCGAACATCCGGAGCGGCTGGTGCTCGGCGGCGAGACGCGCGAATTGACCGTGCTGTTCTCAGATCTGCGCAATTTCTCAGGGATTTCGGAGGGCATGAGCGCGCGCGAACTCACGCAGTTCATGAATGAATATTTGACTCCGATGACCGACGCGATCCTCGAACAGGAAGGCACGATTGACAAATATATGGGCGATGCGGTGCTCGCCTTCTGGAATGCGCCGCTCGATACCGACGACCATCCGCGCAAGGCTGTTCAGGCCGCCCTGACGATGCGTGAGGCTCTCGTCAGCCTCAACAAAGGGCGCGCCGAGGCCGCGGCGTCGTCGGGCAAGGATGCGCAGCCCGCGGCTATGGGGCTTGGCCTCAATCTCGGCCCTTGCAGCGTCGGCAACATGGGATCCATTCGCCGCTTCGACTATTCGATTCTCGGCGACACGGTGAATCTCGCGTCGCGGCTCGAAGGGGCGAGCAAGGCCTTTCAGACGGACATTGTGGCCTCTGGCGCGGTGCGCGACGCCGCGCCCGACTTCGCCTGGCTTGACCTTGGGCGTGTCCGCGTCGTCGGAAAGAGCGAACCGACGAGGGTTTTCGCGCTCGCGGGCGACAGCGAGATGGCGGTCTCGGACTCGTATGTGCGCTGGCGCAAGTCGCATGACCTCATGCGCCAGGAATATGAGTCCGGCCGATTCGAAGCCGCCGCCGAGGGGGCCTCGGCGTTGGCGCGATCGGTTCCCGAGCCCTGGCCCGCGCTCTATGTCGTCCTGGAGCATCGGTATCGAGGTCTCGCCAGGGAGGGGTCGCAGGATAACTGGTCTTCGGTATGGAATCTTTCGAGCAAGTGACGTCTTCGTCCGGGAGCGACTGCTGTCCTGCCGTGTAGCCGCACGTATTATGGGTTTCTCTTATGATCGCTACTCGCGCATGATCTCTAATCCGGTACGGAATTATTGGGCCCTGATCGCCGGGCGTCATGACACGAATGCTTTTTCGGTTATCGACGCCGCCTATCGCGAATCGCAACGCAGGTATCATGATTGGGGCCATATCGTCGATTTGCTAACGAAGCTGGACTGCTTGAAAGCGCTCGCCGTTAGGCCAGATCTGATCGCCGCCGCCATCTTCTGGCATGACGCCGTCTATGTGACACGCGACGACGACGGTCTGCTTCGTCCCGACGCCGAAAATGTTCGCGCCAGCGCAGCGCTCTTCGAACGTCACTCGAAATTCGACGAAACCGATACGCAGGCCATCCATGATCTGATCATGGCGACAGCGAACCACCTCAATGCGCGCGCGACGGTTGAGCATTACCCCGGCTTTTCGCGCGATCTGGACCTCTTCCTCGACCTCGATCTTTCCTCGCTCGGCGCGTCCTGGTCCGAGTTCGAGCAAAATCTGGCGCGGCTTCGTTTCGAATACGCCTGGGTGCCCGAGCCGCTCTTTTGCCTTGGGCGGCTCCAGATGATCGATACATTCGCCGCGCACGGAGACGCGCTCTACCGCCTCGACGAGACGCGCAAGCTCTGGTGCGCGCGGGCGCATCAAAATCTCGCGCGCGCGCAGGAGGAATTGCGGCGGCAGGTGGCGCGGCTGGCCTCGTCGGCCTAGAGCGCTTCCCGAGCACATGGACTCATGTGATTGATTAGGAAGCGCTCATAATCAAATGTTGGAGCAGGTTCTCATCGAAAAAGTCTCAACTTTTTCGGAACCTGCTCCAGTTACAGAGCGAGCGCCGAGCGCACCTTCGCCGAATAGCCGTAGATGTCGTCGTAAAGCTTCAGTGCGCCGTCGTCGTTGACCACGGCCGTGAAATATTCGATGTGCACCGGAATAGGCTTCGCCAGATTGATGCGGCGCTCCTTCTTGCCGATCAGAGCCTTCAGGCGCTTTTCGTCATAGCCAGGACGTCCGATGACTTCTTCCGCGAGTTTGAACGGATTCTGGACACGTACGCACCCGTGACTGTATGCGCGCTTAGCGCGGGCGAAGAGTTTCTTCTGCGGCGTGTCGTGCATGTAGATCAGGAGATCGTTCGGAAATACGAATTTGAGCCGGCCAAGCGCGTTCTTCTCGCCGGGCTCCTGCTGAACGAATGGCTTTCCATTGCGATAGGTCACCGTGTATCCGCGCGCGCGGAGCTTGGTGAGCTTGCCGCCGGTTTTGGGCTCCAGCTCCTTCTCGATAATCGACTCCGGAACGGTCCAGGTCGGATTGATGATGAGATATGGCATCACGTCGGAAAACACCGGCGTTGGCGACGTCTTCTTCCCGACGACAACGCGCGCGCGAAACACAATTTGATTGTCTCGCGTGAAAGTCGTCTCGAACTGCGGAATATTGACTTCGAGGCGCGTCGCGCCCATGTCGCGCGGCTCCCAGCGCCACCGCTCCATATTGGCGATGATTTCCGCCTCAACGCGCTTCGCCTTGGCTTCGGGCAGCGACGCAAAATTCGTGATGGGCCGCGCATCCGACTCGTGAGCCGCAGTGGCCTCGCGGCGCGGATGGCCGCGCGCGGCGCGCAGTTCGGCGAGTTTCTCGCGCAGGGCGGCATAGGCCGGGTGCGGCGGATTGAAGGCGGCAAGCCGCGCGCCGGCGTCATCCCCAGCCTCGGCGATCGCGTCGAGCGCTTGCGCCGGCTTCACCACCGATGGCCGCTCCTCAATGTCGGGCGAAATCGTTGCGGGATTGACCCGGGCGCCGCTCGCTTGCGCCGCATAATCGGCCACGGCCTCCGATAGCGCCAGTTCGGCCTCGGCGTTCCAGGAAGACTCTTGCGCAGGAGTCTTTACGCGCAGGCCGTCGCGGCCGGCGTCGCGCAGAGTGTCCAGCGCGCTTTTCGCTGTTTTGGTGAAGCCGTCCGCATCGCGCCAGATCGGCGTATAATCGCGGTTCTTGTAATAAGCGGCGATTTCCGAACGCTGGACGCTTCGGCTGTCGTCGGGCTCCTCATTCGACCAGTCGCGCAGCGCCCGCGCGAGGCTTTCGCGCGCATCGGTCGCTTGCCGCTCATCGACCCTCTGCTGTTCATCGACGCCTTGCGGCGCGTCGGCTTCCTGCTGCTTTTCGAGTCCCTGGCGCTCATGAGTCTGTTGCTGCTCATCGGCTTCCCGCGGCGCGTCGGCCGTGGGCCGGTCGAAGTTCTCGCGCTCTAGCGCCGGCCTCGCCCTGCGCTCTGTGGCCGCTGGCGAGTCGGGCGCATCTTTTTGCGCGTTCGACATTTGCGCGATGGCCGGGGCGGCGAGCAGAGCGCATGCGATGACGAAAGGAGCAGCCCGCGGGAGGAACGAAACGCGCAACATGACTCGTACTCCTGTGACCCTCTTACAGGGCCTTGCGGCAGACGAAACGGATCGTTTGTCCGCGCACGCCATAGCCCTCGTCGGTCTCGACGGCGACGCCATGGCAATTCTGGGTAGGATCTGACTGCGCGACGGCGGTCGACTCCTGCCAGTCGACGGGGAGGATGAAGGGCTTCACCGACGAGACGTCGGCGGCGACGCGCGCAGGCTGCGAGTCCGGCGCCTTGACGAGAAGCGCCTTGGCGGCGGCGAAGCTGACATTGGCGGCGAGGATCGCGAAGGCGATCTTCATGGCCAGCGCGACGCGGATCGGTCGCGAAGCGAAGCTGGTCTTGGTCGTGCGGTTCGTCGTGTTGTTCATTGAAGGGTTCATGGCGAGTTCCCCGTGGTCCGTCCGCTCGATCAGCGGATGGTCAGACCCTAGAACGACGCTTGGGGAGTCGCGGTGCGCTGGCGCACAGGGCGCCAGATGCGAGAACTCCCGGCCTTGTGGGGCCGGGAGCCAAGCTGCATCAGACGTCGAAGCCGCCGTCGCCGCCGCTGTCGAAGCCGCCGCCGTCATCGAAGCCGGGGTCCGCGCCATAATCTGCGTCCTCCACCCCTCCTGCGTGGTCGCCGGAGTCATAAGCGGCGTCGGTGGCGCCCGAGCCCGATTCATCGCCATAATAGTTGTTGATCACCGTATCGCCGCCGGTTGGCGTAAAGCCGGAGCCGATGCCGAGATTCCCCATCCCGCCATAGCCGCCGCCATGCGAGAACAGGCTGCGGATGCCATCGGCGAGCAGCACGCCGCCCGCGACGCCTGCGGCGGTGCCGAGCGCGCCCTTCAGAAATCCGCCGCTTTCAGGCGCAGGCGGCTGCTGTTGGCCCCAGCCCTGAGGCGCGTAGCCGCCGGCCACGGGGTTCATGCCGCCCTGCTGGGCGCCGCCCCAAGGTCCGCTCGGACGAGACTGCTGAGGAGGACGCGGCGGCTCCGGACGGGGGCCACCCCCGAACAGGCCGCCAAGGAAACCGCCGGCGGGCTTTGACTCAAGCTCCTGCACGCGCGCCTCGAGCTCCTCGATGCGCGCATTGGCGCCTTGCAGCGCCTGATCCTGCACGATCACGGTCTGCGCCAGGAGATAGGGCGCCGCCGGCTGAGCCTTGATCTGTTCGCTGATGAAAGCCTCCGCCGCCTGGTCGCGCGGCGTCGAGGCGGCGCTCTTGGTGCGCTCGAACAGTCCAGCGATGAGTTGGCGTTCTTCCGGTGACATAGGGTTCTCCATCGTTGCCGCCCTCGAAGGCGCGGCGCAGGAAGATATGGCCCCGGCGCAAAACGCCGCCAAGCCCCAAGCGCGAACGCGGCCGATTAAACTTTCGAAATCTGGCGGTAAAGTGGGACGCGCCCCAATTCTTCCGCGCTACGCGTGCGGCCAGTGGCGTTCGCGGAACCAGTTGCGATAGTCCGTCATCTTCGCGCGCTGCGCGGCCGGCGCGCGCCGCGTGCATGTCGCCGCCTCGGCGCTCCCGTCCGAAGCGCCCCACCGCAGTTCGACGCAGTCGTTGGGGTTGTAGCCCATCTCAAGGTCAGCCGCGCGGTCCATGACGTCTTTGAGCGAGAGGGTCCAGGCGGAGCCGTCGCTGCGCGTATAGGAAAAGGTGCGGGACGCGAGTTCGTTCGCCAGCGCGCTCTGCAACTGCGCCTGAACGCCCGCCAGACCTCTGCCAAACGGCATGGCGTAGCGATCGCTGCGCCGCGCGACGCGATCGGGAAATCCGCGCACAACATCGATCGCGATCAGCAGGCGGAGGTCGCGCGCCGGCGTAGAAAAGTCCTCCCATGCGCCGCTGGTCGCGAAGATCGCGGGGCCGTCGGGCATCGACGCCTCGCCGCGCCCACCACTCTGAAATTTCCGGCCGTTTTCGACCGCAACCGCGCGCGTCTTCACCTGCTCTTCAAGCGCGGTGATGGCCGCCATCATGGCGCGCGTGGGATCGAGCGGCTCCGGCGACATCACTTCGTCCATGCGATCGTAAAAATCCTCGGCGCTGAGTTGTGATTGCTCCAGAGAGAAATCGCCGTAATCCGTATTCTTGGCGATCTCGGCGTTGGTGAGCGCCCGCAACCCGCCGTTCTCCCGCAGGATCGGCCGGAAGCGCTTGAAGCCCGGGCTGCCGAGGGAAGCTCCGTTCGCGAAAAGGAAATTGCCGCGCCAGAACCGCTTGCGCGTGACGGTGCCATCCGGCTCGGCGTCGACGGCGAGAAACACGCCGGCGGCGTCCGCCGTCTGCGGAATGCGTTGCACCAGCATCATGACGTGCCCGTACGGATCAGCGTAGGCGGTTCCGGGACGCAGGGTCTCCTGCGTCAGCGGGATCGTGTAAAAATCGGATTTGTCGCTGTTTGCCGGCGCGCGCACCGAACCGGAATGAACGACGTCGCCCACGGCCCGTAAATATCCGGCGACGCCGGCCGGCCGTTTAGGCGCAGGCGGTTTAGCAGGGGCGAGCGGCGCAGTCGTCGGCGTCGCGGCCGGCTGGGCCTGCTGAGGCTGTGCAAATAGCTGCTGTAAAAAGTTCGTGGGAGGAGCCGCTATGCGGGTAGGGGCTGGCGGCGCGGCGGCCGACGCCACGGCTTGTTCGGGCGGCGGCGCGGGTCGGGTCAGTTGGGGATGCAGTATATCGAATCGTTCATTGCATCGCGGCGGCGCGCCGCCGGCCCCGCGCGAGCAATTCGAATAGGCGAAAGGCAGCCCCATCTTGTAGGCGAAATAGGCGCGCAAGAAGTAGACGAAATCGGCGCAGTCGGGTTTCAGCGATTGAGTAAAGCTGTCTTCGCCCATGCCGAGATGATTGAACAGGACATTGCGCGAGGGATTGCGCAGCACTTCATGCCACGTCTTCCACGACTGCTCCGCTTCGAGCGGCGCGTCAAAAAGTTTGGCGATCCACGCCGAATACAAATTCTCAGTCGCGCGGTTCCATGAATTGTGCACCTGCCAGACGCTGCCTTCGGCCGCGTGCGCGGCGGACGATTTGTGCCCGCTCACGGCGATGTCCTTCGTGATCGTGCCGCAGGTAAACGAAGACGTGTCGAGCGTCGCGCGCCACGCGCCGGCGACCGGCGACGCAACTTCGGCGAACCAGACATACGGCGGTCCGCCACGCTGTCCGCGCGATCTGGCCGCGACCCTTCCATCAGGCCCAATCAGCGAAAGCTCGCCGTCGAGCGGCTTTTCCGCAGCGACGAGGATGCGCAAGGGCGCGCCTGCCCAAGGCGACGCCGGCGACGTTACAACCGCGACCTCAGCCGATTCCTCGCAGGGCGAATCTTGAGCTTGGGCGTTTGAAAAGGAAAAAATAAAGGCGAATAAAGCGCCTGCGACAGGCAAGGACGCAGCGAATCGGCGCGCTGGAAACATTTGTGACCCTCTCTTGGACCGCCCTCGATGGATTTTCTTCGTCAGAGGCCGGTTCGCAGGACACGGAGTTGGCGGCAATCCGGCTGGCGACTTGAGGCGCGCCTTTCGCACAGCGGCCCATTGCGCACGGCCTATTGTTTGGAAGAAATGGGTCAAAATGGCGACATCCGCCCGCCACGCTCCCGATGCAGCGCTCGTCCGGTCTGCTCAGGCCTTCAGCATTGGCGCAATGTCCCGGCGTGGATGGCCGGGACAAGCCCGGCCATGACGCGGAACCCCGCTCACGCCGCGGTAAATTTCTCGCTGAAGATGCGATCATGCGGGACGCCGGCGGAACGGCCAGCCTCTTCGGCCGCGGCGATCAGCGCAGGCGGGCCGCAGACGTAAATGTCCGGTCGCTCCGGCGCGGTCAACAGCGCCTGCGCAAGCGCTTCGACCGGCGTGCCGGTAAACTCGCGCCATTCCTTTTCCGGCTTCCATACGCAAAGCGTCACGACGAGCTGCGGCAATGCCGCCTTCAGCGAGTCGATCGCGTCGAGCGCGAAAAGCTCGTCGACCTTATTGACCCCGAAGAACAGCCGGCAGGAGCGCGGATCGGCGAATTCGCCCATCTGCCGCAGCATCGAGAGCGCCGGCGCGAGGCCGGTGCCGCCAACGACAAACCAGCGCGGCGCCGCGCTCGCCTCATCGAGGGTGAACTGCCCCTGCGGACCGCGCACAAGAAGCGTATCGCCGATGGCGGCGCGATCGCGAAGATAATCCGAAAAGGCGCCGTGCGGCTGAAGGCGGATGAATAATTCGAGCGTTCCGTCCCAGTTCGGCGCGTTGGCGAGCGAATAGGAACGCTTCGAGGAGCCGTCGGGAAGCGTGAGTTCGATGAATTGGCCGGCGGTAAACTGCGCCGCGCGCCCGAACGTCGGATCGTCTTTATATTGAAGCTGCAGGCGCAGCGTTCCGGAGCCGACGGGCTCAATCGCGACGAGCGTCGCCCGCCGTTTGGGAACCGGCGCAAAGCCGACCGCCGCTTCGTCGAAGGGCGCCCGCAAAGCGAGATCGCTGCGCGGCTGCGCGCGGCACAGCAATATGTCGCCCGCCATGCGCTCGTCCTCGCTTAGCGCTACGCTGCTGTAGGCCATGAGTTCGACGTCTCCGCTTTCGCGAGAAACGCGGCATGCGCCGCAGCCGCCCTCCCGGCAGGAGGAGGGGAGATAAATGCTCGCGCGTTCGGCGGCGTCCAGTAGCGTGTCGGAGGGTTCGGCGTCGAAGGCGATCGTCGCGCCGTCGCGCGTGAGAAGGCTGACCTTGTACATGACGGATTCCCTCGAAGGGCGGACGCCCGATGTTGGGCGTCCGCCGTATGGGCCTAAGCGGCGCGGGCGAGCGAGGCTGCGATGTCGGATTTGGCGTCGCCAACAGGCTGCACGCCGAACTTCTCCACCAGCACGTCAACGAGCGCGGGCGTGAGGAAGGCGGGCAGCGTCGGGCCGATACGCACATTGCGCACGCCAAGCGCGAGCAGCGTGAGAAGAACGGCCGCGGCCTTCTGTTCGAACCAGGAGACGATGAGCGACAGCGGCAGTTCATTGACGCCGACGCCGAAGGCCTCAGCGAGTTTCGTCGCCACCACCAGCGCCGAATAGGCGTCGTTGCACTGGCCCATGTCGAGAAGCCGCGGCAGCCCGCCGATCGTCCCGAAGTCGTGCTTGTTGAAGCGATATTTGCCGCAGCCGAGCGTCAGGATCAACGTATCCTTCGGCGCTTCGTCGGCAAAGTCGGTGTAGTAGTTGCGGCCCGGCGCGGCGCCGTCGCAGCCGCCGACGAGGAAGAAGTGGCGGATGGCGCCGCTCTTGACCGCGTCGATCACCTTGTCGGCGACGCCAAGCACGGCCTCGCGCCCAAAGCCGATGGTGATGGTATGTTCCGGCGCGTCCTCAGTGAAGCCGGGAAGGGCCTGCGCCGCCTGCGCGACAATCGCGAAATTCTCATCAGCGATGTGGCGCACGCCCGCCCAGCCAACCGGCCCCGCGGTAAAGATGCGTCCGCGATAGCGCGGCTGCGGCTCGATCAGGCAATTCGAAGTCATGACGATCGGGCCGGGGAATTCGGCGAATTCCTTCTGCTGATCCTGCCAGGCGCCGCCGTAATTGCCGGCGAGATGCGGATAGGCCTTGAGCTTGGGATAGGAATGCGCCGGCAGCATTTCGCCATGCGTATAGACGTTGATCCCCTTGTCCTTCGTCGCTTCGAGGATCGCGTGCAGATCCTTCAGATCATGGCCGGAGACAAGGATCGCTTTGCCCTTGATCGGCGTCACGCGCACGCTCGTCGGCGTCGGCGCGCCAAATGCGCCGGTGTTCGCGGCGTCGAGCGCCTCCATGGCGAGGAAATTGGCGCGGCCGAGCGCCAGCGCTTCGTCGAGCAGCGTCGCGACGTCGCGCTCTTCGCGCGCCAGCATGTCGAGCGCATGTTCGACCGTCGCATAGATCGCGTCGCGCTCTTCGCCCAGAACGCGCGCGTGATGCGCATAGGCGCAAACGCCCTTGAGGCCATAGAGAATGAGCGCGCGGGCGCCGACCGCGTCCTCGCCGAGGATCGCGGCGTCTTTGCGCACGGCGGCCTCGGAGGCCTGGGCGAGAAGTTTGGCCATGGTGTCGGCTGGCGCGAAAGCGGCGGGGCCGGAGAGAGTTTCGGGCGTCTTGCCGGCGGCGCGCGCGGCGTCTTCGTAAAGCGCCTTGGCGCGATCGCGGATCTGCGAGGCCTGCTGGATCATTTCGACGAATTTCGCCGCGTTGAAATTGACGTTGGTGAGGGTCGTGAAGAAGGCGAAGAGGATGAAGCGGTCGGCTTCGATGTCCGTCGCGCCAAGCAGGCGGGCGCGGTGCAAATATTGGCCGACGCCTTCACAGACATAGAGCAGAATGTCCTGCAGATCGGCGGTCGTCGCGTCCTTGCCGCACATGCCTTTCGCGCCCGCGCAGCCCGCGCCCTCGTCCGACCGGTAAGTCTGCTCGCATTGATAACAGAACATGTCGCTCCCTCCTGTCTCCCTTAATAGGTATTTAGAATGCGTATTAAAAAGGTCGGAAGTCAAGCCGTGACGAGCGATGCTCGCGGCGCATGTTCAGGCGGAGAGATCGGCGAGGGGAAAAGCGGCGGATTTTTCGAGGCAGTCGTGCAGAGTGTAGCGATCGAGTTCGCGCATGAATCCCTGTTCGGCGCGGGCTAACATGCCCTTCAGTCGACAGCGCGGCAAAAGCGCACAGTTGCTGCCTTGCGGGCTGAAACATTCGACCAGCGGCTGGTCGTCAAGCCTGCGGACCACCTCGCCGATTCGAATGTCGCGCGGATCGCGCGCCAGTCGAACGCCGCCTTGCGCGCCGCGGATGCCCTCGACATAGCCGGCCGCGGCGAGCTCCTGGAGCACTTTCGCCATATGGTGGCGCGAAACGTCGAAATGATCGGCGATCGCCGCCGCGCTCATCACTTGCGGACTGCGGTCGGCGAGAAGTATGAGGGCGCGCAGGCCAAAGTCGGTGAAGGTCGTGAGCCGCATGGAGTCAATCTAACACGGTATTTGGAGTTCTGAAATATTGCGTCTCAACTCAGCGTGTACGGCCGCGAGCCCCCTGCGTCATGCCCGGCCTTGTGCCGGGCATGACGCGGGGGCAACCGTTGCCTGACTAGCAAGCATTGCGCAACGTTCCGGCGTGGATGGCCGGGTCACGCCCGGCCATGACGCTAATGAAACCGGCCCCTCGTCCTTCGAGACGCGCGCTTCGCGCGCTCCTCAGGATGAGGGGCCTTGAATCGCGCAAACTTCATGTAGCGTGATTAGCTGCTGCGCAGTGCGATTAGCGGCGCTGCTCCAAGCAGTCCTCATCCTGAGGAGCGCCTGTAAGGCGCGTCTCGAAGGACGAGGACTGCGAAGCATCGCCTCTACACGCTTCACCCTCCGCCCAGCGCCATGTCGTCGCGATGAATAATCTCATCGGGGCCTTTGAAGCCGAGCAGCGTCTCGATGTCCTTCGTCGAGCGCCCGACGATCTTCGCCGCGTCTACCGCGTCATAGGTCACGAGGCCGCGGCCGATCTCGCCGCCCTTGGCGTTGCGGATCAAAATGCAGTCGCCGCGCGCGAAGCCCCCTTCGATTCGCGTCACGCCCGCCGGCAGCAGGCTCCGGCCTGAGCGCAGCGCCTTCGCCGCGCCGTCGTCGATATGCACCGCGCCTTTCGGCTCAAGAGAGCCCGCGATCCATTTCTTGCGCGCGGTCACCGGATTGGACGGCGTCAGAAACCAGGTGCAGCGTCCGCCAGCCGCGATGCGCGCGATCGGCGCCTCTTCGCGGCCGTCGGCGATCACCATATGCGCGCCGCCGGTCGTGGCGATCTTCGCCGCCTCGATCTTGGTGCGCATGCCGCCGCGCGAATATTGCGAGGCGGCGCCGCCGGCCATCGCTTCGATCTCGGCGGTGACGCGCGGCACGATCGCGATGTGTTTGGCGTCGGGGTTGGAAACGGGCGGGGCGCTGTAGAGCCCGTCGACGTCAGAGAGCAGGATCAACAGATCGGCGCTCGCCATGGTGGCGACCCGCGCGGCGAGGCGATCATTGTCGCCATAGCGGATCTCGGCCGTCGCGACCGTGTCGTTCTCATTGATCACCGGCACGGCGCGCAGCGACAAAAGCCGCGTCAGGCATTCGCGCGCGTAGAGATAGCGGCGGCGCTCCTCGGTGTCGCCGAGCGTGACGAGCACCTGCCCGGCGACGAGGCCGCGATCGTGCAGGATCTCGGCCCAGAGCCGCGCCAGGGCGATCTGGCCGACCGCGGCCGCCGCTTGGCTGTCTTCGAGTTTCAGCGCCCCGCGCGGAAAGCCCAGCACGCTGCGTCCCAGCGCCACGGCGCCGGACGACACGACCAGCACGTCGGCGCCGGCGCGGTGCAGATCGGCGACGTCGTCGGCGAGGCGCTTCAGCCAGGCGCGTTTCGCCGACGCCTTATTGGGGTCGACGATGAGCGAGGAGCCGACCTTCACGACGATGCGTTTGAAGTCGGCGAGGACGGGAGCGCGCTTGGTCATGCGAGCGAGGCGAAATGTCCGAGGATAGGGGTTTGCGAGCGCGGCTTAGGGAACGCTTGAGTTAGCTCAGCCCGCCAACGACCGCAAATGGACGCTTACGGCGCGCCGTTCTGCCAGCGGCGGATGAACTCGAAAGGATAGATGAAACTCAGCAGATTGAGCGTGAAATTGTCTCTGATGTTCAGTGCGACTCCGACTTCAAGAAGCACGGATATTGCGACGACGGCCAAAGCCGGGAGCCGCCACGCAAGGACGAAGCCCAGCGCCATCGCCAGCGTATCGGCAAGCGAATTGACGATGCTGTCTCCTGCGTAGTTCTGCGCCGGCGGCTGCTTGCGGTAGTGGCGGATGGCGAAGGGCGTATTCTCGAGGATCTCCCAGCCGACTTCGAGGGCCAGCGCGATCATGAAGCGCTGCCCGACCGACAGTCCGGGCGCGGCAAGCCAAAGCAGGAAATAGAACAGCACGCCGTGGATGATATGCGTGAAGCTGTACCAGTCGGTGAGCTGCTGAGAGAGGCCCGGAGAGGCGGCGTCGCCCTCCCAGAGCTTGAATTCGCCGCAGGCGCAAAGAAACGGCCGGCCGAGCGCCCAAAGCGCGCCAGCCTGAACGATAAGCGCGGCGATCGCCGCCGCCGTGACGTAATACGCCGTCGATGCGCTCATACTCATATCTTCTCAACTGAAGATCGACGATGGAAAACTAGTCTCCCAGTCCGACGACCTCGGCCTCTGGGGTCCTCTTGCCGCCGACCGTAGCCGAGAACTCCTCAAGCTCCTCCGTCCAGCATTCGAATTGCCGGCGGCCGTAGTTGACCATGGCGTCGGCGACGTCGTGCGGCGATCTCGCTGCCCATACGTCTTGCCCAAATTGCAGCGCCGACCGCGTGTTGATCAGGCCGAAGTCCATGAATCGCGATGCGCAGTCCTGACAAGTTTTGACCGAAGTGAGGAGGAGGGTAGGCCCTGGCGAGATCATGTTATTTCCCCTGGAGCTGTCGCTGTGCGCGCGCCAATTGCAAAAGGGGAGACGCGGCAGCGCCAGCGTCTCCCCAACGACTGAAAAAGGGCTGCAATATACCCTCTAGATAGCGTCCGCTTGATACGAACCTATGACTGGAACCGAGTTTTGGCGCGAGGTCTTGAGTTAGGTCAAGCATATGAAACTATTGCATAATTTTCATTTTGGTTCTATCCGTCTTTCAGCGTGTGGCTGTTGACGGGCGACTCGTGAGGCGGAATTCTCGGGTCGGATGGCGGCGGCGTTGGGAGGCCACTGATGCATCGACTTGTCTATTTCAGTAACGCCAATCTTGATCTGAACCTCTCCGCGATCGAGGGAATGGTCGAAAAGTCCGCAGAGCGGAATCGACCGCTGCGCATCAGCGGGGCGCTGCTCTACAACGGCCTGAATTTTTTGCAAATTCTGGAGGGTCCCAGACAAGCGCTGACGCCGCTCTATTTGCAAATCCGGTCCGACTCCCGGCACTCCGGCGTCGTCAAGCTCGTTCACGAACCCATTTCGATGCGCAGTTATCCCGATTGGGGCATGAAGCTCGTGTGCGACGCGCCGGAATACACGGCCGCCACGCGGGAAACGGCGCCGCGTGAAGGCGGTCTTTTTGCGATGGTTGACGGTTTTTTCAGATTTGGCCAGGCGGCGGCGTTCGCCGAGCTCAGGTGAGCGCAATTCTTGCTTAGCCAGTTCGCGGACATCGGGCGCGCTGTCCGCCCTTCGGAGCGACGAATGTTAGGAATTGCCAAGAAAATCGGCTCGTCTGAGAGCGAAAACAAGGCGTCGGCTAGGGGCCGGGACGGCCGGCTTTTATCCGGCTATTTGGTCAATCTGCATCGTGGCGCGGCGCCGGTGAGAGAACTGATGCTCGCCGACATCGAAAGGTTCCAGTCGCTGGGCGCGACGGGATATGCCGACGATTTGCGCACTGCGCTCAAGCGGTTCACATCCGAATTCATCGACCTGAAGGATCGACGCTAGGCTCCGCTTGCGCTCATTTTCTGTCTGCGCAGAGAGGATTTCGCCAGTTTCGCGGCCTAGCGTTCGGCCAAGCCAATTTGGCAAAACATCACTCGATCAAATGCGCGCGAGTTTCGCGCTCATAGCTGGCGAGTTCGTCGCTGATGGCCACGTCATAGCGCGCCTCACGCGATTGCAGCATTCGCAGATGGGGCGGCAGCGCGGCGAGCTGCGCCTTCGCGTAATCGCGAATTTGCGGAAGGTCGCATGACTGCTCCGCGACCCGGCGACCTGACAGCATGACCGGCTGCAGCAATGGGACGCCTGGCAGAGTTTCGCCCTCTCGGGCGATGACGTCCCTCACCGCGACGCCGTCTCTAAACTCTCGAAAAACCTGTTTGCGGCCCGGCAGCGAGCGCTTGCCCGCCGAGAGTTTCATCCGTCCCTTGCCGGCGTATTCGGTCAGCTTATAGGCGATATCGATGTTTGGCGCGTCGCTCGACGCCGCCATATCCGTCCCGACGCCAAAGACATCGATAGGCGCGCCGCGCGACGTCAGAGCGTCGATTTTGGTTTCCTCGAGGCCGCCGCTGGCGACGATCCGCACGTCGGTCAAGCCAGCGTCATCGAGGATGCGGCGGGTTTGGCGCGACAGCATGTCGAGATCGCCGGAGTCGAGACGCACCGCGCGAATGTTGAAGTTCGGCCCGCGCGCCTTCGCGAGCGCGACGACCTTCTTGACGCCTTCGAGCGTGTCATAGGTGTCGACGAGCAATGTCGTGTCGGGAAAGACCTCGCTGAAAGACTGAAAGGCGTCCATCTCGGAGGCGCAGGCTTCGACAAAACTATGCGCCATCGTTCCGGTGAGGGGCAATCCATAGGCTTGCCCGGCCGCGACATTGGAGGTCGACTCGACGCCGGCGATATAGAATGCACGCGCGCCCTTTGTCGCCGCATCCATGCCTTGCGCGCGTCTTGCGCCGAAGTCGACGACGCTGGCGCCGCGCGCCGCGGCGACGACGCGCGCCGCTTTGGACGCCAATATCGTTTGCAGTCCGATCTGGTTGAGAACGAGCGTTTCGATGAGCTGCGCTTCGGCGATGGGCGCAACCACTTCCAGGATCGGTTCGTTTTCAAAGAACGGCGTGCCCTCACGCATCGCATAGATGTCGCCGGAGAAGCGGAAGTCTGCGAGCCAGTCGAGGAACGGCTGCGAAGAAATTTTGAGCGAGCTTAGATAGTCGATGTGGTTCGGCTCAAAACGCCAATGCTCGATCTCATGAAGGAGATCGTCCAAGCCGGCGGCGATTAGAAAATTGCGTTGCCGCGGCAGCTCGCGCACGAAGAGGCTGAACGTCGCTTTCGCGTTCATACCCAATTCGAAATAAGCGCGCAGCATCGCAAATTCATAGAGATCCGCGAAGAGCGCGCTGCTGGACACGACCGCTCCTTGTTTACGCGTCGACGGGAGAGCGCTGGAAGCGCTCGCGCGCCGGTCGGACCATAGCTATGCCGCTACGCCCGGGCAAATCTTCATCGCTGTAATGTGCGCATGCCGTTTAATTCCTCTTGGCTCTCTTCGACGACGACGCCCGCCTTCCGCATCCTTTCGACGGCGTCTCTTGCGCCTTCCGGCGCAATGGCGCGCGTTCCGGACAGCCGCACATGCGTTTCAAATTCTTCCGAGACGGCGTCCAGCGCCGTCTCGAGCACGCAGACGTCGAGCGCCAGTCCGACGATCAAGACGCGACGCACGCCAAGACGCCGCAGCCGCTCGGCGAGCCCCGTGCCGTTGAGCGCGGAAAGCTGGTCGCGCTCGAGCGATTCTCCTTTGCTGACGATGATGGCGCGCTCGGGGAGGCGCAGATCGGGATGGAACTGCGCGCCGGCGCTGCCCTGAACGCAATGCGCCGGCCATGGTCCGCCGCAGTCGCGAAAGCTCGCATGGCCGGTTGGATGCCAGTCTCGCGACGCGACGATGGGAACGCCGGCGGCCACGGCTTCCGCGATCAGTTCATTGACCACGGAGACGATCTTGTCGGCCTCGTATACCTCTAAGGCGCCGCCCGCGCAGAAATCGCGCTGCACGTCCAGAACGATGAGCGCGTCGCCAGACGTCAGCCGCATCGCGTCGCTGGCCATGATGTTGCTCCGCTAGAGACGGGGCGCTCGCGCTGGCGCCGCTCCTGGGGAAATTCTAGCTGCGGGCGCGGCCCAGCGCGAGCAACCACGAATGGATGAGCCGCTAGCGCCGCAATGAGCGAACTCACGAAGGCCGCGGAGATTTGGCGCTGGCCGGAATTCGACGGTTACCGCGCGTCGGGCTCCCGCCGCCGCCCCCAATCCAATTCGGCCATTAAATCCATGATCTTCTGGGGCAGCGGCTCTGTGAGGACTTTGGCGAACTTTGATCTCAGATGCTCGCTAATCGATTCCATTGCGGCGTCGGGCCGCGCTCCCATCTTGCCGGCGGCCGCGTTCCGCCAATCGCCCGGGGCTCTGTCCGGCATGACGCATCCTCCTTGAAGGGAGAGAAACTGCGTCACATTTGCATTGTTCCCCCGCAAAGGGTTTAAAATTAACGCCTTAGCATGACCAAAGCTTTGGACAGGATGCGGCGGCGCCGACCATTATCTGACACAGCTACTGTTGGAAAACCGCATACGTGCAAAACGGGACTCGGTGGCTATTCTGCCGAAATCGAAGGACAACATCCGTAGCTACGTTTTGGTGCCGAAGAACCCGCTGCCGGCTTTCGGTCGGTCGAGTAGAGATGACGAGATTCCATTCTAACGCCTGACTGGTCGAGGCTTCCTAATTTCCGAATCGCAATGCGCGCCCCAAGCGTCCATCAATTCTCGGCGGCGATCAAAGAAGCTCGTTCGCCTGTAGGCCCTCTCGACGGCGTTCCCCACCTGATGCGCACGCAAGGGCAGTTTGGAACAATCCTAGAGCCCAAGGTGTTTTACCCTAGTCAGCATAGGGTTGCTGAGCGCTCATTATTGGGAGGACAGCCTATGTCGCTAATTCATGTCTCACGGGGCGCGCTTTTGACGATCGGCGCCGTCGTTGCTTTCAGCACGGCGTGTTTCGCCGGAGAGCAAGTTTCCGACACGCAGAAATGGGCGCCGCCAAATGTTGTGGGTATGCCGGGCTACACTCCCCAAGCCCCAAAGCCTGCCGTGCGTCAGACGATCACCAACTGGAATGTCATCTCCGGCGGCTGGAAGCAATTTTCCGGTAAGGTCAAGGAGCAATGGGGCCGTCTCACGGATGACGAGCTTGTCCAGATCAACGGCAAACGTGAAAGTTTGGAAGGGATGCTTCAGCAGAAATACGGATATACGCCGGACGAAGCAAAGAGAGAAGTTGATAACTGGATTTCGCGTAACTGAGATTGAGAGATCAGTGCGGCCGGCGCAAGTGTGCAGCGGCTCAACTTGAATGGTGCGCAAGCATCGGCCGTTCAGACGCCAATGCGCATGGGTTGTCCACAGCTCGGGCGCGTTGTGATTAGGGAACATCCGATGCAGGCGGCATAGGACAGGCGCGCTGGAGTAATGCGGGGCGCTTACCTCGACGCTTACCTTTATCGGACAAGCGCTCGATTTTTGATCGCCGCTCTCGCCATAACTATCTGAATTTAGTGGCAGGAGTGGCCGGGATCGAACCGACAACCCCCGGTTTTGGAGACCGGTGCTCTACCAGTTGAGCTACACTCCTGCGGGCGCCCAAAAGGCGCGCGTCTTCATTGCCGCAACGACGCCCCGGACGCAAGGGGGCGCGGCGGGCCTCCAATCAGGAATTGCCGCCGGAAAGCACCGTGACGGCGCGACGATTCTGCGACCAGCAGGAGATGTCGTCGCAGACGGCGACAGGACGCTCCTTGCCGTAGCTCACCGTGCGGATGCGCGACCCCTGGACCCCGCGCGCGACGAGGTAATTCTTGGCCACTTCGGCGCGTCGCGCGCCGAGCGCGAAATTATATTCGCGGGTGCCGCGTTCGTCGGCGTGGCCTTCCATCGTGAAGCTATAGCGTGAGTACCGGTTGAGCCATTGGGCCTGCTTATCGAGCGTGGCCTGCGCGGTGGACGTCAGATCGGTGGAGTCGGTCTCGAAGAAGATGCGATCACCGACATTGACCACGAAATCCTGATGGCTGCCGGGACTCGCTACGCCGCCGCCGCGTCCATAGCCTCCGCCCGCCAAATCATTCGCGGCTTCATCGGCGGTGTTCTTGGCGCAGGCCGAGAGCGCCAGGACCGCCATGAACGCCGTCAGCGCGACGACGAGTTTGGCGCCGAAGGCGCGTTGCGAAAGCAGCATGAAGAACTCCTGTTACGACGACCGACTGGGCGATAGTCCTAGGCGTCCAGGGTTAAGCGAAGGTTCCGTCAACCTTGATCGCAGGTATCTTCGGCCTGTTGCATTTGAGCAAATTCGTCCTTTCGTTAATAATGGGTTAATTGGTTAACAGAAGCTTAACGCGCTGTTTCGCGGCGAAATTGACGTCCTTCGGCGCGCCGCGCGTCTGCGCGCCATACAGCATTTAGCACACACGTATCGTGTGGATTGATGGCGCCCGCGCGGGCTCCATCGATTTCGCATCGCAGAAAAGAATCTGCGCCGGCTGTGAAGCGATGCGCGCGCGGTTGCTTTGCAGAGAGTCTCGCTCTTAATATTGATCAATGACGCGCGATGCGGCGGCGCGCGCGATCAGGAGCGTGACATGAACGAAGGCATTGCGCCTTTTTTGTCGCCGTTGACGCTGCTTCTGGGCGGCGGCCTTCTGGCGATAGGATTGCTGTCGCTACTCGATCTTCACTTCTTCAAGACCAAGTGGCAGGGCAAGCTGTCACTGGCGGTCGGCCTCGTCTTCATTCTCGCCACCGAGGCGATGTTCGTCACGAGCGGCGCCAGCGGCCGCTATTTCGAAGGCCAGAAGATGGATGTCACCGACTGCGAATACCAGGCGGAGCGGGATTTTCCGGCCGAGCGGCGATCCAACCCGAAGCTCATTCACGACAAGATCGTCGCCTGCATGGATACGCTCGGCTACGACTGGAGCAAAGAGCACTATCATTGCGTCGAGGCGCCGATCTCCACCAATGTGTTCTGCTATCTGCCGCGGGCGGCCATGCAGCGCAGCATCGTCGCGTGGCAGATGCGATTCGAATAGGTCAGAACAAAGATCCCTGATCGTCGCTGTCGGCTCGTCTCAGGCGGCGCCGCGGGCGCGGGCGCGCCGGCGGATCTGGAATCGCAATGCCAGCGCGCGCCGGGATTCTGCCGTCGGCGATCTCGATGTCGAGACCCGTTCCAGGAGGAGCCTGCGCGACGCTGCGCACCAGCGCGCCGCTATCGTCATGCACCAGCGCAAAGCCGCGCGCCAACGCCGAGCGATGGCTGAGCGACTCCTGCAGCCGGGCCAGTCTGTCGATCCTGTCCTGGTGGCCGCCGATCAAGCCGGCGACGGCGCGGTCTAGACGCTGCGCCGCGCCGGCGAGGCGCTGTCTGGCGGCGGCGTTCTCCTGACCCGCGAGCACGCGCCGGGCGCGATAGCCCTGTTGCAGCCGCGCGCCAAGACCGCGCAGTTGCTCGCGCACGCGCGCCAGCTCCGCTTGCGGCGAGTGGCGGGCGAGGAGCGTTGCGGCGCGCGACAGCCGCAGACGCCTTCCGTCTCGGGCGGCGCGGGCGCCCGTGCGCAGCCGCTCCGCCGCCCGGTCGAGACGCTGGCGAGGATTGGCGAGCAGGGCGTCGCCAGCGGGCAGCAGGCGCGCGTAGGTTGAAAGCTGGACGCGACGCTGCTCCATGGCGCGGCGGCGCGCGCCCTCCAGTCGGCTTGTGCGTACGGCGAGATGTTCGAACAGCTCGACGCGCACCGGAACGGCTTTCTCGGCCGCGCCCGTCGGCGTCGGCGCGCGAAGGTCGGCGACGAAATCGATGAGCGTCGTATCGGTCTCATGGCCGATCGCCGAAATGAGCGGAATGACGCTCTCCGCCGCCGCGCGAACGACGACCTCCTCATTGAAGCCCCACAAATCCTCGAGCGAGCCGCCGCCGCGCGCGACGATCAGCACGTCGGGGCGGGGAATGGCGCCCCCGGCAAGCAGCGCGTTGAAGCCGCGAATGCCCGCCGCGACCTCCTCGGCGCAACTCTCGCCCTGCACCCGCACGGGCCAGACCAGCACGCGGCGTGGGAAGCGGTCGTTGAGACGGTGCAGGATGTCGCGGATGACGGCGCCGGTCGGCGAGGTCACCACGCCGACGACGCGCGGCAAAAAGGGCAGGGGACGCTTGCGCGCTTCGTCGAAGAGGCCCTCCGCCGCGAGCGCCTTGCGGCGGGCGTCGAGCAGCGCCATCAGCGCGCCGACGCCGGCCGGCTCCAGCGATTCGATGATGATCTGATAGGAGGACTTGCCGGGGAAGGTTGTGACGCGGCCGGTCGCGACGACTTCCAGTCCCTCCTGCGGCCGCGTGCGCAGGCGCAGAAAAGTCGACCGCCAGATCACCGCGTCGAGACGCGCATTCTGATCCTTGAGACAGAAATAGGCGTGACTTGAGGCGTGCGGGCCGCGATAGTTGGAGATCTCGCCGCGCACGCGCACGCGACCGAAGCGATCCTCGATCGTCTGCTTCAGCGCGTTCGCGAGTTCGGAGACGCTGATCTCAGGCGTATTGGTCTGAGGCGCATCTCCGCCGATTTCGGTCAGGTCGGACATGGATGAGAGATATGGCCCGATTCAAGTCCGCGCGCGAGGACCAAAAAGGGCGCGTGAGCGTCGCCATGCGCTCCGGTTCGGAACGAAAGCAAATTTCCTCCCGCCGCTCACGGCGCGTCGATCTCGCAAACGCGATCGGTCGTCGAGCGGCCGCGGAACATGATTGCTTTGCCACCGACGTCGACCATGTGGAACAGGCCCCGATCGGTGAGGAAATACCAGGCCGTCGTCGGCGCGCCGGCGAATTCGCGGGTCGGATCGCCGACGGTCACGCGGTCGAGCCGTTGTCCCGCCTTGGCGACGAGGGCGCGAATGAGCTTCATGTAGCGGGGCGCGGCGGCCTCGGCGGCGGCGATGCGCGTCGCGCGGTCGGGAAGTTGCTCGCCGCGCCGCCGGACTTCCGCCGCTATACGCTCCGCGCTCGCCGGCGCGAGAAGGGGGTGTGCGCGGAGCCAGACGCGATTGAGGTCGCGGAGGTTTTCCATCTTGTCCAAAGCGAAAAATCGGTCGTCGATTCCTTCCAGCGCAGCGCGTTCCGTGCTCTCGCCGTAATCATGGATGGTAGTCGCGAGGAATTTCTTCAACCGCGCCTCTCCCAGCGAGTCGACGAGGCGGCTCCCCTCCTCGAACAGCGCGAGATGCTTCTTCGCTCCGATCGCCGCGAGACCTTCGCGGATCAGCCGCACCGAATCGACATGCCAGCGCGAATTGAAGACGAGTTGCGGGAAGCCGCCATTCTCCATCTGCGCCAGATAGTAATCGACCTCATAGCTGCGCAGCGCCTCGGGCGACATTTCGTCGAAGCGAATATATTGCGCCAGCAGATCGTTGAGGAAATCGATATTGGCCTGGACGATGTCATAGTCGGGATCGGTGGAGTCGACCGCGCTCTCATCAACGACGATCGCGTTCTTATCGGTGATCGAGATCATTTTGCGCCCCGCCATGGCAGTCCGCCGCGTCAAATCGGCGGCGCCTTCCCCGATGCGCGGATGCGCCTCGGCGCCGACCGCGCTGATCGATACGAGGATGAAGAAATAAATTGTGAGTTCACGACGCCGTCGCCGCATAAATGCGCCTCCCGCAGCAGTTCTAGCTCATTTTCGGGATCGTCGCCCGCCTCTACCCCGCCTCATATTCTTTATCCGCCTCCATGCCGAGCGCGGTGAGATATGCTCACGCTTTGCTTCTTGCTTCATCCTTACGCCCATCATGTAAATGCCCAAAGCCAGCAAGAAAACAGCGCCGCCATTTGTGCCGCTCGGAGCTTCGCGACGGTGGCCGCTGAGCGGGCGGCTGTTCTCCATCCTGGAAGTGCTTGGGGTTTCTCTGCGCCTCGGGGTGACGAGCTTTGGCGGGCCGATCGCCCATCTTGGCTATTTCCACGCTGAGTTCGTCACGCGCCGCAAATGGATCGATGAGGCCGCCTACTCGGATATCGTCGCGCTCTGCCAATTCCTTCCCGGCCCCGCAAGCAGTCAGGTCAGCATCATCATCGGCATGTTGCGGGCCGGCCTCGCCGGCGGTTTGGCGGCATGGATCGGGTTCACCATGCCATCAGCGCTTGCGATGATCGGCTTCGCTTATGGAGTCGGCCGCCTCGGCGACCTCTCGCAGGTCGCGTGGCTGCACGGCCTCAAAGTGGTCGCCGTCGCGGTCGTCGCGCAAGCAGTGTGGGGGATGGCGCGAAATCTTTGTCCGGATCGGGAGCGGGCGACCATCGCCGTGGCGGCGACGCTGCTGACTTTGGCGGTCCCCACCGCCAGCGGTCAGATTTTGGCGATTGCGGCGGGGGGCGTCATTGGTTGGCTGTTCCTGTCGGGGGAAAACAAAGGAGCGACGACCCCTCTATCGATCCCCATCACCCGGCCCATAGCCATCGCCTCGCTCGCGCTGTTTGCCGTTTTGCTCGTGGGGTTGCCCATCCTGGCGAACGCAAACCCCAATCCTACGATCGAGCTTATCAGCGGCTTTTATCGCTCAGGGTCGCTTGTTTTCGGCGGCGGGCACGTCGTGCTGCCGCTGCTGCAGCAGGCCTTCGTATCTCCAGGCTGGATCGACCGTGATGCATTTCTTGCCGGCTATGGCGCAGCGCAAGCGGTTCCCGGCCCACTATTCACTTTCGCGGCCTATCTCGGCGCAGCGATGAAGTCCGAGCCAAACGGCTGGGCGGGGGGGCTGATCTGTCTCACCGCGATTTTCCTGCCGTCTTTCCTTCTGGTGGTCGGCGCGTTGCCTTTTTGGGACGCTTTACGTCATCGAACGGCGGCGCAATCGGCGCTCAAGGGGATCAACGCAACGGTCGTCGGCATTCTGCTCGGGGCGCTCTATACCCCTGTTTGGACGAGCGCCATCCTTGGCCCAGCGGATTTCGGGCTAGGCCTTCTTGCTTTCCTCTTGCTCGTGCTCTGGCGAACGCCGCCGTGGCTGGTCGTCATCCTCGGCGCATTTGGCGCCACGCTCATCGCCATGGTCGCTTAAGGCGCTTTAAACGCGCGCAGAACGGTCCGCTTTGCGCATTGCTGAAATATGAAATCGCTCTGGCTCGCGTAAATCCGCGGCCGAGGCCGAGTTAATCGCTGCGAAGACCACGTTGACGCATGTTCGTTGACGCCCTATTTTTAGCTATAGACCGATCTGCAAGGCAGGGCGCCTTCGTTTCGCAACGGCGCTGATGGCAGCGCGCGAGGAAAAATCGTGGATCAGTCGGCGAGCGGCGATCCGGAAAAGACTACGGTCGGCATCGCCAAATCGGAAACAGGCATCGACGGCTTTGACGAGCTGACGTTGGGCGGCCTGCCGACAGGCCGCCCAACTCTCGTTTGCGGCGGCGCGGGCTGCGGCAAGACGCTCTTTGCTTCGACGTTTCTAATATACGGCGCCCGTGCGCTCGGCGAGCCAGGCGTATTCGTCACTTTCGAGGAAAGACCGACGGACATCGTCAGCAATGTCGCGTCGCTTGGCTTCGGCCTCGACCAACTGGTCGATGAAGACAAGATCCATATCGAACATATTGCGATCGACCCGTCAGAGTTCGTGGAGATCGGCGATTACGACCTCGAGGCGATTTTCATCCGGCTCGAGGCGGCAGTCGAGAGGATCGGCGCAAAGCGGGTGGTCCTCGATACAATCGAGTCGCTGTTCGCCGCATTTTCCAACCCCGCCATACTTCGCGCCGAAATTCGAAGACTGTTCGACTGGCTGAAAGAACGCAAGCTGACGACGGTCATCACGGGCGAGCGCGGCGACGGCGCATTCACGCGCCAAGGACTCGAAGAATATGTTTCGGACTGCGTCTTGTTGCTCGACCACCGAATACAGAATCAGATTTCGACGCGGCGACTGCGCATCGTCAAATACCGCGGAACCGCTCACGGAACGAATGAATATCCATTCCTGATCGACTCGGACGGCTTCAGCGTTTTGCCTGTCAGCGCGCTTGGCCTCAATCACAAGGTTTATGACGAACGCATTTCATCGGGCGTCGACGACCTCGACGATATGTTGTCCGGCAGGGGGTTTCATCGCGGATCAAGCATTTTGATCTCGGGCGTCGCCGGTTCTGGTAAGAGTACGCTGGCCGCCTCGTTCGTCCATGCCGCTTGCAGAAATGGGGAGAAGGCCGCTTATTTTTCCTTCGAGGAATCCGCCGATCAGACCGTGCGCAACATGCGCTCAGTCGGCATGGACCTGAAAGATTATATTGACGGCGGGCGTCTGAATTATTTCGCGGCGCGGCCGACCTTTTACAGCCTCGAGATGCATCTGGCCGTCATGCTGCGAGAAATTGCCCGCTTGAAGCCGCGTATCGTCATTGTCGACCCCATTTCGGCCTTCGATCGATCGGGCGAGTCAAACGAAGTCCAAACCATGCTGCTGCGGATGGTCGATTACCTCAAATCTCATGGCGTCACTGGCGTGTTTACCAATCTTACACATGCCAAGGGCGATGAGACGCTGACCGACGTCGGTCTGTCATCGCTGATGGACGCATGGATTCTCATGCTCAATCGTGAGGCGGGCGGCGAATTCAATCGTGAACTTTATCTCCTCAAAGCAAGAGGACTGCAGCATTCAAATCAGGTTCGCGAGTTCATCATGAGCGAAAATGGCCTGCAGCTGCGCGCCCCGTATCTCGGACAGGAAGGCGCGCTGACCGGATCGAGGCGACGCGCAAAGGAAGCCGAAGCGAGACGGACCGAGGCCGTTCGCGCCGCTGAGGTCACGCGTCTTCAGCAACAGGGGGAGCATCGCCGTCGCAAACTCGAGGCGCAGATCGAGGCGCTGCGTGCAGAGATGGCTGCGGAAGAACTGGAGGCAAGGCGACTGATCGATGCCGAAAGCGCGTACCTCAAACGGGCGAAGCTCGACGAGGAGGAAGCGCGAGCGATGCGAGAAGGCGTTGCTGTGCGAAAGCGACTCGATGGTGGCGGCAATGGCGCAGAATGAAACGACGAAATTGATACTCTATGTCGCGGGCGAGACCCCCAAATCGCTGGCGGCGATCGCCAATCTCGAACGCATTTGCAAGGAAGACCTCGACAACAGATACGAAGTACAGGTGATCGATCTCAAGAAAGAACCGCGTCTTGCGCGAGAACACAGCATCGTCGCCATCCCGACGCTCGTCCGTCAACTCCCGGCTCCCATTCGAAAGATTATTGGCGATCTGTCCGACGCCGAGAAGGTTCTGGTCAGCCTGAATGTCAAAGGCGCTCAATGACGACCTCCGACTCAATGCCAAGGACGCCGCACTCGCACCAGGAGTTGCTGCGGCGCCTTGAAGAGGCGGAGGAGACAATTCGCGCAATCCGCGAAGGCGAAATTGACGCGCTCGTCGTCCGAAAGACCATGGACGAAGAAATATTCACGTTGCAGGGCGGCGAACACTCCTATCGCGCTTTTATGGAGACGATGGGACATGGGGCCGCGGCGCTGGGCGCCAAGGGCGAAGTGCTCTACGCCAACACCGTGCTCACCACGCTCATCGAAAAGCCGCTGTCCCGCTTGCAAGGACAATTGCTTCTAGATCATTTTGAAGCGCCAGTATCCTTGCAGCTCAAGACGCTGCTCAGCGAGGCGGAGCGCTCGGGAAGCGGCGCCAGTTCCTGCGAGATCTCGCTCGTCCGCGGCGGCGAACTTCGGCATTACCTCGCGTCCGCGGAACCATTGCAGATCGGAGTCGTCGACGGCTGGGCGCTGACTCTGACGGACCTCACGGATCGCGTCCGGGCGCAAGAGAGTATGGCGGCCGAGGGCGCGGCGCGCGCGATCATCGCCTCCGCCAACGAAGCCGTGGTCGTTTGCGATGCAGCGGGCCGGATCACCCATGTCAACGCAGCGGTTCTTGCGATCGAAGACGGCGCGCTTATTGGTCAGCCTTTTCATGAAGCGATCCGGCTGGAAATCAAGGATGCAATCGGTCTCGTCAGCGCCGAGGAACTGGTGCGAATGGCGATCGCCGGCACGGAAGTAAAAAGCGTGGAGGCGCACGCGCCGCATGCGCCGCATGCGAAGACCTTGCTTATCAGCGCCGCTCCTCTGTCTCCAACGAGCGGAACGAACAAGGGCTGCGTCATAACATTGGTCGATCTTTCTCAGCGCAAGTCCGCCGAGGAGCGCCAGCAGTTCTTGATGGCCGAACTCGACCACCGCGTGAAGAACATTCTGACGCTCGTTATGGCGATCCTTCATCAAACCGACGACGCAGACATTAAAAGCTTCAAGACGACGTTTGCCGGCCGCATTCAGGCCCTTGCCGCCACACATAATTTGCTCGCCACCAACTCCTGGGCGACTTTGCCGCTTGACGAATTATTCAAAGCGGAACTTGCTCCCTCGAGCGATCGCATCGAAATTATCGGCCATAGGCTGGAGTTGAAGCCGAGATCAGCGGTCGCAGTAGGCTTGATCCTGCATGAACTCGTTTCGAATGCGGTGAAGTATGGCGCCCTGTCCACGCCGAATGGGCGGATCGTTTTCGCGGTGAAACACTCTTTGGACGGGAAGAGCGCTCAGGTCGAATGGCGAGAGACTGACGGGCCATCGGTCGGTTCGCCACTGCGAAAGGGCTTCGGTCGGACCGTGATCGCCAACAGCCTGAAATATTCGCCGGGCGGAGGAGCCGATCTGGAATTCCTGGAAAGCGGCGTTCGCTGTGTGCTCCGCATACCCTCCGAAGACATTGCCGAGGGAAGCGCGTCCTAGAGCGCTCCGATCACTAACGCAGCTCGCTCATCGAATAATGCGTCGGTCGGGCGGGGCCATTCGTCAAGTCGGCGAGAAGGTTGGGCGAGAGCTGCGACTGCCCTTCCGTCAACTGCGCGGGCGCGTCGACATTGCCGCGAAGATACCAGCCGCTGACATCAAGAGGCGGTGGCGACGGCAGATTTTCGGCGCGCGCGTTTACAGCGCCAGCAATCAAGATGAACGACAGGAGGGCGATGGAGCGTCGCATGATGTGCTCCCATTTTCGCGCGCGACATTGCTTTCGAATGGCGCAGCGCCGAAAAGGAAGCATGGGCGATAACGGTTAAGGGAAGGTTAACCCTATTGCTTAACCATTTTCCTTAACCAGCGCGCGCCTGCAAAGCGTATCCGCGCATCGCACGCCGCGACCTTCTCGAGGCTCAGGCCGCCTCGGCGGATTCCTTCAAAACGCTGCAGATCCCGGCGACGAGAGATTCGACCAATTCGCGGTCGTCGCCTTCGCCCATGACGCGGATCACGGGTTCAGTGCCGGAGGGGCGAACAATGAGTCTGCCGGAGCCGCCGAGTCGCGCCCGCGCATCGTCGATTGCCGACGCCACCGCTGTGCGCTCCAATTCGCGACGATTGGCGCGCACATTCTCCAATACCTGCGGCAGCGGTTCGAACCGATGGCAGACTTCGCTCACCGGACGATTCTGACGCTTCACCTCTGCGAGCGCCTGCATCGCCGTCACGAGCCCGTCGCCTGTCGTGCAATAGTCAGAGAGAATGACATGGCCCGACTGTTCGCCGCCGATGTTGTAGCCGGCTTCGCGCATGCGCTCGATCACATAACGGTCGCCGACGGGCGTTCGCTCGAGCGTGAGCCCGATCGAATTCAGATGACGCTCCAATCCAAGATTGGACATGATCGTCGCAACCAGGCCGGGCTTCGACAGCAGCCCCTGATCGCGCCAGCTTTCGGCGACGACCGCCATCAGCTGATCGCCGTCGATCAGGCGTCCATTTTCGTCGACCATGATGACGCGGTCGGCGTCGCCGTCGAGCGCGATGCCCACGTCGGCGCGCAGCTCGCGCACCTTGTCACGCAGCGCCTGCGGCGCTGTGGAGCCCACACGATGATTGATGTTGAACCCGTCGGGTTCGACGCCGATCGCGATCACTTCGGCGCCAAGCTCCCACAGCGCCTCGGGAGCGACTTTGTAAGCCGCGCCATTCGCGCAATCGACGACGAGGCGCAACCCTTCCAAGCTCATATTGCGCGGCAGCGTGCGCTTGGCGAATTCGATATAGCGCGCGCGCACGTCGTCGATGCGGCGGGCGCGTCCGAGATCTCTCGGTCCCGCGCGCTTGCGCAACATATCGCCGTCGATGAGGCGCTCGATGTCGTGTTCGATCTCGTCCGAAAGCTTGTGGCCGTCCGGTCCAAACAGCTTGATGCCGTTGTCCTCGAAAGAATTATGAGAGGCGGAAATCATCACGCCAACGTCGGCGCGCATCGACCGCGTCAGCATGGCGACCGCGGGCGTCGGCATTGGCCCCAGCAGCAGCGGATCCATGCCGACCGACGTGAAGCCGGCGACAAGCGCATATTCGATCATATAGCCCGAGAGCCGCGTGTCCTTGCCGATGACGACGCGATGCCGACCTTCGCCGCGATGAAAGATCAGCCCCGCCGCCTGCCCAACCTTGAGCGCGAGCTCCGGCGTGATCTTCTCGTTGGCGAGGCCGCGAATGCCATCGGTGCCGAAATAGGTGCGGGTCATTCGAGATCCTCAGCGAGCGCCTCGGCGCCAAATCGGCGCATCCTTCACGCTATCTGTCACACCAACTCGGCGCATCTATGGCCATAAGGCCAAATGCGCGTTTTCGCCAGCCTTACGAACGGGTAATGAACAGTCGCACATCGTCTGAACGGAAGTCCACATGGAAGTCAAAATCTACCATAATCCGGCCTGCGGCACCTCGCGCAACGTGCTCGCCGCACTGAGAGAAGCCGGCTACGAGCCACAAGTGATCGAATATCTCAAAAACCCGCCCGATCGGGCGACTTTGAGGGAGCTTCTGCGTCGCATGGGCAAGAATGTGCGCGACGTCCTGCGCAAGCGCGGAACGCCCTACGAAGAACTGAAACTCGACGATCCCGCCCTGTCCGACGACGAGATTTTCGCCGCCATCGAAAGGCATCCGATTCTGATTGAGCGGCCAATCGTTTCGATGGGCGACAGTGCGGCGCTCTGTCGTCCCGCCGAGACGGTCAATGATTTGATCGCGCGGTCCAAGACTTAGCGGCCCAAGTCTTAGAGGCGTTCTCGGTATCGGATGCAAAAAACCCAGCGGAGGACCGCTGGGTTTTTCTTTTTAGATCGGATGCGGCTCCAGGCCCCCGACGTCGGGCTCTGGCTTTTGGCCAGTCGTCGGCACCGCCGAGCCGCGCGGCGGCGGCGTCGGCGACGACTCTTCGCGCACCGGCCGTTTGCCGGCCAGCAGGCCCTTGATCTCGTCGCCGGACAGCGTCTCGAATTCGAGAAGCGCATTGGCGAGCGTATCCAGATCCGTACGCTTGTCGACGAGGATCTGCCTGGCCTTCTCGTAAGCTTCCTGCACCAGCCGGCGCACCTCCGCGTCGATCGTCTCCTGCGTCTGTTCGGAGAAGGTCTGCGTGCGTCCGAGCGAGTAGCCGAGGAACTGCTCCTGCTGCGGGTCGGCATAGGCGACGGTGCCCAGCTTGTCCGAGAAGCCGAGCTGAGTGACCATCGCGCGGGCGATGCGCGTCGCCTGCTGAATGTCCGAGGCGGCGCCGGAGGTCGTTTTCGCCGCCCCAAAGATCAACTCTTCGGCGACGCGGCCGCCCATCGCCATGGCGAGCATCGCCACGAGCTGCTCGTAGCTCTGCGAGATCTGATCGCGCTCGGGGAGACCCTGCACCATGCCGAGCGCTCTGCCGCGCGGAATGATCGTCGCCTTGTGGATCGGAATCGAGCCCGGCACATTCAAGGAGACGAGCGCATGGCCGCCTTCGTGATAGGCGGTGAGTTTCTTCTCCTCGTCCGTCATCACCAGCGTTCGCCGCTCGGCGCCCATCATGATCTTGTCGCGCGCGTCCTCGAACTCCTGTTTCGTGACGATCCGCTTCGAGCGCCGCGCCGCGAGCAGGGCCGCCTCGTTGACAAGATTCATCAGATCGGCGCCCGAGAAGCCCGGCGTGCCGCGCGCGACGATCTTCAAATCCACGTCCGGCGCCAAAGGCACCTTGCGGGCGTGAACCTTGAGGATCTTCTCGCGGCCGATGAAATCCGGGTTCGGCACCTGGATCTGCCGGTCGAAACGGCCCGGACGCATCAGCGCCGGATCGAGCACGTCCGGACGGTTGGTCGCGGCGATCAGGATGATGCCCTCATTCGCCTCGAAGCCGTCCATCTCGACGAGCAGCTGATTCAGCGTCTGCTCGCGCTCGTCGTTGCCGCCGCCAAGGCCGGCGCCGCGATGGCGGCCGACCGCGTCGATCTCGTCGACGAAGATGATGCAGGGCGCGTTCTTCTTCGCCTGTTCGAACATGTCGCGCACGCGCGAAGCGCCGACGCCCACGAACATTTCGACGAAGTCAGAGCCCGAAATCGAGAAGAACGGCACCCCCGCCTCGCCGGCGATGGCGCGCGCCAGCAGCGTCTTGCCGGTGCCGGGCGGTCCCACCAGCAGCACGCCGCGCGGAATGCGCCCGCCGAGCCGCTGGAACTTCTGCGGATCGCGCAGGAATTCGACGATCTCCTGCAGATCCTCCTTAGCTTCGTCGACGCCGGCGACGTCCTCGAAGGTGACGCGGCCTTGAGTCTCCGTCAGCAGCTTCGCTTTCGATTTCCCAAAGCCCATCGCGCGGCCTGCGCCGCCCTGCATCTGCCGCGAAAGGAAAATCCAGACCGCGAGAAATGCGACGAGCGGCAGCGCGTTGAGAAGAAGCGTCATCAAGAAGCTGCCGCCTTCATTATTCGGCTTGGCGCTGATTGAGACGTTTTTGGCTTGCAGCCGCGGCACGAGATTGGCGTCGTCCGGCGCATAGGTCGTAAACGGCCGATTGTCGTTGAAGTGGCCGACGACCTCGTTGCCCGCGATCGTCACGTCGTGAACGCGGCCCTGATCGATCTGCGTCAGCAGTTCGCTATATGAAATGTCGCGGATCGGCGTGCGCTGGCCAGGCTGCTGAAACAGCATTACAAGCGCAACCACGAGCAACCCGATGATTGCCCAGAGCGCGAGGTTTCTGAAGTGTGGGTTCATGTGGGAAGCCTGTCGGGAGCCGCTCGGTCGGGCTTATCCCCCGAAGCGCTCCGGTCATGTGCTTAATTTAGGCGCACCAGGACCCGTTGCCAAGTCTCGGAAAAGCCCGTGAATCCAAGCGTCGTTGCGCGGCGACTTGGCCGTTTCGGACAAGTTCGTCCCGCCAAAGCCAAATTTGCTAAGTCAAGCTTTAGCGGCGAGGCGGCGCCGGACGCAGCCGAATTCGTCGGCCGTTCGCTTCAATCGAGACATCTGCAAGCGTCAGGCGGACCGACCCGTGCGCAGCCAGCGCAGCGGCCACTCGCGCGCTGGCGCGCTCCAAGCGTTCGAGGCGAAGCACAGCCGCGGGCGCGATGCGCAGGATCGCGATTGCGAGCACGCGTTGAAGAATTTCCAGCGGCGCCTCGCACAGCGTCGCAGCGTCGAACTCAATACATGACGCTTCGTTCCGATGCAGCGCGCGCGCCAGCATTTCGGCGGCGCAATGCACCAGCGCGGCGTCGGCGCGCGCCGCACGCGATCCAAGCCGCAGAAGCGCGTCTCGACCGAGCCCCTGCGCGGCGAGCATGGGCGCCAGCCTGCGCAGCCGCACGCGCGCGAAGCTTTCGTCTTCATTGGACGGGTCGCGAAAGAACGGTTGATCTGCGCGCGCGCAGACCGCCTCCAACTCCTCTTTGCGAAAGTCGAGCAGCGGTCGCAGCAGCGTGATGTCCGCGCAACGCGCGACGCGCGCCATGCCGGCAAGCCCGGCGACGCCGGAGCCGCGCGTCAGACGAAACAGGATTGTTTCAATCTGGTCTTCCGAGTGATGCGCAAGCACGATGGCTGATGCGCCGATTCGCTGCGCGCAGGCGCTCAGCAGCGCGTAACGCGCGCGCCGCGCGCGCTCCTGGAGGCGCGTCGAGGGCTTCTCTCCCTCCCACGTCAACAAATGGTGATCGTAGCCCAAAGCGCGCGCCCAGCGGCCGACCTCTTCAGCCTCCGCGCGCGCTTCTTCACGCAAGCCATGATCGACCGTCGCCACGGCGATGTCGTGCGACGACCGCAAAGACCACTCCGCGCAAAGCAGCATCAAGGCGACGGAGTCGGGGCCTCCTGAAACCGCGAGCAGCAACGAGGGGTAGGGCGCGAGGAGATCGAGCGCGTTTTCACGATTTCCCTCGCGCGAGTCGTCGTCGATGGCGGCGAGGTCTTCCGTCTCCGTGCGCGGCATGCCCTAGGCCGTAAGGGCGCCGACCGCAGCGCGGACGGCTAGCATTGAATTTTTTTGCTTTCGCGTTGAGCCGCTTCGCGGACTCGCGTCGCCGCCTTGGGAAATTTGACGTTGATCTCGGAATAGGAGGCGCACGCCTGCTCCTTCGCGCCCATTGCGCTCAGCGATTGGCCGAGCCGCAACAGCGCTTCCGGCGCCTGCGCCGAGTCGCCGTATTTCGTCGAGATTTCCAAATATCTTTCGGCCGCCTCGCGGTGCCGTCCGCGCAAAAAGAAGCTCTCGCCCAGGTTGAATGTCGCGGCGGCGGCGAGCTTGCTCTTGCCGTTCTTGGATAGAAACGTCGAGAGCGACCTCTCGGCTTCCTCATATTTGCCGGCGCGCAATGCGCCCACCGCCTCATCATACTGCTCCTTGGGCCCGGCGACCGGCGGCGCGGCGGCGATCTCCGCGGGCGCCGGCTGGTCGCCGACAAGCCGGCCATGGGCGATATCCAGCGGCTGACCTGCTTCGCGCACAGGGGCCGTCGTCACCGAGCCCGTTGTTCGCGCGGCGCTTTCCAGCGGCGCTGACGGAGTGGTTGTGCCGAGCGGCCGCGGCGCGCCCGGCGCAGACGGCTGTATGGAGGGATCAAAGGCGTCGCCGCGCTTGCCCGCGTTGGCGCTCGTCTCGGGCGCCGTCTGCGCCACGGTTGATGGAGCCGTTGGCCCGTGCGGCGCAGCCTCCGAGTGCGGCTCGGGCTTTGCGGCGCGCAGCTGCTCTTCCAAAAGCTGTACCCTATGCTGCAGCTCCTCGTTCTGCCCGGTCAATCGGCGTAGCTCGCGCTCCAACCGATCAATCCGCATCGCCGCCGCACCCGACCCCGGTCCAGCCTCGGGACTTTCATAAATATCCGATGGCGGAACATTGTAGGTTTGAGCATGACGGAGGTCGCCCTCGGGTCGAGGATCTCCATAGACGTCAAGCGCCTGAGCGGCGCCCGCCGCAAATAAGGGAAGGGCGAAGATGAGGGCGTAGCGTGTGAACATGGTCGCGAAGGCCGAGACTTGCGCTAGAGCAGGTTCTAAAAAAGCTGACAGACTTTTTCGGTGAGAACCTGCTCCAGCATTGCGAATTTGCGCAATTCCTTATCGATCACATGATTCCCTGTGGTCGGGAAGCGCTCTAAGGGCGTCGCTCAATCGACGCAGCGTGACAGCGCCTTACCATAGGCGCCCATTCGGCTAAAATTAGGCGATGCGGTCGTTTGGTCTCATTTGGGTTCAAACAATGGCGGTGGCCTCGTTTGTGGCCGCTGGTTGGCCGTCCTGCGCCGAGTCGCTGCCCCCTGCCGCCGAAACCGGAGAGTGCTCGCTCGAAGGCGCGGTTCCGGCGACCGTCGCCGCCATCGATGATGACTTCGAACTGCTGCTCGATGACGGCCGCCGCGCCGCTCTCGCGGGCCTCGACTTTCCGCCGCGGGAAATGGCGGAGCTGCGCGCCGCCATCCGCAGCCGCCTGTCGTCGTGGCTCGTCGGCCGAGACATATTCCTGGGGGCTTTCGCTTCGACACTGGACCGCTGGGGCAGGGCGCCGGCGAGGATTTACGCAAGCCCGGCCGACGGCGGCGATGCGGCGCCCCTCGCATCCGTGGCGGCCGCGCTGCTCTCGGCTGGCGAGGCGCGCTTTCGTCCGGATCCGACGGCCGCCGCCTGCGCCAAGGCGTATCTGGCCGCCGAAGCCCCGGCGCGCGATGCGGGCGTCGGACTTTGGTCACGGCCGGAGTTCCGCCCGATCGACATCTCCGCGCCCGGCGCAGTGGAGGATTTGAAGCGGCGTAAGGGAATGATGGTCGTTGTCGGCGCCATCCGCTCCGTCGGCGAGTCGCGGCGCGCTTTTTACCTTAATTTTGGCGACAAATGGCGCGATAGCTTCACGGTCGTGATTCTGCGACGCAATTTGGCTGTGTTCGGGCAAATCGAGCCCCGCTCGCTCGTCGGGCGGCGAGCGCGCGTACGAGGGCTTATTGAGACCGGGGCTCGCATCGAAATCGCTACGCCAGCCGAGATCGAGTTTGTTGACGGCGTCCCCTCTCGTTAGGCGGACGGCGCTCTCCCTGCTGGCTGTCGTCGGCTTGGCGATCGGAGGCTGCGCGGAGCTCGAGCGGCAAGGACAGATCTTTACCGCTCCATTGCCTCCCACGCGGCCGACTGGTCCGCGAACCGATAATCGCAGCACGGTTCAGCATAAGGAGCTCGTCGCCCAATTCGGCGGCGAATATGAGGCTCCGGGCGCAGAGCATTACCTTGATGGCATTCTCGCCAAGCTCGCCAGCGTCAGCGAAACGCCCGGCCAGCCAACCTACAAAGTGACAATTCTCAACACGCCGGTCGTCAACGCCTTCGCGCTGCCCTCCGGCAATCTTTACGTCACGCGCGGACTGCTGGCGCTTGCCGGCGACGCTTCGGAGGCGGCGGCCGTGATGGCGCATGAAATTGCCCATGTTTCGCTGCGTCACAGCGCGCTCCGCGCCGAACGCGAGCGTGAGGCGGCGATCATCTCGCAGGCCGCGGCGGTGATTCAGAACCGCCAGAAAGGCGACGAGGTGCGGTCCAGTCAGCGGCTCTCCGTCGCGAGTTTCTCCCGTCAGCAGGAACTCGACGCGGATGCCGCCGGCGTCCGCGTCATCGCCAGAGCCGGCTTCGACCCGTATGGCGCTTCGCGCTTCCTGACGGCGCTGGGTCGGTCCTCGGATTTGCGCGCGGCGCTTTACGGAAAGAAGAAGTCGCTCGACTTCGACATTATGTCGACGCATCCCTCCACCCCCGACCGCATCACAAAGGCTGTTGCTGCGGCGCGACAAATCGGAGCGCCAGGGATCGGAGTCGCCGACCGGAGCGGCTATCTCGAGGCCATCAAGGGCGTCGCGTTCGGCGACGATCCAATGGAAGGCTACGTCCGCGACCGCAAATTCACCCATCCGCGACTGCGCTTCGCCTTCACCGCGCCAGAGGGCTTTCTTCTGGAAAATTCCAACGAAGCGGTATTCGGCGTGCGCGAAGCCGACAATGAAGCCTTGCGGCTCGACAGCGTGCGCCCGCCGTCGGACGAGAATCTCGAAGCCTATGTCGGCTCCGGCTGGGTCGACGGCCTGCTTCCTTCCTCCGTGCGCAAGATGGACATCAACGGGCTACCCGCCGTCATCGCTGTCGCTCGGGCGGGGGAGTGGAATTTCCGGCTGGCGGTGATCCGGTCGGGTGAGTTTCTCTACCGCCTGATTTTTGCAGCGCGCACATTGACCGACCAGGCCGACGCGCTCTTCATGGAGTCGATCAGATCCTTCCGCCGGCTCGGCCCAGATGAAACCACTGACGCGCGGCCCTTGAAGATTGCGGTGGCCGTCGCCGCACCGGGCGACGCGATCGAAACGATGGCCGCAAAGATGGTGGTTCCGAACCGGCCAGCCGAACATTTTTTGCTGCTCAACGGGCTGTCCGCCGGCGACGCCCTCACCGCCGGCGAACATTACAAAATCGTAACCGAGTGAATCTCGGTTTTTGCTCCCTTTGGGAACAACTCCAGCGCCTGACGGTTATTCGAAACAAGGGAAATCTTGGCGCGCGGACTCCCACCATTAGTGGCGGAAAGCCGCGTATGGAGGGCGTCATGGCTTATATGCCTGGATTGGGGCGCGAATTAATTAAGGCTGCGGCCGAGGCGCCTTTTTTAGAACGCGATGAAGAAAAGCAGCTTGCGATCGCCTGGCGCGAGCGGGGTGAGGCTCCAGCGCTTCATAAGCTGGCCGCCGCACATATGCGCCTCGTCATCGCGCTTTCGGCGAAGTTCAGACATTACGGATTGCCCCTCTCGGATCTTGTCCAGGAGGGTCACGTCGGGCTCTTGGAGGCCGCGGCGCGGTTCGCGCCGGAGCGAGACGTACGCTTCTCCACCTACGCGACATGGTGGATCAGGGCGTCGATCCAGGATTACGTATTGCGCAACTGGTCGATCGTGCGGGGCGGCACAAGTTCGTCGCAAAAGGCGCTGTTCTTCAATTTGCGTCGCTTGCGTGCGCGGTTGGCGCGCGAAAATCACGGCGCGAGTTCAACCGATACCTATCAGGCGATCGCAAACGCGATCGGCGTTTCGCGAGCTGACGTGGAGATGATGGATTCTCGGCTATCGGGGTCCGACGTTTCGCTGAACGCCCAGCTCGTCGACGACGATACCTCCGGCTCCGCGCAGAGGATGGATTTTCTTGTCGACGAGAAGCCGCTCCCCGACGAAGTCGTCGAGGAGACTCTGGATTCGGATCGGCGCGCGCGCTGGCTCAAGGATGCGCTGACGATTCTTTCGGAACGCGAGTTGCGTATCGTGCGCGAGCGTCGGCTGGCGGAAAATCTGGTGACGCTTGAGACGCTGGGCGACCGCCTTGGCATTTCCAAGGAGAGGGTGCGGCAGATCGAAAGTCGCGCCCTGATCAAATTGAGGCGCGCGCTGTCGCGGATGCAGGAGTCGGCGACGCCCGATGAGGCGGCAAGAGTGTAAGAAAAAACCCCGGAAGTTGCTTCCGGGGTTTTTTGTTGCCGATTAGGCGGCTCGGTCTACGTCAGCTTCATCCCCGCCATCATCGCCCGCGTCCCCCTCCGCCTTCGGCCCGCGGCGCGGGCCCTTTAGCAGAAAGGACTCGATCAACTTCAGCGATTCCGAATCGATGAGCTTGCGCACGGCGGCGACTTCACGCGCCATGCGGTCCAAGGCGGCCTCGTAAAGCTGGCGTTCCGAGTATGACTGCTCGGGCTGAGTATCGGACCGGTACAGGTCGCGAACCACCTCGGCGATGGTGATGAGATCGCCCGAGTTGATCTTCGCCTCATATTCTTGAGCGCGGCGCGACCACATGGTGCGCTTGACGCGCGCGCGGCCGCTCAGCGTTTGCAGCGCCCTGTCAACGACGGCCGTCTCGGCGAGTTTCCGCATACCGACGCTGACGACTTTGCTGGTGGGCACTTTGAGGGTCATCTTGTCCTTGATGAAGCTCACGACAAAGAGCTCCAGGCTGAAGCCCGCGACCTCTTGCGTCTCCACGCCGACGATCTGTCCGACGCCGTGCGCGGGATAGACGATGTATTCGTTGAGCTTGAAGCCGGGCTTGGCGGAGGGCGTCGCCGGCTTCGGCTTGGCGGGTATGCCCGGGCGTGCGCCGACGCCGGGCGCCGCCGAGGTCTCCTGAGAAGTCGCGAGGGGCGGGGGCGCGACGACCGTCTCTACAACGGATTTTTGCTCCGCCTCCACGAGGGGACGCGGCTTTGCCGCCGCGGGCGCGACTGGCGCGGCCGGCTTCTGCTCGACGGGCCTGGCTGTCGGCTGCTTGGCCGCCGGCTGCTTGGCCGCCGCGGTCGGCGTCGCCGCTTCGGCGGGCTTCGCCGCCGCGGTCTTGGGCGTGACAGGGGTCGCCGCCGGCGTCTTCGCGCTGGCGCTCACCTTTTCCACCGCCGTTTTGGCCGCCTTCGCGGCCACGGCGCGCTTCGTCGCGCTCTTACCTGCGACCGCGGTCTTGCCTGCGACCGCAGTCTTGGCGCTCGACTTCGCCGCCGGCTTAACGGCGGAGGCGCGGGCGACGCTGCGAGCGCTCGTCGCTGTCCGACGCGTCGCCGCAGCGCGGGCCGGGGTCTTGGCGCTTTTGTCTTTTGCAGGTGATTTCGATTTCGTCGTCGTTGTTTTGGCTGTCATCGTTCTCGCGGCTTTTGCGGAGGTTTTTGCGCTTGCTTTCCGGCTCGAAGCGGCGGCGGCGGCGCGCGTGGGCTTACCTGCCGAGGCGGCGCGGTTGGCCGGTTTCTTCGACGTCGAACTCTTTTTCGTCGCGCCGCTCTTGACGGCTCGCGTAGCAGCCGTCTTGGAGCCAGCGGCCGAGCCCTTGCCGCGCGCTGCTGCGGTGGAGGCAGTCGCAGGCGACTTTTTCTCGGTTTTGTTGGAGGGCATACGCGGGCTACTCCTATGCTGTCCCGCTGTGGAGACGGGACCATCGCTGACTCGCGCATGCCGCCGGCGAAAAAGCCACGGCGGCGCCGCGAAGGCGGCTAGTGGAAACCTTGCTAGCGCCGCATACCCAACAGCCGGCCAACGGGCTGGCCCTCGAGAAGAGAGGCTTCGAATTTCTCGCGAGACGGTGACTGGCGCCGCATCGCCCCTTCGACAAGGCGTGCATTTAGTGTGTGATTTATAACACGCCCACACGTGAAAATCAAAGGCATATGCGCGCGAGCGGCGCCTGCGCTGAGACCGCAAACTACGCTAACTTATTATCAGAGCTTACGTTTTAGATTAATTAAGGATGTGGAAACTCATCATGCGCAAACTTGCGCGCCGGGATTCGCAAGTTGGGCGCCAGAAGCTATGAACGCCGTTCAGTCTCCCTCGCCAGCCTCCGGCGAAAAGAACTGCTCGAATTTGGCCGGCTTGCCGTCCCATTCCTTGGCGTCCGAGGGCGGCTCCCGCTTGACGGTGATGTTGGGCCAGTTCTGCGCCATCTCGGCGTTAAGCTGCAGCCACTGCTCCAAATTCTCTTCCGTATCAGGCTTGATGGCGTTAGCTGGGCACTCGGGTTCGCACACGCCGCAGTCGATGCACTCGTCCGGGTGGATCACCAGCATATTTTCGCCTTCGTAGAAACAGTCCACCGGACACACTTCAACGCAGTCCATATACTTGCACTTGATGCAGTTTTCCGTGACGACATAAGTCATAAGGGTGATCTCTCCCGCGACCTTGCCGCTTGCTAGCTTTTTTGCCAGCGTCACGCAAGGCGAGCAGAACGAGGGCGTGCATCAGAGATATAATTGCGCTTGCAACCCACAAGGTCAGCAAATGGTCGAAACGATAAATTCGCCCGCGACGACCGCGATCAGCCGGCAGGCGCTGACGGCGCGCGCCCTGCTGCTTGGCGAGCGGATCGACACCGACGGGCTCGAACGGGCGGATCTCGTTTCCACGGCGCCTCTCGCGTTTCACGCCGGGCAGAGCGGATTCGCCGTGCTCTACCGCTTCGGGGTCGCCGTTCTCTTCGGCCTTTCGCCGCTGGAGGAGGATGAGATCGTCCAAAAGATCGGCCTTCGCGTTGCGGGCGCGTCGCGGGGCGACGACGAGACGTTGATCATCGAAGCGACTCCCGACGGCGAGGAGAAGGCGCTGCCGGATGGACGCCTCGCGGTAAAGGACCTTTCCGAAGCGCGGTTGCTGGTGATCGCCGACGTCTTGGCGAAAAGCGTCGCCCTGGGGCGCGACGAGCGGCGCGTCAACGCCGTCTTCGACACGATCGAGCCCTTCGCCGCCGAACTCGCGGCGAGGGGCAGCCCGCCATGGAAGCGTAAATCCATGTTGGAGCTCATGGGCCAGACTCTGCTCGTGCGGCACCGCGTTTCCGGCCGCGTCGCCGTTGACGACAAGCCGGATGTGCTTTGGGACCGGCCTGACCTCGAAAGGCTCTATGCGCGCCTCGAGGATGAGTACGAACTCACGCCGCGAGCCCGCACGCTCAACGCCAAGATCGATGTGATTGGCGAGACCGCCCGCGCGCTGACCGATCTCATCGACGCGGCGCGCTCGGTGCGGCTGGAGTGGACGATCATCATATTGATCGCGATGGAGATCGTCCTCACCCTGTTCCAGATGTGGGTGGCGCGCATGAGCTGAGCGCGTCTTCGACGTCGCGCAGCGGCGTTTCGCCAGCAATCCATTCGAAATTCGGGAGCTGGTGTCGCGCGAAGGTGAACTGACGCTTGGCGTAACGGCGCGTATCGAGCTGACTGCGTAAAATCGCTTCCGCAAGCGTCAGTCGTCCGTCGAGATAAGCGATGAGGTGGGGCACGCCATGCGCGCGCATCGCCGGCAGCGACGGATCCAGTCCCCGCGCCTTGAGCGCCGCGACCTCGTCGAGCGCGCCCGCTTGCGTCATTCTCTCGAAGCGCGCGTCGATGCGCGCGTAAAGCGTCTCGCGCTCGGGCGCGAGGAAAAAGGCCGCGCATTCCGACGCTTTCAGAATCGGCGGGCTGCGCGGACCCTGAAAGGAAACGAGCGGCTTGCCTGTCGCCTCCAGGACTTCCAAAGCCCGCAACAGCCGCTGCGGATCGGTCTTGCGCAGCACGGCGGCCGTTGCGGGGTCGCGCGCGGCAAGTTCGGCATGAAGCTGCTGCGGGGTCTTGTCCTGCGCCCAGGCGCGCATCGCTTCGCGCACGTCGCCGGGCACGGCCGGAATGTCCGAAAGTCCGTAAAGCGCCGCCCTGAAATACATTCCCGTGCCGCCGACGAGAATAGGCGTCAATTCGCGCGCATCGAGGTCGCATAGAGCGCGTGCGAGATCCTCGAGCCAGCGTCCGACGGAATAGTTCGTCACCGCATCGACGTGGCCAAAGAGAAGATGCGGCGCGGCGGCTTCCTCCTCGATCGTCGGGCGCGCGGTGACGATCCGCAAGTCGCGATAGACCTGCATCGAATCGGCGTTGACGATTGCGCCGCGCCGGCGGCGCGCGAATTCGAGCGCTAGCGCGGACTTGCCCGAAGCGGTTGGACCTGCAATGAGAATGGCGCGTGCGCGCATGGCGCTATTGCCGCTGAAACGGTGGAGATGTCAAAGCCCATCGAGTACGTCGCGACCTTCGTCGCCGGACGGGGCGCGGCGCTGAACGAACGCGCGGTGTCGGGCGCGCTATACGACTCTGGATTGATCGACGCAGAGCGTGATTGGCTCGCGCCCGATCATGCCGTTGACGCGTTCCTGTCGGGGGCGGGGCATGACCTTGCCGATTTGCGCGCGCGGCTGCAGGTGGCGGTCGCGGACGATCCGATCGACGTCATCGTTCAGCCGACGATGGGCCGGCGCAAGAAACTGCTGGTCGCCGACATGGATTCGACCATGATCGGGCAGGAGTGCATCGACGAGCTCGCTGACCTCGTCGGCTTGCGCGAACATGTCGCGGCGATCACCGAGCGCGCGATGCGCGGCGAGGTCGCGTTCGAGGGCGCCTTAAGGGAGCGGGTCGCGCTGCTTGCGGGCGTGACCCTCACGCAGCTCGAGACGCTGCTGACGCGCATCACTCTGACGCCCGGCGCGCGGCGGCTTGTGCGCACCATGCGGGCGCATGGCGCCCATACGGCGCTCGTGTCGGGCGGCTTCACGCAATTCACAGAGCCCGTCGCCGAGCGCATCGGCTTTCATGAGACGCGCGCCAATCGCCTCGAAATTGCTGATGGCGCGCTGACGGGCGCGGTCGTTGCGCCGATCCTGGGAAGCGAAGCCAAGCGCGCGTCCCTTATCGGATTGCGCGAGGCGCAAGGACTGTCGCGGGAAGCGACGCTGGCGATCGGCGACGGCGCCAATGATCTTGCCATGCTGCGCGAGGCGGGTCTCGGCGTCGCCTTTCACGCCAAGCCGAAAGTGGCGCAGGCGGCGGATGCGCGTATCGACCATGCCGATCTGACCGCGGCGCTCTTCGCGCAGGGGTATAGGCGCGAGGAGTTTGTCGACTGACAGCCTCCTCCTTCTGCCTCCCCCGGGGGTGAATCCCTCTCCCGCCGCAGGCGGAAGAGGGCTAGGTCACTCCACCGGCAATGCGACGAAATGCGCGTCGCCTTGGCCGTTCGCGACGATCAGCAGCGCCGTCTTCTTGCCCGCGCCTTTGAGGGTCTTGATTTTCTTGAGCACGTCCGCCGGGTCGCTCACCGCTTCCTGATTGACCTCAAGCAGCACCTCGCCCGCCTGCAGGCGTTTCTCGGCCGCCTCAGACCGGGGATCGACGGCGGTGATGACAACGCCGACCTTAACGGTGTCCTTGATCTGATAGCGCGACCTCAACGCATCCGAGAGACGCGACAGTTCCAGCCCCAGCACGCTCTGCGAGGACCCGTCGCCGCCGCTTTCAGACTTCTCCTTTTCGTCGCCGTCCTTTGACGCGACCTTCTCCCCGTCCTCAAGGCGACCGAGCTTGACGGTCTTGGTCTGCTCCTTGCCGCTGCGCACGACGACGAGTTCGACATCCTTGCCGACCGGGGTCGCGGCGACGAGCTTGGGCAAATCGCGCGACTCCTTGATGGGCTTGCCGTCGAATTTGACGATCACGTCGCCGACCTTCAGCCCCGCCGGCTTGGACGGGCCTTTGTCGTCGACGCCGGCGACGAGCGCGCCGCGCGTCGCGCCGAGGTTGAGCGTTTCCGCGATGGCGTCGTCGATATTTTGAATCCGGACCCCGAGCCAGCCGCGGCGCGTCTCGCCGAATGCTTGCAATTGCTCAATGACGGGCTCCACGGTATTCGCCGGCGTCGCGAAACCGATGCCGACCGAACCGCCAGATGGCGACAGGATCGCGGTGTTGATGCCGATGACTTCGCCGTCCATGTTGAACAGCGGTCCGCCGGAATTCCCCTTGTTGATGGAGGCGTCGGTCTGAATGTAGTTGTCGTATGGACCGCTATCGATGTTGCGGTTGCGCGCCGAAACGATGCCCGCCGTCACCGATCCGCCGAGTCCGAACGGGTTGCCGACGGCGAGCACCCAGTCGCCCACTTTCGCCTTGTCGCTATCGCCGAATTTAACGGCTTTCAACGGCTTTTCCGGCTTCACCTTCAGAACCGCCACGTCCACTTTCTGGTCCTTGCCCAGGACTTCCGCCTTGAGCTTCTGACCGTCGTTGAGGATCACCGTCACCTCATTGGCGTCGGCGATGACATGGTTGTTAGTGATCACGATGCCGGAGGGATCGATCACGAAACCGGAGCCGAGCGAACTCGATCTGCGCTGACGCGGCATTTCCGGCATTCCCTGGCCACGCCGCCGGAAGAATTCCTCGAAAAGATCGTCGAACGGCGCGCCAGGTCCGACTCCGGGCGGCAGGTTGGGGCCTTCGTTCCGGGAGCTGCGTTTCGCGTCCACCGTGGTGGCCGAAATATTGACCACGGCGTCCGAGACCTGGGTGGAGAGTTCGGATAGCGAATCGGGACCTTTCGCCTGCGCCGGAGCGACGACGAGGTAGAGTACGGGCGCGGTCGCGAGGATCGCTCTCGCGGCGCGACGAAGTGCGGACGTCATGCGTTATGTCTCCTGTCGAGGGACAAGATATGCCCGGGCGCGGCTCAACGCACGCGCTTGCGGGTCACTTTTTTTGGTTTCGCTCCGGTTCCGATTGGTCCGCGCTCAGCGCGGCGCTCGCCTCCGGAGCTGAGAAAAAACGGAAGAATTCCGATCGCGGACTGATCAAGAATCGCGTCTCCCCCGGCTTGAAAGCGCTCTCATAGGCTTGCATCGACCGATAGAAAGCAAAGAAGTCGGGATCCCGGCCAAAAGCTTCGGCGAAGATGCGGTTGCGCTCGGCGTCGCCTTCGCCCTTCATCTGGTCGGCCTTTTGTTGCGCTTCGGCTTTTAGCACAACGACGTCGCGGTCGGCCCTGGCGGTGATTTTTTGCGCCTGCTCCGAACCCTGGGCGCGATATTCGGCCGCCTCGCGCTGGCGCTCGGTCTGCATGCGCCCGAAAACCTTTTCGGAGATCTGCTGCGGGAGATCGACGCGGCGAATGCGCGCGTCAACGACCTGCACCCCGAACTTTCGCGCCTCGCGATCCGCCTGCTCCTTGATCTTCACCATCAACCCGGCGCGCTCGTCGCGCACGATCTGCTGCTGGTTGGCTTCGCTCAGCACGCGTCGGACGGCGGAGTTCAACACCGAACCAAGCTGATTATTCGCGCCCATGACGCTGTTAACGGTCTGATAGAACCGCAACGCGTCGACGATGCGATAGCGGATGAAGCTGTCGACCTCGAGTCGTTGATTGTCGGCGGCGAGAACTTCCAGATTCGGGCTCTCGACGTCGAGAATGCGGTTGTCGAAGGTGACGACATTTTCGACAAGCGGAAATTTGAAGTGGAGGCCGGGCTCGGTGATGAGTCCTCGGCCGGGGACGGGCTCGCCAAACCGCAGCACCACCGCTTGTTCGGTTTGCGATACGGTGAAGAGGGCTCCGCCAATGGCGATGACGCCGATAAGAAGCGCGACGGCGAGCGCGAAGAGAAGGCCGGACCTCATTTGCGGCCTCCTTGGAAGGGCGTAAAGGCGGGCAGGGGCACGAAGGGCGTCACGCCGCCGCCGGCTTTCGACGGATCGTCGAGAATGATTTTCTCTGAGCCGCCCAGCACGCGCTCCATCGTTTCAAGATAGAGACGCTGGCGGGTGATCGTGGGCGCGTTTTTATATTGAGCGTAAATCTGCTCGAAACGCGACGCCTGGCCGCGCGCCTCTGCGACGATCTGTTCGCGGTAGGCTTCGGCCTCCTGCAGAATGCGTGCGGCCCCGCCGCGCGCTTCCGGAACAACTCGATTGGCGTAAGCTTCGGCCTCGTTGCCGAGACGCTGCAAATCCTGCTGGGCGGCGGTCACGTCGCGAAAAGCCGCGATCACCTGCTGCGGCGGATCGACCGAAAGCAAGAGCACCTGCAGCACCAGCACCCCGGCGTGATAGTCCTCGAGCACCTTCTGCATCAACGCCTGACTGGCGGGCTCGATCAACTTGCGATCGGCGGTCAGAATCTTTTGAATTTGCGTCTGGCCGACGATCTCGCGCATGGCGCTTTCGGCCACGGCCTTCACCGTTCCTGGCTGATTGGCGACGTTGAAGGCGTAATCTTCCGGCTTCGCGGGATCAATTTGCCAGATGACGCGAAACTTGACGTCGGCGATGTTCTCGTCGCCGGTCAGCATCAGGCTTTCTTCCGGCGCTTCCGGCCCTCGAGGCGCGGAGACCGACCCACGGCGGCGCCCTTCTGAGACGACGCTCGGCTCTTCTCGGAAACCGACGTCGGTGATGTTACGGTCGGTAACCGCTAGCTTGACAACCGACCCTATCGGACCCGGAAGATTGTAGTTCAGGCCCGCCTGAGTCTTTCCCATATATTTGCCGAAGATCAGGTTGAGGCCGATCTCGTTGGGTCCGACGGTGTAAAGCCCGGAGAGTAGCCATGCGAGCACGGCGACCAGCACAAGTATCGCGAGCCCGCGTCCGCCGAATCCGCTCGGCAGAATCTTTTTCAAGCCTTCCTGGCTACGGCGCAGCATCTCTTCGAGGTCCGGCGGCTGACCGCCGGAGCCTTGTCCCCAGGGACCTCCGGGCTGACCCCACGGATTGTTATTTTGATTACGCGGCCCGCCTTGATCGCTCCAGGGCATGTCGTCTCGCATAAAGAGGAATGGGGCGGCGCTCGCGCCGCGTTTGGCAATGTTATAGGCATTCGCCGGCGCTGCGGCAATGACGCGCCCGGTTAGCGCTCGTGCGGAGGAGAGGGGCATGATTCGCGATTACACCAACATCGCGGCCAATGAGCGGACCTTCCTCGCCTGGGTTCGAACAGGCATTGCCGTCATCGCTCTCGGCTTCGTCATCGAGCGATTCAATCTCTTCCTATTGAGCATCGCCGGCGCGGTGAGCGTCGACGCCATACGACTGCACATTCATCGTTTGGATCATCCGGCGGGCCGCTACGGCGGCGAGGCGCTCATTGGCGCAGGCGTGATGCTGATCGTGATTTCGACGATTCGTTTTATCCATACCGCACGATTGCTCGCGCGCGACGAGCCCTATACGGCGCGCGCGACGAGCGTCAGCCTGTATTTCCTCGCCGTGCTGCTGCTCACCATCGCCGCGTTCAGCGCCTATCTCGCGATCGCGTGAGCGTCACGTCGATGTCGCGGCGGAGAGGGAAGCGCTCGTTCGTCCGCGGAACGACGCGGGCGCGCCCCGTCGATGTGCAGGCGCGGCAGAACGATATCTAACTGGCGGAGACGGTGGGATTCGAACCCACGATAGGGTTTCCCCTATAACGATTTAGCAAACCGTCGCCTTCAGCCTCTCGGCCACGTCTCCATGCGCCCGCAATAATGCCGCGGAGCGCAAAGGACATATGCCAAAGCCTCGGCGCAATGGCAAGAGAACGCCTGCTAGGGCGTCGCGCCGAACGCTGAGCCCGGCAATCACAAATCCAAGGGGCTTTTCTTCGCCAACGCGCGGCCTGCGTCGAGGGGCAATCTGCGTCACCTCAATGAATTTGCTCGACTGCCGCAGCCATATCCGGGACCAATCGCACCCGATAGCGGGCGTTCGCGCAGGTCAGCAGCCACACCTGCTCGTCCGGTCTGGAAGCACGCGGGTCGCGCTTTGCGGCTTGGGGCGAGTCGCAGGTGTATCCCTGACTTCGGATATGCGCCGCGACAATGTCCGCGGCCGTGGCCTGCGCCCAAGCGGGGGCCACAAACACGGGCGTAAAGGGCAGAAGAACCGCTAGCCGAAATATCCGCATCGTCGCCTCCATCGTCCCGGCGCATCGCTGGCGCCTCGGGTTATCGCCGCGATAATAGCGGAGCGCCGCGACGAGAGGGCGCCGGCAAGCAGCGGGACGTGACGCCTGAGCCAGTTGGCGCCCGCAGCAGAGCATCAGGTTTAGGACAATTCGGCAAGACGAGTTTGAGGAGACGCGCCTCGGCTCTTCATTCTCTCGCTTGCGTGCTCGCGCCGCCTCGACTCCCGTGGCAAGCGAAGCGAAAGCAGCGCCGGCACGAAGGAATAGGCGCGATCACCCGGCCTCAAAAAAATTGGCATGCGCGCCGATCAGACAAGGCGCCGCTGTGACCGAGCCAGCGAAATTATTGGCGAAGATCGCTCCAGCCTGCGCGTTATGTGTTAACATTCAACACGGCGCGCCTCGCGCCGGGCGAAACGAGCCCGAGGAGGCGACGATGAACAATCGAATATGCTCTTGCATCCCGCCGCCGGTCGGATGGAGCGTCAACCGGCAAACCCATCCTGCAATCACTCAAGCGATTTTCGCTCTATCGAATAACGAGCGAACGCCTGAAGCGATCTGGGAGGCGCCTGCGCCAGAAGAGTGGCGGAGGATTTCCGAACTCGTCGTCGAATATGTCATTGACGGCGATTTCGCCGTCGACAATGGCAAATTCGCCTGGGGACCGTTCGAAACGCTTCGCCTCTTGCCGGCGCGTCGCAACTGACTGCGATCGCGTCGAAGGCGCACGCGAGCGCGATGACTTTCTCCGGGCTGCGCGCTCGCGCCGATGATCAGTAGCGAGGATACATCGGCGGTTCGAAGGGGCCGGGCTCAAAGCCGTCGAGTTCTCGCGCGAATTGGCGCTGACGCGGAGCCGCGGCGCGCGATTGTCCGCGCGCATTCCCGAGAATTTCTCCGCTCTCCGTGACGACCACCCAACGACCGCCGCGTTCCTGAATGGCGATCACCCGACCAACGCCCGGCACGACTTCGCCGGGCTCGACGCCGATCATGCCCCTGTCCGATTCAATAAGCGCGGCGCCGTGATAAACGTCGCGCACCCTGTAGCCGCCAACCACTTTCGAAGCTGGCGCAATCGTCTGAACGGGCGTCATGTCGACTTTGGCGTTTTCGTTCCCAGCGGCGCGCGCGACTTTGGCCTGATTCTTTTCGGGCAAGCGCGTCGCGGGCGCAGCTTTCGCCGCGACGGCGGCAGCTTGGTTTTCGACAGCGGGCGGAGGAGGGCTGGCGGCCTGCGCGCGATCCCGGTCGGCCTGTTGTTGTTTCGCCACGGCGTCGAGTTTTGCGCGCAGCTCCTGAACTTCATCTTGAAGAGCGGCGATCCGACGCTTCGACGCTTCGTCCAACACCGGGATCGTGACTTGCTGGGGCGCCGGCGCCTCAGCCTTTTGAACTGCCGCGTCCTTGGAACGGTCTGGCGTATAAAAATGCGTGGCCGCAAGTCCGGCAAGACCGATCAACGCGGCGATCAGACCATAGCGGACCGGTCGGGCGCCGCGGCGGTCGATGACGATCTCCACCGGCAGTTTTGCTGGCGGGCCGTGTCTTTTCGGCTGTGGCGGCTCCGGCGGAATGATGAGGTCGTTCATGCGTGGAATCCCACCTTCGGAATAGGGCGGAGATTCCTGCATGCGCTTGAATCGCGGCGAAATGGCGTCGATTCTGTTGCGCGGCTGCGCCTTACGCAGAGGCCGTGCGGTCATGAGATGAGAGCGTCGCCCGGCGTGAATCGCTCAAGTTATTTGAAGGAATGTGGGACAGGCGGCGTATTGAGAGGCCGGGGACCCGGCGAGGCCGTCATCACCGTATAGAGTCGCTCAAAGAAGCAACTCGAATCATAAGGCTCCACGCCCCTGTTGCATTCAGGCCGGGGAATATAGAGCGGGGGTTGCAGGTGATCGGAGAGGGCGATGCAGACAGGGTCGATGTAAGGTTTTCCGACGTTGTCCGTGACGATCGGGTGGCCGCATTGATCCACAGGCGGCGCCGTGTCTGCGCCCGCTGTGATTGGCGGAGGAGCCGCATGCTTCTGCTTCGCCTCGGCGGCGCTGGAGAGCGCGACGGCCAAAACAGCAATGGCAAGGGCTCCTTTGTTGAACGTGGCGCACACGCTTCGACCTTGATTTCGGCGGCGGCGTACAGCGGAGACCGCGAGACAAGTGCTTTTCAACGAGATCCTCACGGTGCGCCTCTCGAATTCGGTGTCGGTCCGATCCAGCCTTATAGCCGATAGCCTGCTGCCCGCGAAGGCGGAGGGCAGAGCGCCGAGGCTGAGCGGTCGGCTTGGCGCCGAGTTCGACTCTGGAGCGGCGGTGAGCGGATGAGGACTTGGAAAGACGGCGCGCGTTTTCCGTGTCGTCTAACCCTCTATCAACTAGGTATTTTCCACAGGTGGAGCACTGCTGCGCCGAAGGCTAGGAAGAACCATTGATCTGAACATTGCGGCAATCACAACAGTTGTAGTGGGCTGCGGCTTGGTCTCATTGATCGGACCGAATTTCGCGGCGTATGTCTAGGGCGAGACGCTGGCCGTCTCGCCCTTCTTTTCAGCGCTCTACAGAAATCTTCGTCGCTCGATCGAGCCGATCAGCGCTTCTAACCTGGCGCGCATTACCTTGGCCTCGACAAAAACGTTTTGAACACCAAATATAAGGCGACGATCCAGCTTCTCGCGTGGGCGTCGCAATTGGTTTTCAGACGAGCGGAGGCAGACATGCGAATTACATTGAAATCGATCGTCACGAGCGCCCTGTGCAGCGGCTTGATCGCGACGACCTTGTCAGCCAATGCTTGGGCAGGCCCGATGAACGTCGTGCGTTCCGAGGGCATGGCGCCACCCTCTTTAACGGATCAAATCTACTATCGGCGCTACCGGGGCGGCTATTATCGGCCTGGGTATAATCCGGGCGCAGCTGCAGCGGCTGCAGCCGCCGTGGGCGTCCTCGGGGCCGCCGCAGCGGCAGGCGCTTACGCACAACAACCGTATTATTATGGTTATCCAGCCTATGGCTACCCAGCTTACGGGTATCCCGACGGCTACGGATGGTAATAGCGGCGGTTCGCCATTAAGCGGCGGCGGTTTTATGATGACCACCGCCGCCAACGCGCAGGTTCAGGATGCGCGCGTTTAGTGCGCGCGCTTCATCGCTGTCGCCCAAGCGCGAACGGCAACGATAATTCGATGTTGCAGTCTCTCTGACGCTTCTCCTTCTCGCCACGCGGACCATTTACATCTGTGTGGAGACATTTCATGCTCGATCTCGCCTATGTGACGTTACTAGACTTTCTCTCTCGATCGCCGCCTCTGAGGGTCGGCAGAGATGAGCCCTGTGAGCCGCGGTTCGTGCCAATCGTCGGCGAGGGTAAAGACAGTCGCGAAGAAGCGGCGCCGCCGGACATTGCCGGCGATCGCCCCGAGAAATCCTCGCGGGCCTAGCTCAACGCTCAGCACTGCGCTGTGAAGCCGATGACTGTCAGTCGTCGGGGCGCACTGGGTCAACGTCGCTTCTGACGAAATGTAGAGCTCAGGGCGTCATTTAAATTGCGGCGCGGCCCCTACCACAACTTAGTGACAGAAATATAACTCCCCGCATGCGCTCACTTCGTCGCGGCGCTGCTGGGAGAGTAAGATGTCAAAAGCAATCTTGGCCGCAGTTTTGGTTGTGCTGTTTGGTTCAAGTTCGGCTCTCGCGAAGAGCCCCAGATGTTTTGAAGGTTACGTCAGGTCGCCCTGCGGTCCACCTCCGCCATACTACGTCGAGGGCATGACGTATTGGGGGTATGGGCTGCCTCATGCCGAGCCGCAGGATCCCACCGGCCGAATAGTGCTTGAAGGCGCGGCGGGGGCAGGAGCGCCGGACGGCGATTAGCCGCCATACTGCGGTGACGGCGGGCGCAGCGCGAGTCGCTGCGCCTCATTCCGCCGGCCGACGCCGGTCGGCGCTGTTGAGCATCGTCGCCAAAAGTGCGAAGCGGAGGGCGATTGAATCGCGCTCCACCGAAAGCGACTATGCCGCACGCCGCCCATGCTCACGCTCCCGCCGCCCCCCTCAGCGCCCATAAATCCGGGCCGCTTGCGGGCCGCGTGCGCCCGCCGGGCGATAAATCCGTCTCGCATCGCGCGCTGATCTTCGGCCTGCTCGCGATCGGCGAAACGAAGATCGAAGGGCTTCTCGAAGGGGAGGACGTGTTGCGGACGGCGCAGGCCTGCCGCCAGCTTGGCGCGAAGATCCTGCGCCATGACGACGGCCGCTGGAGCGTCTGGGGCGCCGGGCTCGGCTCGCTCCTGCAGCCCACCGAGACCCTCGATTTTGGCAACGCCGGCACCGGCTCGCGGCTGATGATGGGCGTCGTCGCCGGCCACCCGATCCTCGCGCGCTTCGACGGCGACGCTTCCTTACGCAAGCGGCCGATGAAGCGTATTCTCGATCCTCTGGCGCTGCAGGGCGCCCAGGTTCTGGAGCAGGCCGAGGGCGGCCGCCTGCCGCTGGTGCTGCAGGGATCTAGCGAGCCCTTGCCGGTCGAATACAAGACGCCCGTCGCCTCGGCGCAGATCAAATCCGCGGTGCTGCTCTGCGGACTGAATTCGCCCGGCCAGACGACGGTGATCGAGGCCGAGGCGTCGCGCGATCACACCGAAAAAATGCTCGCGCATTTCGGGGCCAAGGTCGTGAGCGCGCCTCACGGCCCGCATGGCCGCAAGATTACGCTCGAAGGGCGCCCGGAAATGATCGCACGCGACGTGCGGGTTCCCGCCGATCCGTCATCGGCCGCCTTTCCGCTCGTCGCCGCATTGATCGTCACGGGCTCCGATATTGTCATCGAAGGCGTCATGACCAATCCGCTGCGCAGCGGTCTGCTGACGACGCTGCAGGAAATGGGCGCCGATGTCGCGTTGGAGAACAGGCGCGAGGAGGGCGGCGAAGAGGTCGCCGACGTTCGCGCGCGCTTCTCGCATCTTGCCGGCGTCGACGTGCCGGCGGCGCGGGCGCCCTCAATGATCGACGAATATCCGATCCTCGCCGTCGCGGCGTCTTTCGCGAACGGCGAAACGCGCATGCGCGGGCTCTCCGAATTGCGGGTCAAGGAATCGGATCGGCTGGAGGCGGTCGCCGCCGGGCTTAAAGCCAATGGCGTCGACTGCGAGATCGTCGGCGACGATCTTATCGTGCGCGGCGGCAGGGTCGCCGGCGGCGGCATGGTCGAGACGCATCTCGATCATCGCATCGCCATGAGCTTTCTGGTCATGGGGCTCGCCGCAGAGAAGAAAGTCACAGTCGACGACGAGACGATGATCGCGACGAGCTTTCCGGCGTTTCGACCGCTCATGGAGCGACTCGGAGCGCGCTTCTCGTGAGCTTCGTCATCGGGATCGACGGCCCCGCGGCGTCGGGGAAGGGCACGCTGGCGCGACGTCTTGCGGCGCATTACGGCCTGCCGCATCTCGACACCGGCTTGCTTTACCGCGCAACGGCCTGCGCGCTGCTGGAGGAGGGGCTGCCGCTTGACGACGTCGAAGCCGCGGTCGCCGCCGCGCGCAGCCTATCGCTCACCGACTTCGACGAACAGCGGTTGCGCGCCCGCGACATGGGCGAGGCGGCGTCCGTCGTCGCCGCCATGCCGGCGGTGCGCGCGGCGCTCGTCGACATGCAGCGCGGCTTCGCGGCGCGGCCGGAGGGCGCCGTCCTCGACGGTCGCGACATCGGCACGGTGATCTGCCCCGACGCGAAGGTGAAGATTTTCGTCACCGCAGCGCCGGAGACGCGCGCCACCCGCCGCGCTCTGGAGCTTGCGCGCGCGGGCGAAGACGCCGACTACGCCGCCATTCTCGAAGATGTGAAGAAGCGCGACGCCCGCGACAGCGCCCGCAGCGCCGCGCCGCTGAAGGCCGCCGCCGATGCGGTGACGCTCGACACAAGCGATCTCGACATCGAGGAGGCTTTCGCGGCCGCGCTTGCGATCGTCGAGGCGCGGCGCTGAACTTTACTTACAACTGAGACTGTTCAAGTTCGAGCGGCGGACGCCAAAGCTTTGGCTGCGCCGCCAACAGCGCGACAATCTGGGATTGCCTGTTCGCGCCGGTTTTCGCGAACACCGATTTCACCTGGCTGCGAATGGTGCTCAACTTCACCTTGTGACGTTGCGCGATCTGATCGAGGCTCAGTCCCTCGGCGAGACTCCCCGCGACGCGCGCCTCGGTCGGCGTCAGATCGAAGAGGCTTTGCACCAGCGCGGCGTCCAACGCCGCTGGCCGCGTAAGATGCGTGATCGTCAGCACGCCCAATCCGCCGCCAAAAAGATCGCGCGCATTGCCGGTGACGGGGATCAGATGCATCACCACCGGTCGTTCGCCAGTTCCCTTTGAGGGAAAAGACCTTACCGAGGCTGCGGCAGGATTGCCGAGATCGGCGATCGCGCCCCGCAACAATTTGTCAGCGGCGGGCTCAATGAGCGCGATCCGGTCGCGCGGCATCCAGACATGATGCGAGGAGAGATCTTCGATCAGCCCATTGGCCGCAAGCACGCGCCCGTCGACATCCAGTATCGCCGCCGGAATGCCGAGGGTCGCGAGCGCCTCGGTCGCCGATCGTAATCTCTCAAGTCGCCAGCGGGCGGCGAGCAGACCGGCGCGGGCGAGATGTGGGCGCAGCGCGTCGAGGCGGTCCAGTTCCGCGGGGCCGAAAGGCGGGTCTCCCTTTCGCCGCTTGACCTGAAACATCACGAGATCGCCATTGAGCATCGGCACCGCGGTCGCCGTGCAATGATGAATGCCGTTGGGCGCGCACCACTCCTTGATGACGGGCTCCTCCGCATATTCCTCTTCGGTGAAGCCTTCCTGGTCCGAGACGAAGCCGGCGCGATTGAAGGCGAGAAGCCGGCCGAGAACCTGGCTTCGCTGAAGACCGCCGCTGCTAAAAAATGCTTCGGCTCCTTTTTCGAGAGCGCCTGAGCAGCGCCAGCCGAGCCATGCGTCGGCCCGACGGGCGATGAGGACGCCGCCGGCGGCTTCCGCAACCTTGCCGATGTCATGCATGATGCGCGGCCAGCAATCAGGATCGGCGGCGGCTTCGTAGATGTCGTCAACAAGAGATTCGAAATCTGGCATGCCTAAATCCAATGGCTTAAAGACTTTAATCGAATCATTTTGAAGCAAGCCTCGGCGCTCGTCCACTGGCGCCGGAATGCCTGCAGTCGATCCGCCGGCGAGTCAGACGCCGCCCGCCCAGTAGGCTGATGACGTCCAAGGAACAACGCGTTTTCCGCTTTGCGCCGTCGCCGAACGGCTTTTTGCATCTTGGCCACGCCTATTCGGCGCTTCTGAATTTCGATCTCGCGCGCCAATGCGGCGGGCGCTTGCTGTTGCGCATCGAGGACATCGATACAGGCCGCGCGCGCCCCGAATTCGAGGCGGCGATCTATGAAGATCTCGCCTGGCTGGGGCTCGATTGGGAGCGGCCGGTCCGCCGCCAGTCCGAGCATTTCGGAGACTACGCCCGCGCGCTCGAGCGCCTGGACACGACGGGGCTCCTTTACGCCTGCGACTGCAAGCGTTCGGACATCGAGCGGATTGCAGCTGGCAAGCCGGGCTGGCCGCGCGACCCGGATGGCTCGCCGCTCTATCCGGGGACATGTTGCGTTAAACCGCGCCGTAAGGCTTGCGAGGTTCTCGCAAAGGGCGGCGTCGCGCTGCGGCTCGACATGCGCATGGCGTCGACGCTCGCGGGGCAGGGGCTGATGTGGCGGGAATTCGGGGCGCTCCCGGGGGCGGAGCGAAGCGATCCGGCCGCTTCGCCTCGCGATGACGGAGAAGGGAGGCTTGTTCCTGCCGATCCGGCGGAGTGGGGCGACGTCGTCCTCGCGCGCAAGGATACGCCAGCGAGCTATCATATCGCCGTCGTCGTCGACGACGCGCTGCAGGGCGTGACTGACGTCGTGCGCGGGAAGGATCTTTTTGCGGCGACGAGCCTGCATCGACTGCTGCAGCGCCTTCTCGACCTGCCGGCGCCAAATTATCGGCACCACGGCCTGGTTCTGGACGAGAAGGGCGAGAAGCTTGCGAAAAGCGTCGCCTCGACGGCGCTGCGCGCCTTGCGCGCAGATGGTTGGACGCCGGCCGATGTGCGTCGGCGGATAGGGTTGTAGAGCGTAGATTCTACTTTGCGGGCGTTCGCCGTCTCGGAGTCATTCGAAGATGTGATTCCGAGCCGCCGAGTCGCGCTAGTCGTCGGGCGCTCTCTCGCTCAAGGAGCGCCTTGAGCGCTTCGCGAACCAGCGCGGATTTGTCCGTAAGTCCGGTGAAATCCTGGGCCTTGGCCACGAGCTCATCGTCGAGCGCGATCTTTGTGCGCATGTGTGCTCCCAACTGAGAAGCACAGAAAGAGCATCGTTTAATGCCGATCACAATGCCGACGCCGATTTTCCGCAGGGCGATCGGGTGAAGGGCTTCCTCATCCTGAGGAGCGTGCGCAGCACGCGTCTCGAAGGACGAGGAAGCCCGTTTTCACGTATTTCTCCTCGCCCTCGTCCTTCGAGACGCCGTCTGCGGCGGCTCCTCAGGATGAGGGTGAGGAAAACAATTCTTCACCCGATTCCCCTGCGGTTCTCCGTGTGTGTCGGCGCACGAACATTTTCTCGGGCTCCCGATAGCCTTGGATCATCGAGTTCCAAAGCGGCAAGGGAGAGCGAAATGTTCGAGACCATCCAAAGCCTGATCGACCAGGAAGGCCAGATCTGCGTTCCGGCGCGCCATCTGACGCCGCGCGCCAATCTCTACGAACTGGGAATGACGCCCTATACGGCGATCCGCCTGCTGCTCGCGATCGAGCGCGAATTTCGCATCGAATTCCCCCGCGACTCGCTCAATCGCCAGACGATGGCGACGATGGAGAATATTGTCCGCGGCGTCCGCGCCGCCCAGTTCGCTCCCGCCTATGAATGGCTCCAGGCGGCCTAAGAGACTGTCGCCGGGCCGCCAGCCCGGAGGCGACTCCAGTGAACGTCGCTTACCGGGCCTGACGAGTCGCCACTTTGGCGCTGTTGTTCGGCGCCTTCGCCATCAGCGAATCAATGCGATCGCGCTCTTTCCTGAAATCTGCGAGAAGCCGGCCCTCGATCTCGCGCGTGCGCGCCAGCTTGACGCGCATCGGATCGACGAAATGGCCATTGACCATCACCTCATAGTGAAGGTGCGGTCCCGTCGACAATCCGGTCGAGCCGAGGAAGCCGATCACCTGGCCCTGCTTGACCCGCATGCCTTCCTTCACGCTGCGCGCAAAGCCTGACATGTGATTGTAGGTGGTGATGTAGCCGTTGGCGTGCTGGATCTCGACGCGCCGACCATAGCCCGAATCCCACTGCGCCTTGATGATCGTGCCATTGCCGGCGGCGAGAATCGGCGTGCCGATCGGCGCCGCCCAATCGACGCCCGTGTGCATCTTGTAATAGCCGAGGATCGGATGGCGGCGCATGCCGAAGCCTGAGCGCGTCTCGCCGATGGCGATCGGTTTGCGCACCAGGAATTTGCGGCTCGAGCGGCCGTTCTCGTCATAGTAGTCGAGCAGACCGTCGTCGGGCGTGAAGAAGCGATAGTAGCGATAGGTTTCGTTACGAGTGGTCAGCGACGCATAGAGCAGCGCGTCGCGACCCGCGCTCGCGCCGTCCTCCGCTTCGTCGTAGAAGATGTCGAACGTATCGCCGCCCGAGACGCCGCGCTGCAGATCGGCGTCATTGGCGAAAACCCGCACCAGCTCATTGATGATCGGCCGCGGGATCTGCTGCTTGAGAGCGGTTTCGTAAAGGGAATCGTAAAGGCGCATGGCGCCTTCGTCTTCCTCGCCCTCATTGTG